>CAYNMU010000078.1:0-5488 GCA_964398395.1 uncultured Eubacteriales bacterium
CGGGGTACAAAATATTAAAACTGAGAAGAGTCGCAATAAAGATTGAAAGCACTTCACTCAGGTTTGAACCCAGCAAGAACTGTATCGCCTTGCGGATGTTATCGTAAATTTTTCTGCCCTCGGCAACAGCATGGACAATCGTCGCGAAGTTATCGTCCGCCAGCACCATGTCTGCAACATTCTTTGTGACATCGGTGCCGGTTATACCCATCCCCACGCCGATATCCGCCGATTTGATGGACGGGGCATCGTTTACGCCGTCGCCGGTCATGGCGGTTATCATCCCTTTTTTGCGCCATGCGTTGACAATGCGGACCTTATGCTCCGGCTGAACCCTTGCATAAACATAAATTTTGTCAACCTTTTCGGCGAACTCCTCATCGCTCATTTCATTCAGCTGCGCGCCTGTTATCGCCTCCGCGCCATCATCAATAATACCGAGTTCCATCGCGATGGCAACGGCTGTGTCCCTGTGGTCGCCGGTTATCATCACCGGGGTAATGCCCGCGCCGCGGCATTCTTCAATCGCCGCCTTTACCTCCGGGCGGACAGGGTCAATCATACCTGTTAAACCGATAAACACCATGTCATTCTCTAAATCAGCCGGTTCAAAGGATACCGGAACCTCCGGATGTTTTCTGTATGCGGCAGCCAAAACACGCAAGGCCTTGCCGGCCATATTGTGATTCGCAGCGGCAATTTGTTCGATATGCTCCTTCGTTATGGGAACAGCCACACCGTCAATATCAATGAAAGCGCACTTTTTGAGTATTTCATCCGGTGCGCCCTTTGTGTACTGAATGAAGTTTTCACCATGCACATGGACAGTTGACATCATTTTGCGCATCGAATCGAACGGCGCTTCGCCCACTCTCGGATGCCTGTCTTTCAGGTCGTTCTTGTTCATCTCCAAAGTCAGCGCATATTTGACAAGCGCAGCCTCGGTCGGCTCGCCGGTAATCCCGCCATCCCGGTCCAGTTCCGCATCCGTACAAATAGCCATGGCGTGGGCAAGCAAACCCTCGTCTGTGCCGTAATGCTCAACAACCGTCATTTTGTTTTGGGTAAGTGTGCCTGTTTTATCGGAACAAATAATCTGCGTGCAGCCCAGGGTTTCGACAGCCGTCAGTTTGCGGATAATCGCATTTTTCTTGGACATGTTGGTGACGCCGATTGAAAGGACGATTGTCACCACTGCCACAAGTCCTTCCGGAATGGCGGCGACCGCAAGGCTTACCGCAATCATGAAAACATCAAGCGCAAAGGTAACATTGATTGGCTCGCCGTTTATCATCTGCATAACTAAGCGGAAAGCGAAAATAAAAACACAAATGCCGATAACAAGAAAACTGAGGATTTTGCTGAGCTGATTGAGCTTAATCTGAAGGGGCGTCAGCCCTTCCTCGGCATTGGCAATGGCGTTTGCAATTTTGCCCATTTCCGTGTTCATGCCGGTGGCGACCACAACCGCCTTGCCTCTGCCGTAAACGACAGTACTGCCCATATAAACCATGTTCTTGCGGTCGCCTAAAGTAACATCGCCGTTTTCTTTGCCGGCAAGCTTTTCAATGATCTTGCCGACAGGCACAGATTCACCGGTCAGCGCCGCTTCCTCTATCTTCATGCTCGCGCACTCAAAAATGCGGCAGTCGGCCGGCACCGCATCACCCGCTTCAAGCAGGATAACATCACCCGCAACAAGATCTTCGCTTTTTACGCTTGCAATTTTGCCGTCGCGCAGAACTTTTGAAGTTGCTGCCGCCATTTTCTGCAACGCTTCAATCGCTTTTTCCGCCTTGCTCTCCTGGTAAACGCCGAGAACAGCGTTAATGAGAACAACGGCAAGGATAATAAGGACATCCGCGGGGAACTTTTTATCCATGACGGCGATTACCGCCGAAATAGTTGCCGCGGCTATCAGTATAATAATCATCGGGTCAAGCATCTGCTTGACAAATCGCTTGACCAACGAATCTTTTTTTGCCTCGTCAAGTTTATTTTTGCCGTCGCGGGTACGCCTTTCATCGGCTTCTTTGTCCGTCAACCCGGCTTGTGAACTATTAACCTCCGCAAAAACATTCTCCATTTGCTCCAGATAGAACTTCATTTAAAAAATCAAACCCTTTCATTTAGTGCCGATTGTGCTGTTAGATAAAAAGACCTTTGGCAGACAATTGTCTGCCAAAGGTCTTGCTTCCATAAATGGCCACTGCCAGCCGAAAATTTTTCGACGGTTGTTGACAGGCGGGTCAAACTTTGGGATTGCCAAAGCTTTCAAGCTACTCCCCTTTAGTTTCATAAAGGTATACCTAATATTACCATATTATCAAAAAAAGTCAATAGCTTGTCAGCAAGATGATTTAACCCGGTGTTTGGCAGCTTTCTTACCACTATCTTCCAGTTGAGCCGAAACCGCCGGAACCTCTTTCGGTTTCATCAAGACTCTCTGCTTCCAAAACGGGCAGGAGCGAAACCGGCATAACAATCATCTGTGCAATCCGCTCGCCGGGCGTTATTTGATAAGTCTCATCAAACTGATTGACAAGCCCTACGCAAATTTCTCCCCTATAGTCGCTGTCTATTACACCTACGCCGTTTAAAAGTCCGATGCCGTGTTTGATTGCCAGACCGCTGCGGGCAAAAACAAACGCCGCAAGTTCCGCACTCGGGAGCGAAATTGCGATGCCTGTCGGGATAACCGCGCTGCCCCTCGCCGGAATTGTCAGCGGTGCTTCTATGCAGGCGCAAAGGTCAAGCCCAGCGCTGCCGCCGGTTGCACGCTGCGGGATTTTTGCGTTTTCCCTAACCTTCATTATTTTAAGATTGTTCATTCGCTGCCTCCTCTTCCTTACTCTCGTGGCGTTTTGCATTCAGTTCCGCAAGAATTCTCGCATGTTCCTTATCGCTCAAAGCGTATTTCCATGTTGGAATAACCGCTAAGATGCCACCTATCGCCGGCGGAATGGAGACCAGGAAAAACAAAATCATCATGTATTGTGAATATTTGCTTTCCAATCTCGGAACGCCCCCGTTTGCGATAAAGGTATTTATTTCCGAAACTTTTGCATCCGAAAAGCCGACAATCGCATAAGCCATGCTGCTTAAAAATGTTGCTATTCCAGTACATAGCTTTGTGATAAAGGATTGCCCGGCAAAGAAAACGCCATCCGGTCTTATCCCGCTGCAGGATTCCTCATAGTCCACCGCATCGGCAATCATAAAGGATTGCAGCACCGTAGAAATCCCGTTTGTTGCGCCGCCAGCCATAAACATAACAAAGCAGATTGCCAAATAACCCGGGGCAACCAAATTTGTCGGCGCGATCAGATAAAGAACAAACAGCGACGCAAAGGGCAGAATGCCGATTAAATTGCTATAATTGTAAAGATCCTTTTTTTCAAATCTTCTGATTAGTTTGGGGGCGAAGGCCATCGCGATAAACTGCCCGACAAACATGCCTCCGCCAAGCAGCGCCATATAAAGAACTGCCAAAAGCGGGCTTTTGCTTGCATAATAATAGCTCACAAGCGGCATTGCCGCCAGCATAACCAAATACCTTGGGCTGCCCATCAGACCGGAAAGCAGAATTTGTCTGAACGGTTTGTTTTTCCACATCAACGCAAAATTTTGCATAACCGTACGGGATTCTTTTGAAGCGGGGATTCTTTCCCTTGTAAAAATACCCACCAGCTGAAAAAGCGCAGTCCCAAGAACGCCGAAAATAACGGCGGCAACGATAAAGCCCATTCTTTCACCCTGCGCTTCGCTGCTCACTCTGACGGTATCCTTAAAAAACGGTGTGAACATTTTGCCAAGCTGCAGCGATAAGGGCTGAATGGTAAGCAGTGCTATTCCGCCGCCTACGCCTGCAGCGATTCTCGCGAGAGAAAGCAACTTAGCTCTATCTTTATCGTCCTCGCTCATAAGGGCTGATATGCTCCAAAGCGGCACATCGCCGATGGTGTAAGTCATCCCCCAAATCATGTAAAAGAAAGCCGCCCAAACAACAATCAGCGCGTTCATTCCTTCGAACATTCCCTTTGAGGGGTCGAAAAATCCAAAATTTAAAAAGCACATTACCGTTATGATTAAAATCGGAACCGGAACATACAAAAGATACGGTCTGCATTTGCCTCTTTTTGTCCTTGTTTTATCAACAATAGAACCCATAATGGGGTCCATGAACGCGTCCCAAATTCTTGCAACCGCCATCATTGTGCCAACCGCAATGGCAGGGATTAATATTGTAAATTGAAGGTAATAGGCAAGCGATGCGCCGATTATATTATAGATAATGTTTTGCCCTGCCATACCGAACAGATACATATTTCTTTCCTTTGTAGTATAGGTCTTCAGCTGATGTCCCATTGATGTGTTGTCCTCCTGTTATTTCTTGTACTTTATTATATGTTCTTGATAACTTTATAATTCCGTCTTCTCAGCCTTTAATTATTTAATTCCGGAATTGCGTCACTGTCGCTCTCTTTATGGCGCCGCTCGTTTAACTCGGCCAGAATTCTCTTATGTTCTTCATCGCTTAAAGCATACTTCCATGTAGGGATAACCGACAGTATTCCGCCGATGGCGGGCGGTATTGAAACCAGAAAAAACAAAATCATCATATACGGGTCATACTTGCTGCTGAGCCTCGGGATGCCGCCATGTGCAATAAATGTATTCAGTTCCCCCACCTTCGCATCCGAAAAACCTACGATTGTATAAGCAATGCCGCTGATAATTGTCGCGATACCGGTGCATAGTTTGCCGATAAATGTAAGCCCCGCAAAAAATACGCCGTCCGGCCGGATACCGCTGTTGTATTCCTCGTAATCCACTGCATCGGCAATCATAAAGGATTGCAGAACGGCTGAAAACCCGTTTGAAGCTCCTCCGGCCATAAACAGCACAAAGCAGATTGCCAAATACACCGGCTCGACCAATTTGGTCGGAGCGCTTATATAAAGAACGAATAACGCGGCAAACGGGATAACGCTGAAAAGATTGCTGTAATTGTAAATATCCTTCTTTGCAAACTTATCAATTAATTTCGGTGAAATACCCATCGCGGCAAATTGCCCGACAAACATGCCTCCGCCCAATAAAATCATAAATAATAGCGCAGTCATTGGATTTTTGCTTGCATAATAATAGGTTACCAGCGGCATCGCCGCCAATAAAAGCAAATATCTCGGGCTGCCCAGCAATCCCGAAAGCAGAATCTGCCTAAATGGTTTATTTTTCCACATCAAAGCAAAGTTTTCTTTTAGGGAACGGGACTCCTTTGAAGCGGGTATCCTTTCCCTTACGAAAATCCCAACCAACTGAAGAAAAGCGTACCCGATTACCCCGAAAGAAATTGCCGCAATAATGAAGCCCATTCTTTCACCGGCAGCGGCACTGCTGACTTTAGCGGTTGCTTTATATAACGGAGCCAGCTTTTTGCCTATGGCCAGCGCGAGCGGCTGCACAGTCAGCAAGGCTATCCCTC
>CAYNMU010000078.1:5498-9398 GCA_964398395.1 uncultured Eubacteriales bacterium
CCAATCCCCGATGCAATACGTGCGAAAGAAAGGAGCTTGGCTCTGTCCTTTTCATCCTCGCTCATCAGCGCCGTGATGCCCCAAAGAGGAACATCTCCCCCGGAATAGATTGTCCCCCAAATGATGTAAGTGAAAGCAGCCCATAAAACAATCAGTGCATTTTTCCCATCAAATATACCCATGGAGGTGTCAAAAAATCCGAAGGAAACAAAGCATAATATTGTCATAATTAAAATCGGCAGCGGTACAGCCAAAAGATACGGCCGGCATTTGCCTATTTTTGTCCTCGTTTTGTCAACAAGGTTCCCCATCACGGGGTCAACAAAAGCATCCCAAACTCTTGCGGTTGCCATAATAATGCTTACCGCAATTGCAGGGATTAATATGGTAAACTGAAGGTAATAGGCAAGCGACGCACCTATAATGCTATAGATGATATTCTGCCCCACCATACCCAGCAGATAAATATTTCTCTCTTTTGCAGAATAGGTCTTCAGCTGATTTCCCAAAACAGTTTTCTCCTTCAATTATCAGTTTTCCTGTTCTTCCGCGATTGCATCATTTTCATCCCCGTAATGGCGCCGCTCGTTCAGTTGTACAAGAATTCTTCTATGCTCTTCATCGGTTAGGCTGTAATGCCATGTTGGGATAACCGATAATACCCCGCCGACTGCCGGGGGTATAGAAATAAGGAAAAACAAAATCATCATATACGAGTCATATTTGCTTTCCAGCCTCGGAATCCCCCCGCTTGCAATAAAGGTGTTCAGCGCCCCCACTGTCTTGTCGGAAAACCCGACAATCGAATACGCGATACCACTGATTATCGTCGCTATTCCGGTACCAAGCTTAACAATAAAGGTTTGCCCGGAAAAGAAAACGGCGTCCGGCCTTATGCCGTTGTGGTATTCTTCATAGTCCACGGCATCGGCTATCATAAAGGAAATAAGCACCGTTGCCAGCCCGTTTGCCGCGCCGCCGAGCGTGAATAGAACAAAGCTTATCACTAAATATAACGGTTCGGTCAGCCTTGCCGGCGCGCTCAGGTAAAGAAGAAAGATGGATGCAAACGGCACTGCGCTGAGTAAATTACTGTAGTTGTAAAGATCCCTTTTCGCAAATCTTTTAAGAAGGTTCGGCGCGATGCCCATGGCAAAAAATTGCCCCAAAAACATGCCGCCGCCCAGCATAACAATGAATACAAGCGCCATTAACGGATTCTTGCTGGCGTAATAGTAGGAAACCAACGGCATTGCCGCCAAAAAAAGCAAATATCTCGGGCTGCCCATTAAGCCGGAAAGTAAAATCTGCCTGAAAGGCTTGTTTGTCCACATAAGTTTAAAGTTTTCTTTCAGTGTGTGGGCTTCTTTTGACGCGGGTATTCTTTCCCTGGCAAATATGCCCACTAATTGAAGCATCGCACAGCCGGCAAGCCCGAATCCCGCGGCGGCAACAATAAAGCCCATCCTTTCGCCAGCGGCGGCGGCGCTGACCTTTGCGGTAGCTGTAAACATATGCGTAAATCTCTTGCCGAGTTCAAGCGCTGCCGGCTGAACAGTCAGCACAGCTATTCCGCCGCCTATGCCTCCCGCAATCTGGGCAAGCGAAAGCAGCTTTGCCCTGTCTCTGTCATCTTCGCTCATCAGCGCCGTGATTCCCCAAAGCGGAATATCCCCGACATTGTAGGTCATTCCCCATAAAATATAGGTAACGGCTGCCCAAATAACAATGAGCGCGTTGTGGCCTTCGAATGTGCCCTTAGTTGTGTCAAAAAATCCGAAATTTAAAAAGCACAGGATGGTTATTATAAAAATCGGAAGCGGCACGGCTAAAAGATATGGGCGGCATTTACCGATTTTTGTTCTGGTCTTGTCAACAATTGTACCCATAATAGGGTCCATAAAGGCGTCCCAAATTCTTGCGATGGCCATCATCGCGGCAACGGCTGCTGCGGGAATTAAAATTGTAAACTGCAAATAATAAGCGAGGGACGCACTGATGATGCTGTAAATAATGTTCTGCCCCATCATCCCGATAAAGTACATGTTTCTTTCTTTCGGGGAATAGGTCTTTAACTTGTTTGCCATTGCGGGTTTGCCCCCTGCCTTGCATATTTGCTGATTGCTTTTGCCGGGAATCGGTTATTGCTCCCCGGCATTTTCCTCTTTGTCATCAGAATGCCGTCTGACATTCAACTCCGCCAGAATTCTGCCGTGTTCTTCATTGCTCAAACAATACTTCCATGTGGGAATAACCGCTAACAATCCTCCGATTGCGGGCGGGATGGAAACAAGGAAAAACAGCACCATCATATATGCGTCATACTTGCTTTCGAGCCGCGGGATTCCGCCCCTTGCTATAAACGCGTTCACTTCAGCAACCTTCACATCGGAAAAGCCTACAATTGAATAAGCAATTCCGCTGATAATTACAGCTATCCCGATACACAGTTTGCCTATAAAGGTCAGCCCCGAAAAGAAAACGCCGTCCGGTCTTATGCCGCTGCAGTATTCCTCATAGTCAACCGCGTCGGCTATCATTATAGATTGAAGCACCGTTGAAAAACCGTTGACTGCCCCTCCCGCCATAAACAGCACGAGGCAGATTATTAAATAAAAAGGCTCAACCAACTTCGTCGGGGCGCTGACATAAAGCGCAAACAAAGAAACAAAGGGAATTATACTTAATAGGTTAATGAAATTGTAAACATCCTTTTTTGAAAACTTTTTGACTAACTTCGGGACAATGCCCACGGCCATGAATTGCCCCACGAACATTCCGCCGCCCCAAAGAGCCATGTAAAAGATGAAAGTTTTTGAGTCCTTGTTTGAATAATAATAGGTTATCAGCGGAATTATAGTTAAGCCGAGCAAATACTTTGGGCTGCCCAATATTCCAGAAAGCAGTATTTGCCTGAATGGCTTATTTTTCCACATCAAAGCAAAGTTTTCTTTTAAGGTACGGGATTTTTTTGAGACAGGTATTCTTTCCCTGACAAAGATGCCGGTCAGCTGAAACAATACACAGCCAACAACCCCAAAAACGATTGCGGCAACAATAAAACCCAGCCTTTCGCCGGCGGCTTCGCTGCTCACCTTTGCGGTAGCGGTAAAAAGAGGCGTGAATCGTTTGCCAAGCGCCAATGCAACAGGCTGCACGGTTAGCAATGCAATTCCTCCGCCTATCATCGAGGCTATTCGGGCATAGGAAAGCAATTTTGTCCGGTCTTTTTCGTCCTCGCTCATAAGAGCGGTAATTCCCCACAGCGGAATATCCCCTATAGTAAATGTCATTTCCCAAAGCAAATAAGTAAATATTGCCCAAAGGACAATCAGTGCGTTTTTACCTTCAAGAAGTCCCATCGCAGGGTTGTAAAAACCAAGGTTGACAAAACATAATACGGTTGTGATAAATATCGGCACCGGGGCCGCTAAAAGATACGGCTGACATTTTCCGATCTTCGTTCTTGTTTTGTCAACAATTGTGCCCATCATCGGGTCGTTAAAAGCATCCCATACTCTTGCGACTGCCATTATTATGCTTACGGTGATAGCCGGAATCAGAATTGTAAATTGCAGGTAATAGGCAAGACAGCTTCCTATGATGGTATAAAGGATAGTTTCACCCGTCATACCCAAAAAATACATATTTCGTTCTCTTGCGGAAAAGGTCTTTAACTTATTTGTCATGTAGAGGTGTCTCCCTTACATATGCAATTATCTGTTATAACGAAAATTACTCCACGCCCCGATAATAAAGCCCTCTTGTAAATTCTCCCTGCGGAGGACTGCCCTTACTATATGCCTCAATTATTGCAGCGCACTCCTCTTTTGTTTCGATGGTAAAATAAAGAGTGAGAAAATCCATATTTTCCATTTCTGCCAGTCTGTCCGCCATATA
>CAYNMU010000079.1:0-9362 GCA_964398395.1 uncultured Eubacteriales bacterium
GACGACGGAAATTTGGAGTGCGGCGGCTTGACGCCGCTTTCACAAGGCCTGGCTTGACAGGCCGACAACACGGCGCGTCAAGCCGCGCCGAAGAAAAGCGGCGTCAAGCCGCCGCACTCCAAAAAGGGACTCCGGGGACAGACCAGCAGTCGCCCGATGAAGTCGGTCGGTTAAGTGTATCCGATTAAGAGCGTCGGTTAAGTGTTGGAGGGAACTCACAAGCGCCTTACCTTATTACACTTAACCGCACCCTTACTCGGATACCCTTAACCGACTCGCTTACGCGATTTCGCCTTCCCGAACCACATGATATTGGGTGTACCCACACAAACCCCGGAAGCCCCACAAAAGAAAGCGGCGAGGGCGCCGCTTCTACGTAGACGCGACGCCCCCGTCGCGTCCTGGGGGAGCACCTGTGATAGACCCGAATGGCACTTAGTTGAGGCCTTTCTGACTGGGCTGAGAGGATTCCATGACTTCCGCTACACCCGCTTACGGTACTGGGCGGGAGTGAGGCCGGTCAGGGCCTTGAATCGCTTGGCGAAATGGAACTCGTCGTAGAAACCGCATTGGCGGGCGATATCGCGCAGGGAGAGGCGGCGGTTGTGGAGCAGGGTTTCGGCGTGCTCGATGACCTTGCCGATGCGGTAGGCGGCGGGGGGGACGCCCCCCAGCGCGGTGAATTTCTTGCGGAAGCGGTGATACGAGAGATCGAAACGGCGCGCGAAGGACTCCCACGTGATGGGTTGCGACAGGCTGGCGGACAAGGCGTCCTGCGCGGCGGCCAGCCACTGCGAATCGGCGGGGGCGGCGGCCGTCTGGGGCGCGATGACGGCGTCCAACAGGAACTCCTGAAGCAGGCAGACCCGTTTGAGCGACTGGGCCGGTTCCGGCAGGGCGAGAGGCTTGATGATCGTTTCAAGCCGCTGTAACCAATGATCCACCGGCTCGATGTGGTGGATGGGGTGGCGTGGATCGAGCAGGCCTTCCTTCATCCACAGGCCGAAGATCGGTCCGCGGAACTGGATGAAGAATTCGCTCCAGGGTTCGCCGGGAGCCGAGAGATAGCGGTACCCGTGGCGCGGGAACATCAGCATCAGGTCACCGGCCCGTACCGGAAGGTCGAGGCCGGTCTCGTCATGGAACCGGGCCCGGCCCTTGAGGACATACACGGCGGAATAGGTGTCCCACCGCCGCATGGCCATGGGTTTGGTGCTCCGGGAATCCAGATGTCGGCCGGCCCAGGTGATACGGCCGAGGGGCGTGGCAATGGACGAGTGAAACACGCGGCCGGTCGGATGGGCGGCGATCCAGTTATGCGTGGGGGAGGGCATGGGGGTCAGGGATTCAGGATGATGAGGCCGGGCACATGGGCAAAATGAGCGTCATAGCTCACAAGACGGGCGCTGGTATCTGGGCGGCGGCGGCGACCCAGATGTCGTTGGTCGGGATGGGAGTCCCCTGGCGCGACAGTTGGCTGACAAGAATGCCGTAACGTTCGGCGATGTCCGCTGTCACGGGGGTTGTCTCCACCGTTTCAAGCTGCGGCCCTCTTTCCGCGCCTTGGACCGGAGGCCCTTCTCGACTTCATCGGGGACTTGCCGCAATGTCAGTTGCGCGATCATGGCTTTCTCCTTGCATTCATTGATGATGTCAAGATGATAGCTAAAGTGGATGCATCCAGTCAACTCCGATGAGGAAGAGGCCGCGTCAACACTGATGAACCGGATACCGTCTCGTGGATCAACCAAGTTTCAGCCTCTCATCTGCAGCCGGGCAATGCAAGATGACGGATGGGGCGCGGATGGAAGAGCCACCCGTCGTTCCGTGACCAAAATCTACATAAAATAGCCAAACTGTCCGGTGGCATGCGGCAGACATCCATCCTATTATGATTCGGTGAATACGGAATACTGAACACTGAATACTGAACACTAATCATACCGCAATGACCCCATCCCTAAAAACCCGCCTCGGCCTCGTCGGTCTGGCCTATGGCGGCTACAACCTCGGCGAGGAACTCGGGCCAGCCAAACTGGGCGAGATGCATCGGCTTCTCGCCGCCCAGCCGGTCACGGTCGTGCCAGCCAGCAGGTTCGTGCTAACGGACGCCGATGCCCGCGCCGCAGGCGAGGAACTGGGCCGGGCCGACGTGGACTGCATCCTGGCGGTCATCACCACCTTTGTGCCGGACACGTTCATCGTCGAACTGCTCGATGCCTGCGACAAGCCCGTCTTCCTCTGGTGCGTGGAGCGAGAGCTGCAATGCATTTCGGTCGTCTGCGGCCCGCTCATCACCGCGACGCTTTTCAACTTGGGCAAGCGTTACGAGATCGTGGGGGCGGATATTCCCGGGAGCGGAAGCGCCTCGAATGTAGCCGCGCCGGCTCGTCACGCCGGAGTCCCGCGATTGCGGGACGAAGGCGGATACGGCGCGGGGGAGGAGGACCGCGCCTTAGCAGGCGCGGCTACACACTCTCCTCTTTCCCGCCTTCTTGCCTTCTCGCGCGCCGCCATGCTGTTGCGCCGACTGCGCACGGCGCGCGTCGGTTATTGCGGCGGCAAGTGCCCGATGATGTTCAGCATGGCCATTGACGAATATGCCATCAAGCGGCAGCTCGGAGTGACCGTGGTGAACCTCCCGGTCGAGGAGTTCTACGACGGCGCGAAGGCCATTCCCGACGCCGAGGCCGCGGGCGCCTGGAAGGAGATCAAGGCCTCGGTGGGCGAGGTGACGGCGCTGGAGGCCGACGGTCTCCTCTCGACGCGCTACTACCTCGCCGCGCGGCGGCTGGCGGAGCGGCATGGGCTCGACGCGCTCTCGCTTAACTGCTTCCCGCACCTGAAGTCCAAGATCTGCCTCGGCGTGGCTCGGTTGAACGATGCCGGCATCGCCGCGGGCTGCGAAGGCGACCTGCATTCCACGATCCTGATGCACGCCCTGGGCGGCCTTACCCGGCGGCCGGCGTTCAATGGCGATTGGCTGCGGATGTATCCGGAGACGAATGAGGTCCTCTTCTCGCACTGCGGTGCCGGGGCCTTTGGACTGGCAGGGCAGCCGATCGACGTCTGCCTGCGCTGCTCGATCGAGACAAAAGACGGCCTGGCTGTGTGCTATGCCACGCGGCTGCGCGGTCCGGTGACGCTGACCAATATGATGTACGGGCCCGACGGGCTGCGCCTGGCCTGCCTGGTGGGCGAGGCGTCCGAGACCGACCTTTCCTATGAAGGCACGCCGCTCAAGGTGCGGTTCAAGGACAACCCGGAGGCGCTCCTCCAGCGCATCGCCCGGTGCGGTGCGGGTCACCACTGGAACGGCGCCTCAGGCGACTATTCCCGTGAACTGGCACTCTTGTGCGAGTGGACCGGAATGAAATGGACGAAAGTGGATTAACCAATAACCAATAACTATTAAACATGAACCCAAAACTGCCCTCTGCCCACTGCACACTGTCCACTGTCCCCCGTCCCCGTATCGGCCTGCTGCCGACCGGGCACCTGATTTACTGGAGCCAGTTCCCCGGCCTCAAAGAGAAGGGACTTGCCATGCTGCAGGCGCTCGAGACGCGCCTGGCGGCCTTCGGCGAAGTCATGAATCCCGGCCTGGCCGATACCCCTGAGAAGGCCGAAGCCGCAGGCCGGTTTTTCCGCGAAAAGGAGGTTGATCTCGTCCTCGTTTTTCCGCTGGGCTACACCACCGGCATGGTCATGGTCCCGGCCGTCAAGGATCTCTCCGTGCCGATCCGGCTCCTGAACGTCCATGCCGACAGCGCCTACGACTATGTCAAGTCGGACACCGCCGAATACCTCTTCCACGAGGGGCCTTGCTGCATTCCGGAATACGCCGGCACGCTCGTGCGCCTCGGCAAGCCTTTCCGCGTGATATCCGGCCATTTCGGCCAGGACCGGCTCTGGCATGAACTCGGCGCCGATATCCGTGGCGCGGCCGCCGCGCGGGCCTTCCGCAGGCTCAACTTCGGCGTGCTCGGCAACACCTATACCGACATGACCGACATGCCTACCGACGAGCACCGCGTGCTCAAGGCCACCGGGCGGCTGCTCAAGCGGCCGGAGGTCGAGGAAATCGAGGAAGCCTACCGCCGTGTCACCGAGGCCCAGATCAAGGATATGGTTGGACAGTTCCGGGACATGTACGAGGTGGACGCCACGGTGACTGATGAGCACCTGCGCTTTTCCGCGCAGGTGGCGGTCGCTTACGACGAGATTATCCGCAAGCACGATATCAGCGCCTTCGGCTACTACTGGTGGGGCGAGAAAGAACTCGTGACGCAACTCCGGTCGCAGTCGGCCCTGGCCGTCTCGCGACTGGCGGCATTGGGCCGCCCCGGAGTGACCGAGGGCGACGTGAAGACCGCGATGGCCATGAAGATTCATGACCTGCTGGGCGCCGGTGGCATGTTCCTGGAGTTCTTTGCCATGGACTACGATGCCGACGTGTTGCTGGTGGGGCATGACGGGCCGAGCAACATCAATGTCGCCGAGGGCAAGCCGAAACTCCAGCATCTCGAGGTCCACCACGGCAAGACGGGACACGGGCTCGGCATTGACTTCCGGATGAAGCGTGGGCCGATTACGCTGCTCAACCTCACGCAGTTCGACGCAGGCGACACGTTCAAGCTCATTTACAGCGTGGCCGAGGTCGTAGATGGGCCTATTCTGAACATCGGCAACCCGAACTGCCGGGTCAAGCTGGACCAGCCGCTGCACGAGTTCATGGACACGTGGTGCCAGCAGGGGCCGAGCCACCATTTGTCGCTCGGGCTCGGTGCCACCGCCCGCGAGATCGAGGTTTTCGCGGAGGCGATGGGGTTCCAGTGCGTGAGGGTGTGAGGGAAGAGGGGAAGGAGTGTTCAGTGTTCAGTATGCAGTGTTCAGTGTTAGGGGTGGGTAGATGAAACGCTTTGGGAGATATGCGAGACTTAGGCCTGGCGCGGAGGCGGAATATGACCGCCTCCATGCCGCGGTCTGGCCGGAGGTGCTCGCTTCCATCACGCGCACCGGCATCCGTAACTACTCGATCTTCCGCTACGGGCGGCAACTGTTCTCCTACTTCGAGGTTCCAGACAACAGTGACATCGAGGCCGTCACCAG
Source organism: uncultured Eubacteriales bacterium (assembly GCA_964398395.1). Lineage (GTDB taxonomy): Bacteria > Bacillota > Clostridia > Oscillospirales > Acutalibacteraceae > UBA1447. The sequence continues at coordinate 5,113 of CAYNMU010000079.1, forward strand.
GATTCTCCTGGCCGACCCTGCCTGCGCGCGCTGGGAGGATTTGATCAGGCCCCTGCAGGAGCCCTGCGCCAACGGCCCGGGCAGCATGCATTGGGAACACATGGTTGAGATATTCCATCACACATGAAGAAAGGCTAATGACAATGCGCAAACACACGACGAAAACGCCTGTCTCCCGGGCCGGTTCCTGGCTCAACGACGGCATGATGAACCTGTTGGTAGACTACTACACCGAGGTCCAGTTCCGGCCCTACGGCTCGGGAGCGAAGTACCAGCAGACTGTTGACTGGCTCAAGCAATTGAACCTCGGTTATCTCTGCATCTACGCCAAGGGGCACAGCGGCTACACCAGTTGGGACAGCTCCCTGAAGACGAAGCACACCATGCTCGGCCAGGACATGCCGAAATTCTTCCGCGAGGTCACCCGCGCGGCGGGCACAAAACTCGTGCTCTATTTCAGCGGCACCCTCGACGGCATTGCCGGACTGCGCCACCCCGAGTGGCGGATGAAACATCCCGACGGCAGCGACAAAACCTTCTTTGGCGACTTCCAGAACTTCACCTCCTTCGGCAACTGCCCGCAGAGCGGGTTCTTCGAGGAGTGGGCCGCCATCCAGCTCCGGGAACTGATCGAGCAATATGATCCCGACGGGTTCTGGTTCGACGGCGACTGGGGTGGCCCCTGCTACTGCCCGCGCTGCCAGGTCCGCTTCCGAGAGGCGACCGGCTGGACCGAACCCTGGAGCGAGATCATCAAGCGCCCGGAGTTCAACGCCGCCTACCTGCCCGTGTGGAACCGGACCGAGAGCGAGTGGCGCGAACGCTGCAACGGCCTGATCAAGAAACTCAAGCCCGGCTGCATCTACAGCGCCGGCAATGTCAGCCCACGGCGGGAATTCCTCGGCCCCTTCGACTGGCGCAGCGGTGACTTCTTCTCCCCCGGGATCTTCCTCCTGCACGACATGGCGCGCATGATGCGCTGGTACGGCACCCTCGGCGTGCCGTACGACGCCTACATCTGCGACACCAGCCTGACCCATGGGCGCAAGCATGTCCACAGCCGCTCCAAGACGGTGGAGCGGATGATGCAGGAAGCCGCCACCGTGGCCGCCAACGGCGGAGCGGTCGGCTACTGGACCTATCCCGCCGGCGACGGCGCGCTGGTACCCTCACGCATGAAAAAGGCCATCGCCGTGCGAGAGTTCCTGGCCGAACGCGAGGAGCTTTTCCTGCATACCCGGAGCGCCAGCCGTGCCGCCATCGTGGTCAGCGACCCCGCCAGCCCGGCCTTCGGTGGCGGCGGGGTGCAGGGCGCGCACAAGGCCCTCGCTGCGTTGCACCGCTCGCCGGACCTCATGGATGAAACCGGCCTCGTGACGGGGGCACCCTATGACCTGGTGGTCCTGCCCGAACAGGTGGACGCCGCCACCGTGAAGCGGCTCGAAGCCTTTGTCCGCGCCGGCGGCAAGCTCCTAACCACCGGCTCCACGATCCGTTCTCCCGGCATCCAGAAACTGCTCGGCGTCCAGGCGGTGGAGTTCGGGGCCGTTGCCGAGGGTCACGTGTTCCTGAAGGATGACGCCTTCGGCGAACCCTGCGGTGTTGCATCGCCCTGGGACCGGCTGACGCTGCGCTCGGGCAGCACCGAACTCTATCCGCTCTATCGTTCCTGGGATGACCGCAATCCCGAATGCCGCCACCTGGCCAACAACTGGCCGATGCACGGGCAGGTGGACGAGCAAAACCCGGAGGCAGCGGGGTGTCCGGCGGCGATCGTCCGGTCACTCGGCAAGGGAACGATGGTGCATGTGGCGACGGACATCTTCGGCATGTACCTGACACTCGGCGATCCGCAAATGTTGCGCTGGTTGCGCGAGATTCTCGGGCAACTCGAACCACACCCCTTCCTGACGACCGATGCGCCGTCGTGGGTGGACCTGTCGCCGCGCCGCGCCGCCGACGGCCGGCTGCTTGTGCACTTCGTGAACCAGAACCCAGGCCGCGACGTGGCGAGACTGGTCACCGACGATGCCTGGGTGGACGAGATTCCGGAGGTCGGCCCCTACGCCTGCGAACTCCGTCTGGCGAAGAAGCCGCTGGCGGTGACGTGGGAGCCGGGCGGCGGGAAGCTCGATTGGACATGGAAGGATGGCCGTCTGCAGGTCACGTTGCCGCGCTTCCAAATTCACGGGTGCCTGGCGGTGAGGGAAGGGTGAGGGAATTTCCCCGTGTAGCCGCGCCGGGTACGGCGCGGGGGGGGAGCTGGTCGGTGCTGGTGAAGACCGCGCCTTAGCAGGCACGGCTACACTGAGCGGAAGCGCCTCCGATGTGGCCGCGTCGGTGGTGTATCGCGGTATTGCCGGCGAGCGGCCGGTCACCATCGGACGAACAGGGAGTTTCTGACAACATGCGAACAGGAAATCACTTATGACCCATTCCTTCTTCGACTGCAACTGCTGGTATGGCCGGCCCCCGCGGCCACCGTTCCGCTTCGCCGGCTCGCCCGCCGAACTGCTGGAGCAGATGGACTTCTGCGGCATCGGTGCGGCGCTGGCCTATCACGTCAACCAGCGCTTCGGCGCGCCGCAGGTCTATGACCGCGTGGCTCTGGAAGACCTGCGCGGGCACTCGCGCCTCTTCCCGGTGCGCACGCTGATGCCGCCGCAGACCGGCGAACTGCCCGCGCCGGACGCTTTTCTGGCCGAGTTGCGCCGGGATGGCGTACGGGCCGTCCGTGCCTTCCCCTGCGAGCATCGTTACCGGCTTGATGGCCTGACCTTCGGGCCGCACCTGGAGATGCTGGCCGCCCACCGTATCCCGTTGCTGGTTAAGGCCGACTGCCTGGCGATCGCCGACCTGCTGCGCGATTGTCCGGAACTGACGGTGATCGCCATGAGCCAGGGGCCGCATAGTCTGGAGCGCTTCCTGCGGCCGATCCTGGATCGTTACACGAACCTGCACCTTGACACCTCCGGGCTGCTGGTCGAGGGGCTCATCGAGGATTTCGTGGCCCGCTACGGCGCGGAGCGGCTCGTTTTCGGATCCGGCTTCCCGGACAACGCCGCCGGCGGCGCGCAACTGCACCTGCTGGGCGCGGAGATCGCCGAGGCCGACCGCGCTGCCATCGCCGGCGGGAACCTGCAGCGGCTGCTGGGCTGGGCGGGGACACTCTCGAATGAATCGACTCCCTCGATGGACTCAAATCGGCCCTGCCCGACCATCATCGACATGCATGGCCACTGGGCCGAATTTCCCGGGGGGCACCTGCCGGCCGCCGATGAGGCGACCATGCTTGCTGCGATGGACCGTTGCGGTGTCCGCACCATTGTGTGTTCCAGTCATGAGGCGCTGCTGGGCGATTTCGAGCGGGGGAACCGCGTCATGCAGGCGGCCATCGAGCGGCATCCCGGTCGGGTACTGGGCTACTGGGCGGTCAACCCTCACTACGAGGCCTCGTGGCGGCAGGCGCCGGAGGACTTCGCCCGTGCGAAGGGCTTCATCGGCTTCAAGTTCCTGCCGGACTACCACGCGTACCCGGTGGATGGGCCGGCCTTCGCTCCCGCGCTACAGCACGCCGACAAACTTGGCCTATGCGTGATGATCCACACCTGGGGTGGCAGCGCCTATAACTCGCCGCAGCACGTGGAACGGCTGGCCAAGCGGTATCCGAATGCGCGATTGTTGATGGGGCACTCCGGGTTTGGCGACTGGGAGTTCTCCGCGGCGTTGGCTCGTGACTTCCCCAACGTCTACCTCGACCTCACGGCCGTGTATGCCTCACACGATTTCTCGGTGCTCCCCGCCGGAAGCGGTACGCCATCGGCGCTGGGCTCCGCGCTGCATGTGAATGGGGTGATCGAATACTTTGTCCAGGTCGCCGGATCGCACAAGGCCCTGTTGGGGTCCGATCTGCCGTGGTACAGTCCGCATTATGCGGCGGGCGCGGTAATCTACGCCCGGCTCCCGGATGCCGACCGCCACAATATTCTGCACCGGAATGCGGAGCGGCTGCTGCGAGAGGCGACGGTGTGAACGTCATCTTGTCGGCAACGTTTCTATTGAAATAGTTATCAGACAAGGGTCTCCGGGGACAGACCCACTGTCGTCTCCTGAACTTAGTCGTTAACTTAGTCGTTAACTTTATCGATGTCTTCTCCGACGAAGTTAGCGATTAAGTTAGCGACGAAGGAGTAAAGGGACTCCGGGGACAGACCCACTGTCGTCTCAATCTGACGACGGAAATTTGGAGT
>CAYNMU010000080.1:0-3034 GCA_964398395.1 uncultured Eubacteriales bacterium
TTAACATTGAGGTGTCAATGGTCAAAGATTTTTTTCTGTTCACCTTTTTCTGAAGAAGCTGTTCGATTACAGAAGGCCTGGCCTTCAGATATTCTTCCCTTGAGATTTTGTAGTCGAACGGGCGTTTTTCAAGGCTGTCAAAAAGTTCGGCCGCAGGTGCAAAAACTGTGCTGTCGGTGCTTGCGGTTGCCGCAAGAATCAAAATTTCTTCCACCTTCGGCAAAGTGATTTCTTTCACGCCTTCCGGAATATCAAAGGCATATTTGAAAAAGTACAGTTGCTTTGCAATTTCATCGCCGCTCGGTTTATGTGCGTGCGTCGTGTTCCATGCCAAAGTATCCTTCTTCACATATCCTGTTTCGCCAAGCCCTATCAAATCCCACGCACCGAGTGCCTCCGCCCAATCCTGGATAAAATATTCATGCTCTTTTTCGCCGATTTTAAAAGTGGTTTTTCTGTCGCCGTCCATTGAGGCGGCTAAAAGACAAAGACGCTTGCAGCCTTCCGGTAAAGCGATTACCTGCCCATGGCATTCAACGGCATTTTTATCTTCCTTGCAAATATTGAAGGCAACTCCGCCGCTGACAATTTTATCCGGTATAATCTCAAGCGGTATGGAAAGCGATTCAAAGAGTTCCGACGCGGCCATCTTATCCTGTGCGGTAATAGCCGTAACATTATAAGGTAAAATAAGCGGCTGCATTGAAACCGGTTTAGTTTTAAGTGCGGATTTTTTGAGGGTCAACGCGAAAGTTTTGGGCTCGTACGCACTGATATCAAAGACCAGTTCGCCGTCAACAACGGTTGCGTCGCAAATGAATTCCTCGGAAGCAAAGACTTCTTTTGCTGATTCAATGCCATTGCCTATGGCAAATTTTACGCCCTGTTTTGGGGCGCCGTCGCCCTCGTTAAAGCGGACGATAACTTCTTCGAATTGGTTTGCTTTTTTAATTGCTCTGATAATTACGCCGTCGTTGCTGATTTTTGCGAAGGAAAAGTCGGTGCCCAATTTGCCCTTGTGGGTTTCGGTAACAAAGGCAGCCATCGGCTGATTAAATCGCTGCGCCGCCATTTGCGTGCCGTTCTGCCAACCGCCCGAATGGCTGTAGATACCGAAGGAGAACCTGTTGAGCCCCAAATCCATCAGATGTTGGGAGCATTCCCAGCGGAAGCTGTAAAGGGGCGTATGCACCACCGTCAGGCGCAGGGTATTGTCGTCGGGTTTATCCCAGCCCGCTCTCGAATCGCTTAAGACCGAAACGCCGCAGCTGCTGTCGCGCTTTGTGATGTCCGCCCACATTTGCGCGGGGACCTCATAGAGCTTTGCTTTGTCATTATTGCGCTCAATCACACCAAGCCCCAAGTCGTAGCTTGCAACATCATTTGCGACTGCAAGCGGGAAAACAACCTTTAACAGGCTGGATGTTGAGCGCCAATCCACCTCGTTGTATACCTTGACGGTGTCTCCGTTGGCATCAAGAGAAACGATTTGTTTAAATGTTGACGGGCCTGCCGTTCTTGTGATTTCAATTGCCGCCCTTGCCGGACCGAATTCAAGGATTTTTATTTTAGCGTTCTTTGCGTATTCGCGCGGTGGGGCTACAACTTCGTTGTAAGTTAATTCCCAAGCCGGCCATGCTTTGCTGCCCTTGTAATCAAAGAGCGCTAAAGAAATAACGCCGGAGAGCACATTGATGCCAAGCTTTTTGTCAAAAACTTCACAAATGTCCCCCGCGGTATTAAACATAACACGCAAATTGCTGTTTTCCATGGAGGTTGAAGATACGCGAAGCGCCGCCGTGTCTTCATATGGTTTTTCCGCCGGAAGCACATCATAAACAGCGATGCCGACCGATGGCACGCTTGCCAAAAACGCAACCTCGGTTAAACCTTTGCAGGTTGAAACAACTTGTGAAGGAACTGCTTTGCCTTTTGCGTCAAGCACCTTAACATATTTTGTGTCTTTTGGCAGTTTTACGCTCGCTGAAACGGTTTCGCAGCGGAAGCCTTCCGCCTGTAGCGGGTTTGTCACCGCAACCGCTACACCTTTGGCAAAAGAAGTGTCCATTTGTGATGTAATCCCTGCGCTGCCCGCGCGGTATTCCTCGGCAAATTGATTTTGAGAAAGCATATAGTCATTCCAATTGCGCTTGTAGCAAACTTGGAAGGATGTGCCTGTTATATCATCATGGAATTGGTGCGCAATGGCGCGTTTCCATGAGGTGTTGATAACATCGTGAGGATATTCTGCCAAGCCAAGCCATTCGGCCGCAACCGCACTTCTTTCCGCCGCGTCCGCAAGTTGCTCGGCGCGCTTGTTCCAGCGTTTGCCGACCGACCTTGAGGTGTAACTGCCAACGCCGTGGTCTGTTAGAAGCAGCTCGGTGCTCCAAGTCGGGAGCTTTTCCTTTTGCTCCGCCGAAAGCTCATTATCCATAATTTCAAACAACTCATTTGAGCTGATTGATTTAACATCCACTTCGCTGCTGTCATTCTTTGCTATTTCTTCCGTAACAACTTTAACAGCGCTTTCGCCCGGCGCGCCGCCTCTGTCGCCGGTGCCATAGAATCCGCAGGTCATCGGAAGGTCATATTTTTCGTTATCTTTCAGCTTCGGTGCAAGGCTGTCGTCTTCTCTTACTTTATTGAAGCTTCTCGAATATGAACCGGGGCTGACATTTGCATAAACATCTTTACCGTCAACACCGAACCATCTGCCTAAATCAAACGGTGACCCGTAGACACCGCCCCAGGTCAGTTTGCCGGTCGAAAATCCTTTTAAATTGGCATGCCTTGCAATGGAGGGAAGCGCCCAACCGAAACCGAAGCAATCGGGCAGAAAAATGTCGTTGCTAACCTTGCCGAATTTATTGCGGAAATAGCTGTTGCCGTAAAGGATATTTCTAAACAGTGCCTCGGGAGAAGGCGTGTTGACATCGCCGTTTTCATACGCGCTGCCAACCGGAACCCAACGCCCGGCAGCGATAAATTCCTTTAGCTTTTCAAAAGCTTCGGGGTAATATTCTTCCATGAG
>CAYNMU010000080.1:3134-6685 GCA_964398395.1 uncultured Eubacteriales bacterium
ATGTTGGTGTTTTTAATATTTCTGTCACCCATTTTAAGTCTCTCCTCTTTTTTTTAAAAAATTTCATATTCATTATAACTACTTTTGGCATAATCTTCAACTGTTTTTGAAAACATTATCTCCATCCGCAACTTTTTTCAACAAGGAACTCCGCCTTCCCATTCATCAAAAAAGCCTTGCAATAATTCATCAATAGGACCTTCGTAAACGGCCTCAGCCAAAAACTCGATGCCGGTTTGGTTGCCCCAACTGTAATAAATAACCGTACGCCCTAAAAATTCGCACATATCAACATCGCTGTTGTTAATATCAAGCGCATTGTTTATCCGTTCACGCTCATCCGGCGTGATGAAGCGGCTGCCAAGCTTTTTGTCCTCTTTTTCGTCATACATCAGCACAGGGTTAACCGGGCTGCGGTGCCAATTGACTAAATCTGTGCTGCGGGCAATATACGGAACATAGCCCCAACCCGGCAAAGCCTCCAGGTAAATCATATAGTAGTTGCCGTCCTGCGGGAGAAAGCGGATATACGGGCATGCTGTGTAACGGTCTTTTGAATAAACACAATCGGAAGGAGTGAGTGACCAATTCCAAAGATCATCCGACTTTGCAAAGCGGATTGTGAAAGGATGCCCGCACTCTTCGGGCGGACCGCCGATTTCAAAAGCCATAACAAAGCCATCCGCGCCTTTGCAAACTGAATTATTGAAAAGTCGCCAATCCGGCAGGTTAAAAATGTCCTTTTGTTCCCAGTTTACTAACTCTACTGAGCGAAAAACCGTCATGATTTCGCCGCCGATTAACGGAACGCCGAAAACATACAAAGTTCCGTTGTCGTTGAAAGCGCTGCCAAAATGATACCCTTCGGCAAACGGTGCCGTAACCGCACCGGTTTCTGCATCCTTAAAACGGAAGTAGGATTTGCCGGTCGTATTGTAACGGTAGTTATCCCTAACATATTCAAAACGGTACAGCCGGTCATTGATAACAATCGGGGTCGTTTCCACCATGTCGCAGTCAATGGTGCCGAGCTTTCTGATTTGCGGTTTGCCTTTGTTTGTTTTCATATGCTTCCCATCCTTATAAATGTTTATATCAAATATATTCTAAGCCGTTTTATAGTTTTACTACAACATGATAAACGAAATTTAATCCGCCATTTAATCCGCCATTCGAGGGATTATCTGCATTTTCGCTTTTAAAATCGATTGATTTTGAAAATGGGAATGCTGCCCTTAAAAAAAAATAGTTGAAATCGTTGGATAATTTTACATAGGGATAAAAGAAATCCTTGCTTTGGGTAGGTCATATGCACATAGGAAATACATATTCTGTACGTTTCTTGCCAATCGCAATATAATGAGCTGAAATTCCAATTAAGTCAGGATTGCTTTCTGTTGCTCGTATGTATTTCAACAATAGTTCTTTTCTGTGTTCATCTTTCAAGAAAAGAGCCGTATCAAGAATGTTTGCAAAACTCTCGACAGCAACTAATGAAACATCAATAAAACCGGCTTTTTTCATTTCTTTGACGATTTCATCGGGTGTATGAAAAAATGCAGTTGTGAAATATGGAGTATCACCTGGTGAATGTTTTCCGCTAATTATTTCTTCATCCATAATCTTAACAAATCTTTCATCATCAATCATGAAGTCTTGAAATCCATCTATTAAATTAACATATCTTGAAATAACTTCACAAATTGTTATACCACCATCTTTTAATACCCTTAGTGCTTCTGACAAGCAGCGTATTCTATCCTGCTCTTCTTGCAAATGATAAAGTGGTCCCATTTCAAGCACAAGGTCAAATTTTTCATCAGAATATGACAAGTGTCTTGCATCTCCACAGGTAAATGTTGATAATTTTAATTTGTACTTTTTGCCATTTACTTTTGCTTGTTCGATATGTGATGGCGTATAGTCCAACAAATGAACTGCGTGATTCATTTGAGCAAGCCAATATGAAAATACGCCAGTTGCTCCACCAATATCAGCAATCTCCATTTTGTCATGATTTAAGTACCGTGAAATTATTTCTTTACATCTTAGAAACTCAATGGGGTTGCGAGACATGCGCTCATCTTCGTTGTATTTGCTTTGGTAGAACTCTTCTATTTCGGGATACTTTTTCTCCACTGCTTCCACCATCCACTATATAAATTTATATCTTATTTTACTATTTCACATTATTTTCTGTCTCCAGAAGATGCAGTTAAATCTGGTGACTGATGATGGGAAAAGCTAAAATCATATTCACCCCCCCTCATCCGAAAGCCTTAGCATAGCAGGCTTTGCCTGCATTTCGCCTCTCCCCTTAGGGGAAGATTTTTTACGATTTCCTTATGCTAAATGTTACACAGATTTTACCATCATTATAACTCCAAGTGTTAACCTGATCGGTCTTATCTTCACCTATTAGAACTAGTTTTCTATCTGTATTCATAGAAAACTCCTTGCAAATATAGATGTTAAAGTTTTTAACTTAGTTTGTCATAAATCTTGTTCGGCATAATTTTAAATAGCCACGCTATGAAACGCCATCTTTTGGTAACATAACCAACTTCTTTTTTTCGTTTGATAATGCCGACTATTTGTTTTGCCGCAACATCGGGTGCGGCAACCCAAAACAGTCCGTCTCCCTGCGCCATTTTGGTATCCACAAACCCGGGTCTGATATCAGTAATGGTTAAATTCTTGCTTTCTTTCCTGGCTTTGCACCTTAGCCCTTCCATGTAATTCGAAACAAAAGCTTTTGAAGCATTGTAGGCGGGGGCATCTCTGCCGCCGCGCAACGCAGCAATAGAGGAGATTGCAACGAAATGCCCGAAACCCTGCTTCTTAAAATAATTATACGAAAAATCCACAATGCACGAAAAGCCGGTCACATTAACGTCGATTGTTTCTTTTTCCTTCTGCTATTCAAGCTCCGGGTTGATATAGCCCGTACCCGAACAAAATACAATCAGGTCAACGCCATCCATTTCCGCAATTAAGTCATCGAGTTCTTTCATCGCGCAGTCGGGCTGTGAAACATCCATATGTTTTACATAAGACTTCGTTGGCAGCTGCGAAGAAATATCCTCCAGCAAATCAGTTCTTCTTGCGGTCAGCCCAACAGTAAAGTTTTCTTTTGAAAGGAGTATCGCAAGTTCTTTGCCAATTCCGCTGCTCGCGCCGATAACTATCGCCTTGTTCATATGAAACGCCTCCGTTATTTTAGAGGTTACCCGGTACTCACTTAATCATTGCGGTTCGGTTTTGCTCACCTTGCGAAGTCTGCCTTTAATCGGTGTTTTTTGCAGTACCTTGAAAACCATTTCGCCTTTATTGTTTAAGATTTCCACAAAAGTCGAAATATCCAAGATGTTGATGATACCGATATCGTCCGCCGTCATGCCTTCAATATTGCAAAGGGTACCGACAATATCAACCGGCCTCATTTTTGTTTTTTTGCCTGCATTGATGTGCAGCTTCATAATTTCTTTACCGAGCTCTGCGCCTTTTTCTTTTTTAATCTCGGGCGCGGTGCCTATTTTTTCGGTGAATTC
>CAYNMU010000080.1:6785-9227 GCA_964398395.1 uncultured Eubacteriales bacterium
GCTTGCGGTTTGTTTTCTTCCCAGTCAATCTCCTGACAAACCGGTATGGCAAATGCTGCCGTTTTTCCGCTGCCGGTTTGGGATTTTACAATGACATCCCGTTTCTCCAACAGGATAGGAATAACCTGCGCCTGCACTTGCGTCGGACTGTCAAAGCCCAGCAGTCCGATGGCTTTGAGCAGGTCCTCGCTCAAATTAAAATCGCTGAAGTTTATGTCGTTCATTTAAATGTCCATTTCTTCCTTGTTCAATGTTTTATGCGATGTTTGCAAAAGCGTACAAGGATTTAATTTGCATACTTTCGGTCATTAATCAGTACCGAAAAGCATAAAACTTTTAGTTTGAAAGTTTTTCTTTCAAACTTCGCGCATTTCTATAATTCAATCCAATACCTTTGGGTTATTCTTTCTCCCTCGGGGACTTCGTTTTCCAAAATACCGTCGTTACCGGTAATGGTTTTTGCCGAAGCAATGTTGTCTTTATTGCATGTAACAAGGACTTTTTCTAACCCCAGTTCTTTGCACTTTTCCAAAGCCAGCCGCAACATTGCTGTTGCATACCCTTTTCTGCGCTCGGATTTTCTGACGCTGTAGCCGATGTGTCCTCCGAATTGTAATAAATAATCGTTCAATGAATGCCGTATATTTATCATACCGACGATTTTTTTATCGCTGATTCGGATTGCTAAATATTGTGAAGATTTTACAAGCCCGGATTGGGTTGTCTTAATTGACAATCCGCGAAGCCATTCATCATAGCTATTTGCTCTAAGGAGACCGGCAGAACCGTGTAGCGCATCGCCGTTTAATTCAAACTCTTTTTTATAATCCATCACTTGTTCTTCGTGTTCTTTTGTGGGGAGAACCAGTTTAATTTTATCCATAAATGCCTCAATCCTTAGAGCCCATATTCTTTTAACCGCCTAATTACTTCTTCCGCATCCGGGCAGTAACCCAAATTGCTTTTCACGCAGATACTTTTGAAGTCGCCTATCTGACTGCCGACAACATCCAGCGTATCAAGCCCGCCGAAAACTTGAATTTTTTTGCCTGCCGCATGAATTTTTTTATAAACTTCCGGCCAGTGCTTAAAGTCCGGGTTGCCGTCCCCCGGCACCCACTGAATACCGTTGAGTTCGGGGATAGCCAGCAGGGAATCAAGGTGCGGCAGCTGCCCGATACCGTCCAGATGACATATGGAACGGTCGAGTGTTTTGCACATACTTTTGATGTATGGCTTTGTAAACTCATCAAACATCTGGGTGCCTATCATATAGGAAAAATCACTTTGCAGGGTATAAAAAGGCGTGTCACTGTAAATGCTCGCCCAATCGCTGTAGCCGGGGCTGAAGGGCTGCATAACCGCGTCTATTTCCATATAATACTTCATCCAAAGCGCGTCTAGTTCCGCCATAAGGCGGTGCACCTCACCGGGGCTGTCAACCAAGTCAAACAGCAGCTGCTCTGTCGTTCGGAAAGAGGCAAGAATATCCAGCCCCATGCCGACATCCGGCATACCGACGAGCACATTGCCCTGCCAGCGCTTCATGCCCGCCGCGCAGATGTCTTTGATGCGGCAGAACCATTTATTGTTTGGGTCATATTCAAAGTGAAGTTCTTTGATATCCAACGGCGTGTTGTCCGGCGGATAAAACCAAACGGCGCCGTTCGAATTGTCCAGCTTAGCGCCCATAAAAGCGGCCTCAACGCCGGGACCGAAGCACGAAAGGTTTACCATCGGGAAAGAGTCACCCAAAAATGTCAGCGCCGAAAGCTCATAGTCCAGCCTGTCAATCAGTTCGTCCGGCGTAAACGAAAAATCAGCACAGCTCTGCTGTGAAAGGCAAGGCGCGTCGGGCTGGTCCCGCTCCGGGTAATCCTCAAACATAGTCAACCCGATAATCGGGCGGCTGAGCTCATTGTCCCACCATTTTGTGTAGTTTTCTCTTACTTTTTCCCATCTGTCTTTGTTAAAATTAATCGGCATTTCGTTTCCCTCCAAATGAGATTATTATCGCTGTTATTTTAGATGAAGCACGGCATTATTGTCCGGCACATCTCCGTGCCCGATGAGCGTTGAAACAAACGCCGGAATATCCGCCAGCGCCGGATTCTTTTTGCCGAGCTTTTTCTCCAACTTTTTTAAAACGGGTCTTAACCGTTTTAGCACTTTCATAAACAATGTATGGATTGGGGTGCCTTCCACATAGGGTTCATCCCCTTCAAACATATTTCGAACGATTTCAACGCCCAGGTCCTTCGCCAAAATGTTTTTAATCGAGGGGTCAACCTTTATCCAAAGAATTCTGCCAAGTTTGCCGAGCGTCAGTTTTTGAAGTGTTTTTCCGGCAAATCGTATCAGCCCCAGATAATTTGCTTCATCGCCTCTTTTGCCGATTTTTCTTCTAAACCTTTTCGGATCATCAACCATAGAATTCATCGT
>CAYNMU010000081.1:0-9222 GCA_964398395.1 uncultured Eubacteriales bacterium
AAAAACACATTCCTTTTATTAAATGCAACGGCTGGGGAGATGTCAAGAAAGATAGAATTGGTAACACAAATTTTGACACGTTTGGGAGAAAATGGGGAATTGTTTTTCTTTTATGCCGGACACGGTTTCCCAGATGAAAAATCAAAGATCCCTCATCTGATTCCTGTTGATGTGAGTGCATCGAACCTAACCTCTGCTATAAAACTATATTGGTTATATGATAAACTGGCCCAAACCAATGCGAAATGTATAACGATATTCTTGGATGCCTGTTTTACTGGAGGTGGCAGAGAATCGGGTTTGCTTGCTTCAAGAGGAATGAAAGTACTGCCAACCGAAGAAACGATATCGGGGAATATAATCGTCTTCTCTGCCAGTAGCGGGGATCAATCAGCATTGTCATATAAAGAAAAGTCACACGGTATATTCACTTATTTTCTATTGAAAAAGATTCAGGAAACAAAAGGGATTGTCACATATGGCCAATTGAACAAGTATTTGCAGGAAAATGTATCACTTGAATCCCTTCGGGTTAATGGCAAAGCACAGGATCCAAGGGTTAATGTCAGTTCCAACGTTCAGGAAATTTGGCCGACGTTACAGATTTATTAATTCCCATATAGGGTTTTATTTTCCTATTTAATTAAAGACTATTATTCGAAATAAGTAATATGACCAAATCCCAAATTATAGAACAAATCGTCGCCAACACCGGCCTCGAAAAACCCACCGTTTCCGTCACAGTTGAAGCGGTTATGGAAGTCATTAAACAATCAATGGTGAAAGGTGAAACCATATATTTGCGTGGGTTTGGCACGTTTTTGCTCAAGAAACGGGCGGAAAAGACGGGACAAAACATTTCAAAGAGCATCAGTGTCAAAATTCCCGCTCACTTTGTTCCGGCGTTTAAACCGTGCAAAGAGTTCACCGAAGATGTGGCGACAAAGGTTAAGGTGAAATAGTTATTTACCGACAATGGTTACAGCCAAAGAAATTAAATCCATTGCCATTGGGCTTGGTGCCGACAGGTGCGGCATTGCCAGTGCTGAACGCTTTGCAAACGCTCCAAATGGGTTCAATCCGAAAGATATTTACAGCAAATGCAAATCGGTAATTGTATTTCTAAGACGAATGCCGTTCGATGTAATTAATGTAGACAACCCCGTAGTTTACACCCACACTGCTCACCTTCTTTATGATTCACTGGATAAGATTGGGCTGAACCTGTGCTATGAATTGGAGAAACAGGGCATCCACACCATTCCCGTTCCAACCGACGTCCCTTATCTGCACTGGGAACCCGAAAAAATGCACGGGATGGGCATCCTCTCGATGCGTCACGCCGCGTTTAATGCCGGACTGGGGATTCTGGGCAGGAACACGCTTCTCATTAATAGGGAGTTGGGTAATCTGGTTTACATTGGGGCCATTCTTATCGATGCCGCCATTGAACCTGACCCAATGGTCTCCGATTTGGCCTGTCCGAATGGTTGCAAATTATGCCTTGACGCTTGTCCCGTGGGAGCATTGAACGGGGTTACCGTAAACCAGAAACTTTGTCGTGAGCACTCGACGCTTGAACATGACAGGGGTTGGGATCTATATACCTGTAATGAATGTAGGAAGGTTTGTCCAATGCGGGCGGGGTTTTAAATATTATGGGGTAATTGCTTTAGTGAAATAGTTATCCATTTCTCAATCCATACCGCAACCGTATCTCCCGTTCCCGACTTTTATCCGTAATATAAACCACTGTCCGGCCATCATCCAGCATTACGGGGTACTTGTCCGCCACAGAACCGGATAATAGTTTTGACTTTGGCACCGCTTGCTGATGGTTTGACATCTCCATCCTATTGTCCACCGCATCACTTTTCGTGAAATGTCGAATGTTTTTCATCGCGCCGTATTTTTGATTCACACATTAAAAATAAGGAGCATTGGCGGTCACCGGAATTTCATGCAAGCATATTTATGAACAAAAATCGGTGATAAATTTTTATGAATTTTCATAGAAATAATACATCTTAATGGATGTGCCGACTAAATAACCACCCCCTGTTGATCGGAATAGACGAGTCTAAATGTAGTTAAATCCGACAGATACGGTGGTTGGTTTAAATCGGCGCAAGGTGGGGTCAGATGCACCGGCTTGTCCACTAAGAGTGCTTCCGGATATCAATTATGATGCCACAGCCAATCATCACAATCGTCTGACGCATGCGTAGACTTCAGCAAATAAGAATCCACTTCAAATCTCTCAAGAAATTCATTTTTGCTCACCGGTTTGCCATCCAAAATGATGAACCTCTTCATTAATTTCACACCAACCTCATCAAGCGGGCTTTCCACCCCAAACTGCAAACAAAGATGAAGCCCCTCATAGTTGTATTTCCGCGTGCTGTCACCTTTTTCCAATGTTGATTTTATCTTTTCAACCTGGCGTAAAACGCTTTGCCTGGCGATTGATATATCGGGATTTTCGTAGGTGTAATGGAAAACCATATGTTTTGCCGCGTCACCGTTGGGAGGGTAATACCAATAGTCGGTTGTCAGCAGGTAGGAGTATAGAACGGGAGGTGTTTTACAGGGGGGGGTGACGTTATTCATTGAGGTCCGGATTGGGTGTTTATTCTCTCTATAAATACCGGGAATATGAAAGAAAGGTCACCCTAAAACACATATGTTCATTTCTTAATATTAAGCCCCGTAATCGTGCATCCCCTTTTGCCGATGGTTGACTTGTCAGGCATACCAAAACCCGCCACGGGGGCTTATTTTGCCATTATCGGGGCTATAATGGATCCGGTTCATTAGACCCTATCCGATTAATACCATTTAACACCAGTTATTTCAATCAGTTTATTCCCTTGAACCCTGAACTTTGCCACCGTCTTTTTTGACGGACAGCATTGCCCATCTTGTTCAACGTGGGTAAGCATTTTCATTTCAATAGTGTTATTTTTTATTGAAACGCTCTTTACTTCAATCCTGTCACCAAGGGGGGTGGATGCAATGCATTTTGGTTTACCGCTGACATTATAAACTACCACCAAATCCATAAAATACCCACTGCCGCCCCCTTCAGTTCCAAGGATGACGGCTGCATCATCAATACTGTCGTTGTTAAGGTCGCCAAAAGCAACCATTCTGTCATCCATTTTTGTGAAAGAAGCAGAATCTATTATTCCAAATTCATTTGGATAATAATGAATCCCATTTTTTAATCGCAGGTTCGAATCAAATACCGCATCGGGAGAAGGTTGATATTTGGTGTTCATCAATTGCTTGATAGTCAGATTTGGTATAGTATCTGGTTTCTGGGAAAAGGCTTGAAGAAAACAGAAAATCAAAAAAAATAGCAATAACGGTCGCATAGTTTGTGGAATAATACTAATGTTATCAAAAATACATTTTCTATTCATAACACCTAATTTTGGCTCTACCTTGTCAAGAAACGGGAAAGAAATTCGCGATGGAGCATTTCAAGGGGAATCCTTTTCTAAATTAAAAGGCAAAAACTCAAAATGGGTATCGCAATTTGTCGCATTACCTAAACTGTAGTTCAATAAACTTTTTGTTGTCCTCCCTAAATCCATCCAAGTCTTTTAAAATTAATTTGATCTGTGCTCTGTCAGCATAGTAAAAACTGTCATTAGGGTCATACTTTATTGCATAATCAAGATCCCTTTTTGCTCCTTCATAATCTTTTAATTCAAATTTGATCAAGCCTCTCTCGTAATATTGATGAGCATTATTAGGCTCTAATATTATCGCCATTTCAAAGTCTCTAAAGGCATCATTTATATCTTTTGGAAATCTTTGCGACGATCTAAATAAATTATATATGGTCAATCCACGAAGAAAGTATGAATCTGCATTTTTTGGGTCAAGTTCGATTGCTTTATTGAAATTTTCCAAATTCCATTCGTTATCCCATTCACCATTGATTTGACTAAAAAAGATATCCAGCCCTTTCTTGAAGTACTCATATCCTTTTGATGGGTGCTTATTATGGCTGTATTTTTTATTGTAATAAGAATACTTTCTCCTTGAAGCGAAAAGTTTTTTCATCAAATCCATAATAAAAATGAATTAGAAGTGAGTTCGTTGAAAAATTGACTATCCTTAATTGGTTATTCCAAAATTAGTTAAGAATTGTCGTATTGATATTCATAATGATAAATCTTTTATTCTATATGGTCATTGTTGATTATCGCTTGTGGTTTATCCATTGAACTGTGGGTCCAATTTGGTCAAACATTATCATTGGGTCAATTCGGATTAAGTTGTAAGATTACGTGTTCAAACAATTTCCACATTATAAACATCGCTCTTGTTCCTTTTGATCCCCTTGATATGAAACCCGCCCTCTTCGGGAATGTCTTCATAAAGGTCAAATACTTCACAAGTTTTGGGCAGCGAAGCAAAGATCAGGGTGAACCTTGCGGTTGTTCCCGCCGGGACCTCCATCCAAACCGGAGCAATGGTTATGTTCTCCGCGTGGAGCAATCGGCTTCGGTCGCCTGACTGATGGTCAATAAGGACCGTGGAATTCCAGATTCTGATGCCACCCCCAAATAGTGAATCGTAGGAGCAGTGCACGATGACCATAGACTCTTCCTGGATCTGGGTGAGCAGTTCATCCTTGAGCCGCTTATCGAGTTTAACGGCTGGGGTGGCAGTGGGGGTAATCACCTGCTCTTCGGTTTGAGTATTACACTGTGGAATGGTTGGGAGCATAAGACAAATTTACATAATTTCCCTTGAATTATTGGCAAATTAACCCAAAGAGGCCCCTGAGAATCATCGCCAACCCCCCATTTGCATTTTCACCGATTGTTTTCCGCCATCGGTCGTGAAGTTAATCCTTCCAATCGAAAACGCATAGACCACCCCTGCCATCAAATATATCTTTGCTTCATCAAAATCAAACAAAATAAAAAAATGAAAGCAAAATCAATCATCATCGCAGCGGTTCTGGCCCTTCAGATCAATGTTCTTCTGGCGGATAATACAAATTCATCAGCCCCCGCAGCGATCGTAAATTATTCGGTTAATGCGATGAACCTTGCTCCGGCAACTCCGGTGGAAGCAACGTTTGAAGAACCTGTTATGCTCAATGATTTTGCTGATTTGGCACCTGTAATGCCAACCGAAGCCGATTTCAGCGATGTTGCACCGGTTGCTCTCCTTGATGCAATGGTTCTTGCCCCTTCTGTTCCAGCCATTGCTGATTTCAATGATGCTGTTGATGTGACGATTGATATCAACGAATTGGCACCTGCAACACCTGCTGCCGATTTTGAAGACCTTTCGTAACACAACATATTTCCCGTTTTCAACACGAAGCCGCCCCACACAGGTGGCTTTTGTTTTTGGGTTCCTCCAACAAGAATCATCTATGCCAACTAGTTTTGTAATTTATCTCCATTACATTTGCCAATGTATCACCCCCTAACTCCCAATAAGATGTTCATATCCAACCTGACCCACTTTCTTGATAAAAAGGGCAATATTCCCGCCGATATGCCCAAGGAAGGAAGAGAAATGGCGGGCTTCCTCGCCATTATTGTCGATACAGCCACAAAGGATTACCCACCATCATCCAAATCCACCAATATCAGGTGTATTAAAAAAAATTGTACAGGCACGATTGAAACCGGAGTGGATACTTTTTTGGAATTCATCCACTGGCATTGCAATAAATGTCTAGAGGCAGGTAGGATAACTGATTGGCGGAAAACGAAATGGGACAACCTACAATGATTATAAGCGGCTACTGTTTGAAAAGCCGGAACATCTGATATTAAAATATTAAGGAGGACCATTACAACCGAACGGGGATGGTTTATTCCACTGGCTTATCCAATCAGATCCTTTACCCACTTTTCCACTTGATTGTCAGCGTGAACCACAAATTCCTGTCCAATGCCATTTGTTTGGAAATACCCCTCTGGTTTCCAATTTTTATCTGTGTGGCAACTTATCTTTACCTGCTTGAAAATATCGCTCAAGCCCCATCTCGATTTGGAGAACCCGTTTTTTGTCAACACCAACCTGTCATCAAAAAGGAAAGTACCCGCTCCGTTCAGTTTCGAGTTCCAGGAAAGATAATCAGTGGCGACGTAAATTGTATTTTTCTTTGCTTTTCTTCTTCGCTCAGTCGTGTGTGGGTGATTTTCCATCCAGGACGGACATTTCTGTTTTTCATCAACCTTTAATATCTTCCCGATTTGGAGGTATCCAAAGATTATATGTTTCGGTGCATCATTTCGTACGAACTTCAATCGTCCATCCAGATATTCAGTAAGCCTGAAGGTTCCATAGAACAGGAAAACATCTCCCTCTTTGACACCTTCGTTCTCTAAATGGGTCTGAGCGGCGTCCATTTGACCGAATATCGGTTTCCATCCATTATTGCGTGGAATAACATCCCGGTACAAATCCGGGTCCAAATGGCACCCTGTACTGCTTGTCAAATCGTTCCAGGTGTTATCGTATTTCACCCTGCCCTTTAACCCCATCATCAAATCAAAGTAGTTTCCACCATCACGTAAAAGAAGATCGGAATAGGTAACACTATCTCTTTTATTGGGGATCGGCAAAGAAATCAACCTTCCGTCCGGCAATATGGGGCTTGGAAATCCTCCGAATTGGGAATCGAACCCTTTACGGCTAAAAATAACTTTCATTAGCAACAACTACATTTTTTGGCAGACCCTTTGACCGGCTTTGGATTATTCGGCTTGCCGATTTCTCCCCAGGTCCCTTTCTTATTGAGATGCTTCTCCAATTTTTTGATATCATCATCTGAAACACACTTACAACCTTGAGTTTTCTGGATTATGCCCGTCAATGCCGCCGGAACGTCAATTGCTTTGTCGCCAAAGTACGCAAAGCGATCAGATACAAGTACATTGGGACTTGGTTCTTTAGACTTTAAATAATTACTTTGTAAAGGATATTTGGCTTTAAACTCCTTAAATTCAAGGTTATGCTTCACCTCCATCACATAGATGATTTTATTGGGTTTATCTGTGTGATTGCCGCCAATCCCAATAACCCAACTTCCATCCTTGGCCCATTTTTCAATGGTTTTCTTTTTGCAACCGCTTAAAAAACAAAATTCCTTGTCAATGTGCGGAGCGAATCCCGTATCGTGATCCATCCGGTAAATGTAATTTTTTGCCATAAAATTCCGGTTTAAGGTTAATATTCATTCAAAGTTACCAATAATATTCTGAATAACAATGCTTTTTACGTTAAAACATAACTTTTTTATGGGTTTATTTTAGGTTTATTTATTCCGCTAAAATTCAAGTAAAATAATCACCGAAACATTAGGATAATCAACATAAAATGATTATCTTTAGACAATAAAACAACAATATGGAACAACACTACAAATTCAATCATAAAGAGTTCAATGACGATGGGATAAATCCAAAGGATGGCAGGTTGTTCACAGATTTAATTCGGGAATGGGAAGTAGATTTTCATAACCGATATTTTCCATTCTTTTCAAATTGCCTGTTGGCAAATGGTTCTATGATGATATTGATGAAAAACTGTTTCATTACCGAACCCAATGAAGATTTGGGTATGGAATTGATAAATGGCAAGATCGATCTTGATACAAATCTGGAAATTGAAGATCATAGCAATCGGCAAACGATTTTTGCGATTGAATCAATGAATGATGAAGACGAACCACTTTATTTCGTCAGAGACGACACTATGTCCGATGGGATATTGTTTCTCAAATATGTTCCTGATTTTGATGACGATGATGAAATATTTAGCCCACCGGTTCCCTCTGAAACCAAAATAATCAATAAAAGGTAGAGCGGGCAATCGGGGAACAATCAATAATTCAACAAACTCGCGATTATGAATGCACTATTTTTCCTGTCAATTCTGATGTTTTTTAATCTTTCTGAGCCCAAAATCAGCAAGGAGGGATGCACTTTCAATGGATACAAACTTTACGGCAAAATAAAGTTTGTCGATAATTTCCCGGATTTAAAGATCAAAATTGTCAATGATTTCCCCGATTTGAAGGTGAAACTGGTTGAAAATTTTCCCGATGCCTGTGGGAAATGGCAAATCGTTAAAGATTTCCCGGATTTAAAAGTCAAAATTGTAAATGATTTCCCCGACATCAAGGTCAAATTTGTAGACGGTTTTCAAGGGATACCCTGAAAATGGATATTTCCGTCGTAGTGAATGTTTTCTAAGCAATGCCAGGAGGGGTGATCTTTTTAATTGGCCGGGGAACAGTTTTTTAATTATATTTAACATAATATCAACTCAATATGGGATTATTAGTATATGCCGATTGTGCTAATTGCAATTTTATAAAGAAGTTTTCTTTCGGTGGCGGAATGAGAGATCATATGACCCGCTGCGATGTTCCTGCTTTAAATAGAAGCAATGGTAAGTTTGTAGTTCGGAATTACTTTAAAAAGGATAAATATAGGATCCAGTACGACTTTTATAACAGTCCAACAATGCACAGGAGTAAACATAGTAGCGGTGATTTGGTGTACGGTGAGATTGTTTTGAAACAAGCCCAAAATTTTTGCCCCAAGTGCAAACGGTACGCATTGAAATTTTTAGAATGTGCACTCTTTGATTAAAGCAGGATTGAATATGTTTTTAACATCATAATCCTTTCTGCATTTTGCCGGTGATTCCATTACCGCCAGATGCCCCCAAATACGCATATTCTGACATATGACGATACATCCATAATTTAATGAGGCAATGGCTGACGGAAAGGCTTTATCGCTCCAGGGGCTTAATTTTGGCAAACTCGATCATTGGGCCAAATCGGATTAAGTTTGTTAACTTTACCTACTAATCCATTCGAAAATGGCAGACGACGAAGAAAACGAATTTGAATATGATAAGGATGAAGCCGCCGTAGTTATTCTGGATAATATTTCAGATGAATTGGTTGAAAAACTAACGGAAAGCGACCTTGTCACCATTTTGGACTTGAAGGATGAGTTCCTTGAGAGCATCAACATTATCAATCATTCAGACAAACCCAATTTTTGCACCTATACCGCTGATGTTGACGAGGATGCCTTGGACGAATATGTGATAACCAATGCTCTCAGGCACGACATATACCTTTCGAAAGAAGAAATGAAGCAAGTGTGGTACGGCGAGTATGTGTATATGGAAAAGAATGGGCAGATTGAAGATTTGCCG
>CAYNMU010000082.1:0-9060 GCA_964398395.1 uncultured Eubacteriales bacterium
TGCGGATGAACCGACCGGAGCGCTGGACTCAGAAACATCGGTACAGGTTATTGATTTATTAAAAGAGATTGCAAAGGACAGGCTTATCATTATGGTCACCCATAATCCGGAAATTGCCGGTCAATACGCCAACCGTATTATACACCTGAAAGATGGGAAAATAACCGATGACAGCAACCCATACACCGATGAAAATTTAGCAGCCGACAACGAAAAAACAGACGCAGGAGGCGAAACAGTAAAACGCTCCGGGAAAAAAGACAAAACTTCCATGTCTATGGCAACCGCACTTTCACTTTCGCTTAATAATCTGCTGACTAAAAAGGGCCGAACCCTACTCACCGCCTTTGCTGGTTCCATTGGGATTATCGGTATAGCCCTTATTCTTTCACTGTCAAACGGCTTTCAGTCATATATCAATTCTGTTCAAGCGGATACGCTGTCTTCCTATCCACTTGCAATTGACAGAAAATCCGTAGATTTAAGCTCTTTTATTTCGGCAAAAAAGAATGACAGCAATGCCAAGATAACCCACCCGGCCGGCAAGGTTTATTCAAACACGGAGATGGTTGATACGATGAATGCCCTCTCCGATCTGGCTTGGAACAATAACCTGAAAGACTTTAAAACTTACCTTGACGCCAATGGCAGCAAGTTGCAAAACGATGTAAACGCTATAAAATACAGCTATGATATGAAGTTAAATATTTATGCCAAGGATACTATCAAAGGCGCGCGCCAATTAAATCCAAGCCCGCTGTCCGGTGGGTTTGGCGGCGATGCCGGTTCCTCAATGATGCCTTCCTCAATGTCCCGGTCATATGACATGTGGGGTGAACTCCTTGATAACAGCAAGCTGCTTGATACCCAGTATGATGTGCTGGCAGGGAACTGGCCCCGTGCCTTTAATGAAGTTGTTTTAATTGTTGATAAAAATAGTGAAATAGACGAGTTCACTTGGCAGGCACTCGGCGTAAAGGACGCCAAGGCTTATGCGAAAGCGATGCAGAGCGGCTTAGGTTACAAGGCGGAAAATGTTGAGCTGACTTATAATCAAATCCTTGAACTGAATTTCCGGCTTGTTCTTCAGCCCGACTATTACAGTCTTGATAAAATAAGCGGAACATGGGTTGACATGAGCACCGATGAAAACTACATCAAAAAACTTATCGCTGACGGTACGGAGATTAAGGTTGTCGGTATTGTCCGGCCAAATGCAAAATCTGTTGCAACAAGCTCATCCGGCAGCTCGATAGGTTACCTTAAAACACTCACTGAGTATGTAATTAATGAAACGAATAAACGCGAAATCGTCAAGCAGCAGCTTAAAAACACTGCAATCGATATTTTTACCGGCCTGCCGTTTAAAGTAACCCCGACGGAAAAAACGGATACCAAAACAACAACACAAGTGGAAACAACCACAGCACCTTCGGAACAAAAAACAGTAGCCCCAACCAAAACATCCAAAACATTTGCAACACCTTCTGCGGGCAGTCTTTCTTTAAAAGGCAATGCGCCTTCCGCCTCATTTATGGCAGCCACAACCGCGCCGGCAACCACAACCGCACCGGTTACCACAACCGCGCCGGCAACCATGACCGAGGACGAAATTTATGCTTCTATCAAAGCAAACTATTCCGGAGCCGAACAGACAAAGATGCTTAATTTTGCAACTCTTTTCCTCAAAAGTACACGCACGCTGAGTGAGAGACAGCAACTCATTGATATTTTTAACGAACTGCTTGCGAATAAGCCGATTGAGGGCATGGGCACCATCACAGGCGATCAGGCATACGTCTATATTCAGCTGATGGATAAGAATACAAAACTTCAGATGCTGACAACAATCATACAGGGCGGTAAATTGCCCGGAGTCCCAACCACTAATGCGGGAAATACCGAACAGACAACCAACAAACCGGGAAATACCGAACAGACGACCGCCACGCAGGGAAAACCGGACAATACAAAGCCAACTATACCCGGGCAGACAAACCCAGTTGTAACCACCCAACCGGCTGTTGTAGTACCGGTGGAACCGGCCCCGACGGTTTCCGAATCAACCCTGCAAGATAACCTTTCACTCTTAGGTGTTGCTGACCCGGCAAACCCGTCCTCGATCAATATTTATCCGAAGAGCTTCGCGGCCAAGGATCATATCACACAGTTTATTACCGACTACAACAAACAAATGACATCGGCGGGCAAAGATGACAATGTGATTAAATACACCGATTATATCGGGCTCATCATGTCTTCCGTCACCAAAATTGTCAACATCGTTTCGTATGTACTGATAGCGTTTGTTTCCATCTCCCTGGTTGTTTCATCCATCATGATTGGGATAATTACCTATATATCCGTGCTCGAACGTACAAAGGAAATCGGAATTCTCCGTTCAATCGGTGCTTCAAAGAAAGATATCTCCAGGGTATTTAATGCGGAAACGCTTATTGTAGGCTTTGCGGCAGGCATATTGGGCATTGCCTCAACACTGCTGCTATGCATACCAATCAATCTGATTATCGGCAAGCTTGCGGATATCACGGGCGTAGCTAAACTGCCGTTAATCGGAGGCCTTGTACTCATCGCGATAAGCGTGATTCTTACAACAATTGCAGGGCTTATCCCGTCTAAAATGGCAGCCAGGAAAGACCCGGTTATAGCGCTCAGAACCGAATAATAAACACACATTAACAACGAAAAAGCCCGTTCGTAATTGAACGGGCTTTGTATTTATCTATGGTTATAGTTGCTTTCTGCTCGATAAAACATAATTTAATATTTCATTTATCATTTATTTGTTTCAGCTTATCATTAATTTTTTGCAAATTTTGTTTCTCAATCTTATCCGCAATAAGAAAAGCAACCGGACTCGCAATTATTGTAAGAATTAAAATACGAAGACCATACAAAGCAACCTCTTTAAAGTCAGTAACAACATCAAACAAATATGCTAAAATCACAGATGTCAAGCAGCATATTCCCATCATAATGCTTCTTCTTAACCAAAGGCTTTTGGGCGTAACCCCGGTTTTAAATATAAATGCGCCGCAAACTGATCCGATTAAAACAACACTCATAACAAGTCTCAGTAAATTAATTGTCCATGTTTGTGGGAATATATAATTTAATACCAGAAAAACAAATGTCAATATCCCGAGGGCACAAAAAGCAAGTGATAAACTTTCTTTGATTTTTTTTAACATATCGTTACACCCCCAACTTTGTCTTAATATTTTGCATATACTGACGGGATACCACAATCTTTTCGCCGTTTAACAGCGTAGCCATAAGTTTGCTGTTTTCTTCGGATTTTATACTCTTAACCTTTTGAATATTCATGATTGATGATTTGTTTATTCTGACAAAAGGAGTATCGGCGAGTTTTTCTTCAAGCTGATAAATTTTTGTCGCTGTTTCAAACATTCTATCGTTTGTGTAGAAAAATGTTTTATTGTCAATTGTTTCAAAATAAAGTACTTCACCCAAAGGTATAAAAAATGTTTCTCCGTCTAACTTGCCGGATACGGAATTGTTGATAAGGCCCAGGCTTGAAATAACAGCTTCCAGTTCTCTGTCAATCTGTTTACATAAAATCGTTATTTCGGTTTCTGTAACATTGTTGTCTTGTTTTATGTTGATTTTCATTGGCATCGCCTCCTAATAACAGTATATAGAATAAACATGTAATATCAAGACCTTAATCGTCATATGCAAATATTAGGTTGTGAACTGCAATTTCAGTCTATTCAAAACTTAAGAGGACGATTTTATGATTATCTGTTTAATCACAGAACCGTCCCCTTTTTTAGTTTGTTTAAGGCATTATATCACAAATACTTTGACACTGTGCGGCGCAAGGTTTCCCGACAAAACGGTTTTTATATCCGTCCGGCGGCCGTCAAGCGCATCTAACGCCGTTTCTTTCGGGGCATAATTAATATATTTTTCCGCATGCAGCATTTTTTCATCAAGAGAATAGGGTTTTGGAGCAGTCTGCTTATTCAAAACGCAAATCGCCGTACCCTCTGCAAGCGGTTTGACAATGATATCGACATCGCCTTTGACTATGCGTTTAGCCTGTTTGCCGGCTAAATCCTGATTGATGTTTATCAGGTGTTTATTCGTGATTATTTTCAGAACCTCACTTGTCATTTTTCGTACATCATTGCCTAATATCAGGGGAGCCGCCATCATACACCATAACGCAAAGTGCGCGATATTTTCATCATAGGTCAATTCACCGTTGCCGACTTCCAGCATATCCGGATCATTCCACCCGCCGGGACCGGCATACTCATAAAGCTCAACATTGTGTTCGTATAGACCCATGACTGATTTCCATTTTGCCTCGATATCACCGGTGGTTCTCCACAGATTGCCCGCACTCGCGCCCCACAAATGCGGCTTCCCGGCGCCCCATTCACAAAGAGAAAACATGATCTTTTTTTCTTCTTTTCCGCTGTCTCTCGCGTAATCGGCGGTCGCCTCTTTGATGCACCTGCCGACATGCTGGTACTGAAGCATATCGCTTGTGGCAGGATTAAAGACCGGATTGAATAATTTTATCTTATTGTCACCTTTTTTTAATCTAACCGGTTTTTGCGTGTAATACTCATTCCAGCGGATATTGGCCGGTATCTTAACCGTATAGAGCTCTTCGTTATTTACCGAAATGCCCAGAAATTTTTCATATGAATAAACTTCATGGGTATATATTGTCAGAATATATTCGCCGTCTTTATCGGCGGCGATATTGTATTCAATCGCGCCCATGCCGCCATCCAGACCACTGACATGATAGTTCATTGTTTGATTGTTGTGTTTGTTGCGCTTTGTTTTAAAACTCGATTTAAAAACACGGGCATAACCGCTGCATTGCCCGTCTTTGCAGGTATATATTTTATCGGGAACCGCTCCGGCTTTGGTAACACTGATCCCCGCCACCAACGGAGCATACCTTGTATAAGTCACATGATGGCAATAATCGAGCTTCCAATACTCAATGCCCCATTTCGCAAAGGTATAAGCGTCCTTGTATTCAAAACCGAGTGTCGCAGGAAAATCCTGGCAAGTGAGGGTTCCGTTGGAGGAATATATGCCAAGCTTAATTCCCAGCTCATTTACTTTCTTAACCAAACCCTCCATACCCATGGAAAAGGTTGTGTAATCCGATTCGAGCTCACCCCGGATATTCCTTTCTTTTGCTTCCCAACAGTCATCAATGTTGAGATACACGTATCCGGCATCAACCAAACCCCGATTTTTCATCACCCCGGCTATCTCTAAAACTACATCCTGATTGATATGCTCCTGAAAGGTATTCCATGAGCTCCAACCCATCAGCGGTGTTTTTGCCAGCCCGTTGCTGTACGGAACATTGTTGTATAAAACCGGCGTATTATTATTTTTGCCTTTTTTGGCTTCCGTTATAGTTTTTAAATAACAAAGCGGACACATACCGTTTCTCTTTTTCATTTAATCCAATCCTTTCGGTTCTAAGCTTCCGGAACAATCACAAAGTTTTTTTCATCTCCGGTTGTCACTTCACTGAGCAATCAGCAATCAGCGCCAGTATCCAATCCTGAAAAGCGTTTACCCGTGGGGATACCCATGTGCCGTCTGCATCCGGGCTTATGATGCCCAAATCGGTTTCATCACCGGTTACGGGGTTGAAATAAACCGCGCGGTAGGTGACATCCTTTTCAATCTGATAAACAGGGTCGCTGTTCCAGAAAAATCCGCCTAAAAACGGCCTGAAAATTATTCTTACCTTGCCGGGAATGCCGACGGCAAATCCGCCCGAAATCGACTCCCCGTCGTTATGCCTGTTTATCCATTCCGGGTGTTTTTCAAAGTTCTGCCACTCAAACCTTGTCCAGAACTTTTTTGCGATGCCAACTTGGAAGGAACCCGGCAATTTATAAGCCACATCCCACGGTGTGCTGCCCCAATGAGCCCCGTGGGGAGATACGCCGTATGGCTTTTCAACAGTGTTGAGCTGCCAAATTCCGTTCGCGCCATAAGTGTGTCCGCAAGCGCCCAGCATCACATTTGACCAGAACAAGTATCTTTGCACATCATGGTAGCTGGAGTTACAGATGCCCTCATAACAAACCTCGGAGTTAATAACCGGCAGTTTTTTCCTTTCAATCGCCTTTGTCATCTGCTTGATGGTCGGCACAAGGCTTGAAAAAGCGCTGTGACCCGTTTGCAGCATATCCAGCCCCAGCAATGTTTCATCATCGATTTGTTCATGGCCGTTGCTGGTCGGGTGTATTGTTACCAGCCTGTCAAACGGGTCGTTTGCATGCACAAAAAGGGCGATGTCGTTCCAGTCTTTTCTGGAGTTTTTGAGGTGCTCCTCATGCGGCACGGAGGCGTCATCATAAAATGTCATGTTCGCTTCGCCTGCAAGGCACCAAACAACCGGATAGGCACCCCAGCGGGCAATGATGTTTTTCCATTGCCGTTTGATGGTTTCTTTCCCCGCAAACTTCATAAAAAAACCCCAGCAGCCCACTACGCAGGGAACAAGCCCGTTTTCGGCCAAGTGCTCGATTTTCTTATCCGCGGCGTCAAAATACGCCGGGTTGATCGCTTTATATTCCTTGTCCCACGGGAATCCGGCCTCGTTGGCGCCGTGCTCGTCAAAAGGAAGCATGTCCGGGTACAACCCCGCGATAATCTGAATTACGCTGAATCCTTTTTCAACACGGTCCGCCGTCAGTATGCTGAAACCGTCCGGCCAGGAAAGGCGCGTGGTAAAGCCCATCCACCAGGTATCGCCCAGCCAGAAGAAAGGTGTTCCGTCCTTGTGGGTCAAGTAAAGGTCATCCCCTTTACGGACCGGTGCGCCGTGCAAATAAAGCGGATTGGTTCCCTCATAAGGCGCAACCTCGATTTCTCCTGAGGTACCGTGCAGTTCTTCGTTTTCCGTGTCGCTGCATTGCGTAATGTAATGGTGGATTCCAACCTTCTCGGAGGCGTAACGGAATTTCCAAGTACTGCCGCCCGCCCAGAAGGCAGGAACACAGCGGGTGATGCCGTCAGGACCGGTTACAACGGCATCGACACACACCGTATTAAACGGGTCGGTATAGACTTTTGAAGATGCCAGGATAATTTCAGCGACCTTATTTTGCTCGGTTTTCATTGTAACGCACTCCTTATATTTTGATAAAATGTCGGGTCAATTTATTCCTACTTTCATCGGATAGTTTTTGATTTTCCTTTTATAAGTACACCCTGTACTTTTATAATTTGTGCAACCAAAGAACTCTCCATATGGACCGTGCCTTTTTACAAGATGTCCACCACAAACTGGGCACTCAAATACCTCATTTTTTATCTCGTTTTCATAACGTGATTTTAATTCCATCGCAAATTCAGATTCATTATCCTTAATAGTAAGCAGTATTGCCTTGCTTTTTGCTCTAGTTAACGCAACATAAAACAGTCTGCGTTCTTCTGCAAAGGGGTAATTGTCACAATTATCTAACAACAAATTCAATATTGAAGCATCTTGAATTTTACTGGGAAAGCCCATTCTCGACTTTTTATTATTAATTATAACAACAAAATCAGCTTGTAGCCCTTTTGATTTATGGGCTGTAATGAATTTCATTTTTAAATCTTTTCGTTTGTCAAATACGACGTCAATAAATCCACTGACATTATTAAATCTACAGTTGAACAAACCGCTATCGCTTAATATTTTTACATCAAAGCTATAACGCCCAATAAAATAAACTTCACTCTTTTGAGGAAAATCGAGCAATTTATTAGCCATGAAATCGACCGCATTCCTTTCTGTATAACCATTTACTTCCCCAAGCACAAATTTTGTGTTTCCTTCAACCCCGCTTATATACTTTTTGATTTGCATTGGATTTTGCATAATAAAGTTACCACTTGCTTCAATTAGTTTCTGCGAAAAGCGATATGTGGTCTCAATTTTACTAACCTCAGTAGGTCCCCAATAATGTTTAAAATTAAGTAGTGTATTCAATCATTTTTTCATATTTCGTACCTTTTCTAAGTGAAATCTCTCTGTTGTAGACAAAAAATTCTCCTGCATCTCCTAATGCCTTTTTATCTTTTTGTTCTGATGTGTATTCACCTTCAGTTTTTTTACCATTTGTTGCAACAGATGCCTTATATTGTTTTAATTCTTTGTATTGCCAAGGTTTAACTGTAATATCTTTTACTTTAAACATTCCACCGGGCTGATCAGACTCTGTGAAATGCCAAGTTGAATACATGATATCCTGTACCAATAAGCAAATATCATTACCCATAAAATGCTCACTTGGATTTAATAAGTTCTTGTGCTGTTCAATAATTTCATCTTTTTCAACATTATACTTAATACTGTCCATCAACATATAAGCTAAGCGTATACCGGCTATTCCGTTGCAATATAGATATTCCATCCCTGCATATTTTAGATAATTTAACAAAGATTTATTTAGATAGATATAATATAACTCGGGAAATCTAAATGAAAGGTATACCGTGATAGAATGATAAGACTGCTGATCAGTTTTCCCCATCATATTTGATTCCCACAATTTTGTAACGTTTGATTTGAACTGTTTTATTCGTTCATATACGTCTATTTCATTATTATACAACTCAGCAAACAATATTTTTACACCCGCACTATCCGCTTCAGCCAAATCGCATATCGCTTCTCCGGATAAATTGTTTTTAGTATTTAACAGATTGTAGCTTTGCGCCAAAGCTTTTCTTAGCATTATCGAGAAGCTTTTTATTGGTTCATTATCATCCCAATTTTTTTCGAAGCATTTAAATGCTTTCCATTTATAGTTTTCTTCCTCAAAAATGATCTCAATAGAGCTTTTATAATCTGTTATAAGCCTTTGAATTATTGCGTGCTTCATCAACCATTCTTCTTTCAAATTAAATTATTTATATTTTACCACAGAGCTTGAAACAGGTCAATTTATTGTTATAAAACAACAATATAAAAACCTATTAGTTAGTTCCCAAGTTAAATGCAACCCTTGCCGAGGTTGTTAGTTGCATTGA
>CAYNMU010000083.1:0-4588 GCA_964398395.1 uncultured Eubacteriales bacterium
TCAGGGATTTTAATCGTTCCATCTTTTTGTTGATTATTTTCTATCAACGCGATTAATATTCTTGGTGTAGCAATAGCAGTATTATTCATTGTATAACAATAATGAATCTTTCCATCACTATCACGATAACGAAGATTTAGTCTACGTGCTTGGAAGTCGAGAAAAGATGTCACTGAATGCGTCTCCCCGTATGCATCACGTGACGGCATCCAGCATTCCAGATCTTGTGAGTTGTACTTCCCTATAGCCATATCTCAGCTACAAAGTTGCAATGTACGATAAGGGATTTTGAGATCATCCAAAATATCCATAGCATTTTGGAAGATTTGCTTATGATATTCATTAGACATTTTTTCATCTTCTGGTAAGATCACGACCTGTTCCACTTTCATAAACTGATGGACTCTATAGAGCCCTGCCGTATCTTTCCCATACGTACCCGCCTCTCTACGATAACAGGTAGAGAAACCGCAGTATTTCTTGGGTAATTCTTTTTCTTCGAGAATCTCATCCATATGATACGCAGTCACAGGAATCTCTGACGTCCCAATTAACCATTGGTTATCTCTCTCCATCCAGTAGGCATCTTCTTCGCCTCCAGGGAAATAACCAGTACCGATCAAACATTCTGGATTGACAATATTGGGGACATTCATCGGCGTAAATCATTTTTCTACAAGCTTTTTGAGTGTATATTGAAGAACGGCTTGTTCGAGAAGCATACCATCTCCCTTGAGGAAATAACTACGAGCTCAAGAGAGTTTTACCCCCCTTTCTACATCGACCATATCATATTGCTTCATCAAGGTCATATGATCTTTAGTTTCAAAATCAAATGTAGGTACTTTGCCATATTCCTTCAACACAACATTTTCTGATTCATCTTTACCAATAGGGACATCACGATGTAATGCAGTATTGGGCATCGTTAGAAGGTCTTTATTTAGCTCATCTACAATCACGTCATACTCATTTTCAATATTCTGGATATCGCCCTTAAGCGCCTTAGCTGCGTCATAGTCTTTCTTAGCCCCCAATGCCTTTTGCTGACATTTCAGCTCATCTATCTGCTTCTGTAATGTTTTCCTTTTATCGTCTCTTGCAAGTATCGCATCTACATCGATATCGACACGTTTATGTTTACAAATCAGTTTATATGCCGCAATATCATCGCGAACTTTTTTTAAATCTATCATCTGATCATTAATAACAATATAAAAGTTTTAAAACAATTGATATCCAAGTTCAGAGTTTATAGTGTATAGTTTAGAGTATTAGTATTTTTTGTTCTGACACTCTACATTCTACACTCTACACTAAATAATTATCTGAAGAAAATCTTTCTATAAATCATTTCCATTGCCAATCTCAAACTATTCGAGTTCTTCTGTCATTTCTGCAAGCTATAATCAGTATAACGAATATGAATAGGCACTTCCTCATACCTCAATCTATTTCTTTTGATCTGCTCATTAAGCTCATTGGCATAATGCATACCATCAGACGTCAGTGAAATTTTTCTCAATGATTCCAACGATAGTACTCTATATCAACTATGAGGATCCGACATCGATGCTCAGTAAAATATCTTAGTAACAATCTGCGCGATAAAAAGAATTATCTTCCTCAATGTGGGGATGTTTTCTGCTTTCCCTCAGCCGACAAACCTCGAACCGAGATACACTGATGGTTTTTTGCTTTCCAAGTCCAGACCAAGTTTTTCGTTCTGCGATATTCTTTGGATAAAAGTATCCATATCTTTGATATCCATCTGTCCATCAGCATCGAATCAGACAAATCGATTCACTTTCATCTCATCACCATATTTCTTAATGAAATTGTACCCCGTCTGATTAGCCGCACCTCCACCTCTATTGATCGTATGGGAAAGGACAATAATCATTTTATCTTCATACTGTTTTCTTTTCTTCTCAAGTACCGATAATGAATTATCCGACGAACCATCATTGATCAAAACTATTTTGGAAAATCCATGAGCAATCACTTCATCGATTACTTTCCCGATAGCTTCCTCTTCATTATATACTCTGATATTAAACACAAACTGATCTTTGGGATGTTGGTTGGATCGTCATTGTATGGTCTCCTGATTAATCAAATATCCTTTCCATATGGCATCTTGAGAAATTAACCTCGTAAGCTGAAATCTATCCTTAGTATGTTTATTGAGCAGATCTATATAGAAATAGAATAAGAGAACAATAGATATATACACGAGCAAATCAGCACCTCTAGCAAGACCAAAAAATCCACCAAACGCATCGAGTAGCTTTTGATTAAGCCCAAAAAGTACGAGCATTCCTCATCAGAGAAAAAAGACGATGAAATGCAAAACATTCATCTTTTTGCGTTTGTACAAATCGATACCAAACAACATAAAGACTACTGCTGCTAAGATGACAAAAAATTGCAACAATGACATCAGTTCTTCCTAGGAACTAAAAAATCAGCAACTGTATAGTCACTTTGAGCAGAAAATCAAGAAAAGAATTACATTTTTACTTCCTTCTCCTCACCAGTTTTCATATGTTTAATCTTATATGTTTTAGCTTTAAGCTCTCATTCACCCAAGATGACAACATGAGGGATTCATTTCTTATCAGCATAAGCAAATTGTTTAGCCAGTTTATCAGCGCAAGGATAATATTCCACAACCTTTCCCTCATCTAGGAATTTTTGCATTAAGCCGAGACTTTCTTCCTGCGTTTCAGTGAAATGGATAAATAAGTATTCTGTAGCAGTAGTTGCTTCCAGTTTAGCTTGTTCCAAAATCAAGTAGACAATTCTAGACAGACCGATACTTCCACCAACTCATGAATACTGACTCTTCTTGGGATTGATATATCCAGCAAGATTCTCATATCTTCAGCCAGAACTAATACTTCCAAGTGCTATATCATCATCAAATAGCGTCTCATACACCGTACCGGTATAATAATCCAATCCCCTGATAATATAAGGATCTCGAATGATACGATATTTACCATCCTTATTAAGTCCATGGACAAAACTGAGCACTTCTTGCAACTCTTGATATCCTCTACGGTAGAGATCATTGTCTACAAGATTAGGATCAAGCGTATCAAAGGTACTCTGGACGAAAACAAGAATCTTCTTGGTATCAGCAACAGAAACAACTTCGGCAAGTTCCTTCTTAAATACATCAAATCACATTTTATAATATTTATCCAAGAGATTATAGAGTTGTGGAATAATCTTCTCATCAAACTGAGAAAAAAATCATGCCAGCAGATATCTATTATTGATATGTAAGGTTAGTGGTTTATTATTCAGAAATTTAGCAGACACTGCCTGCAAAGTCTGAGCAATAACTACGAGCATCTCGGCATCATAGTAAAGATTTTTACCGATGCTTCACTTCTCAGTCTCTTGCCAGATGACATCTATATCTGCTTGTCGAAATTCTTTGAATCTGCCTCTTTGTGATCTTTCCCCTCTTCGAACTGGCTGGACTTGATAACGCTTGAAAGGGAAAGTAATCTCATTTTCCCAATCTAATATATATCTTGCAAAAGGAACTGTAAGATCAAAGTGAAGTGAATATTCCTTGGTATCTTCATTTCCTTGAGCCAATCCATACAATCAGAAAATTTGCTTCCCTGCATCTTCACCATTTTTGGCAAGCAATACAGAGTTCGCTTCCACGGCAGGAGTTTCTATATGGGAAAATCCATACTGACGATAATTAGCTTCAATAATGTTCCTTACTTCATCAAAGACCAATTGTTCTGCTGGACTGTATTCTGGGAATCATCATGGACGGAATGTCATCTTGAAAAAATTTAAATTTTAAATGTTGTAGGGGCGTTTACCAAACGCCTTAGAAAACAAGAAATTCTTACTTGTTTTACCAGAAAATTCAAGTCATTTAGCCAATTTGCCTATGGAGATATTTCTTAGCATAGATATATGCGACGATCAAGAGTAAAGTAACCATGCCAAAAGGAGACATTCACAAATCTATGATGTATCCACCGACAAGAGGTCAGAAGATATTTGCCAAGTTGCCGAGCGCAGCCATATTACCATTGATCAAACCCACATCCTCGTTATCTCCCAAAATCATATTAGTAAATACCGGACGGAATATGCCTTGGAACACACCACTCAAGCCAACAAGTGCGATGATCAACCACGCTGGTCCAGCGAAAAAAGCTCCACCATAACACAAAATCATTCATAATATACTAATGCTTACAAGATGTTTATTGCTAAATGCTTTCAGCCACAGTCTCAATAAAAATCACTGATTGATAATCATCACAGCACCGATCATCGCCATGACATAACCGCTAGTCTCTCCAGTCATGCCAAAGCGCTCACTAAGGAAGAGAACAAATGACATCTGATAGATCATCAATGCAAGATTGATGATAAAGAAAACAAGGTATTCTTTATTTTCTTTGGACACAAACATATTTTTGAAGATCGTCACGATATTGAGAGAAATTGCTTTTGCTTTATTGAGAAATTTGTTGGTCTCTGGCAATCATCGGATGATAAATATCACATTCAACAAACAAAGGAAAAAACTGACTATAAACGG
>CAYNMU010000083.1:4688-9018 GCA_964398395.1 uncultured Eubacteriales bacterium
ATCTTGTAATCAGACAATATCATCGTATATGGTTGTTGAGCATATTGATCTACTTTAGTATCTGACTTTAGACCGATACCAGAGGAAAGATATTGATACGTTTTATTATCCCTCCACAAACTAAACAATACAAATACTCTCTGTGGCGCTTTGAGTTGTATAGGAGTAGTAGCCTGAGAATAGAAAGGTGAATTACCGCCATTACTCAAGATTCTTACAGCATCATCACCAGATAGTTTCTCTGAAGTTCTTTTGGCTCATTTGAAGAGAAGAAGCCTTGCATTAGCACTCATGACACCATCAGCAGTGACTTCAAGTTGGATGCCAATTTTATTTCCATATGTATCCCACACTTCTTGACCATTAATCATATAAGGATACATAATAGAGAATGAAGTATATTCTGGAGTCACCTCACCACCAGTATCAGTAGTATCTATCTCGATATCAGAGACGCTTTGTTCAGTCCCCCTAGATGAATCTTTCATCATAGAGTACATAGGGCCATTGCTGTTTTTATATGCAACAAATGGCTTGCCGAGTTGATAATACACTTTATCTTTGAGATAAGAATTTTTCATAAAAGCATCTGCCAAATCCATGGCCTGTTTCTCGGTCAATGATTTAGTATAATTATATGTATTATTTACTTTATTAGCTCGAAGACTACAATTTTTGATATCGAAATTATATTCATACCCATTTTCTTCTAACCCAAGAGAAAATAATTTTTGAGTAGCAGAACCGAATCCGAGAACTTTCATAATCGCAGTAGTATTGCAATTGATTTGGAGTAATGAGCTATTCTGACTTAGAAGATGTTTGACTCACGTCTCATTAAATGAATACTGTGCAGCTGTTTGCATGGGGGGCATAACCATTTTGGCATCAGTAACAGGGACCTCAACAGCAGTTCATCCAGCAAATGTTACATTAAGGAAGCCAAACGCGAAAACAGTCAGAGAAAGTAATAACACTTTTTTCATGATTTTTGTAAGAGAATAAAATGTATGTAATAAAGAGCATATTCCTAATTCCTAATTCTTGTCTTATATGGCCTCGATATGAACACCAATACTTGTCAATTTAGATACAATGTTATCATATCCCCTCGCAATAATATCTTCATTCGTGATAAAGGTAGTTCCCTGCGCCATGACACCAGCAAGCACCATCGCTCCTCCACATCTCAAATCCGTACTGGAGACATATTCTCCTTTCAACTTCACCGGTCAGATGACAATGGCTTCATGTGGATTGAGTATCTCTATATGAGCTCACAGATTCTGCAATTCCGAAAGATAACCAAACCTACCTTCATACAAAGTTTCAAATATTTTGGACACTCAGGTTGCCTGGGTAAGTAGTGTACCAAATATAGACTGGAGATCTGTAGGGAAACCAGGATAGATTCTCGTTTCAAGTTTTGTAGACTTATAATTTTTCTTATTCGCAGAACTGACTCTGATTGTATGTTTATCTATGATTTTAAAGTCTATGCCTATTCTCGTTGCAATGCTATACATAGATGACAATTCATCGACATGACATCACTTGATCGTAAGTTCACTATTGTCTGCACCAGCCC
Source organism: uncultured Eubacteriales bacterium (assembly GCA_964398395.1). Classification (GTDB taxonomy): domain Bacteria; phylum Bacillota; class Clostridia; order Oscillospirales; family Acutalibacteraceae; genus UBA1447. The sequence continues at coordinate 6,277 of CAYNMU010000083.1, forward strand.
CGATAGCAAAATACGTACCAGCTTCAATATAATCAGAAATAATTTCAAACTTTTTTTCTTTAATGTTACGACTACCAGGTCTAACAACGATACTATGATCGACATTTAGATGAATATCTGCACCAGCATTATTAAGGAAATCAATAAGATTTCTGACATGTGGCTCTATAGCAATTTGATAGACATTGATCTCATAATCTACGTCTTTAGCAAATGCTAAGTAAATAAGAAGAGCCTCTATAGCAGTGACCGAAAATTCTTGCATCATAATATTTCTCTTGGGCTTATCGACGACTTCGTAGGTTTTAAACTCATCTTGGGTCAATTTAATACCAGCCTGTCTCAATCCATCATCGAAACTATCTAATGGTCTCTTCCCGATATTACATCCTCCGCTACCGACAAATTTCACCTTCCCATATTTCACAAGTCCAAAAGGAATCAACAGGATAGACGCTCTAAACTTCTTAGCCAAATCGTCCGTCAAATCAAAAAATTTACCTGACTTTTCTATGGACGTCTGAGCTAGATGTTCCATGGATGCAATGTCTTTGATATTTGGTTTGTTGAGTAGTTTCACAGCATTATCTATACAAAGATTGGCAGCTACGATAGGTAAAGCAGCATTTTTACTTCATGAAATAGTAACTTCTCATTTCAGATTGGGAGAATAAGATATTTTGAACATACCAAGGAATTAACGGGTTAAAAGGTTAGCGGGTTAACGAGTTTTAGAAGTTTAGTAAAACAAGTCTTTTTTTCAAGCAAAGAAAAAAAAGCCCCATCCAGGGCAATTTTCAATTTTCAATTTCACCTTCGGCGGATTACCATCTTCTCCAAGAAGGACATTGTTGATCTACATCTATATGAGAAAATCCTTGATGTTGAATACCATCCACAATCGCCTGAGTAAGCAGAGGCAAATCTTTATCTACCACACGGACAGAATATCCACAACCGGCAGATTTCGCAAGACCAACAGGATCAAAAGGAAGTGTCTCATTACCCAAAGGGGTAGATTTGGTTTTGACGTGAAGTGGAGTCGTCGGAGACGCTTGACCAGTAGTCAATCCGTAGTTTTCATTATTTGCGACGATGTAGGTCAGATTTATGTTTCTTCTACACGAGTGGAGGAAATGCCCGAGACCAATACCATACCCATCCCCATCACCACCATATACAATAACGGTAAGGTCAGGATCAGAAAGTTTCACTCCAGTAGCAAATGGCAAAGCTCTTCCATGAAGGGTCTCACAGCCATAGGCGTCAATATACTGACTCATTTTACTTGCACAGCCAATTCATGAGAGCACGACTAGTTTGTGTTTGGGGATATTCAGCTGCTTGATAGCAGCTTTGATTGCAGCCATGATAAGAAAGTTACCACATCATGGACATCGTTGAATCTTGGTTAAGTTGGTTCTCATTGAGATGTATATTAGATAATAAATATGTTATGAATTATTTAGTTCTTCCAAAAAAATTGGATACAAGGTATACTTTCTATGATGAGAAATTTTACCATCCCATTTCTTATCATGCAGAAGACATTTATTCGTCACCCGCTCCTCCATCTGACCAGAAGTATTCATTTCGACAAAAATCAATTGTTTAATCTGTTTATTCTTCTCATCTAGGAATGTTTTTAACCTCATATCAAAGGGTTGGAATACCTTCATGACAATCAATCCGAAATCTTTTTTATCTTTGATATAATCAGCCAATACATAACGATTGACGCCATAGGTAATGAAAAACTTTTGTGCATCAGGATTGACAATATCATAGCCGTAAAAATCCTGCGTAAATTCTTGCTCAATAAAGGTATGAAATTTCTGAAATCTCTTGTCCGTCATCTGCTTCTTCATAGCTGGATGTTCAGTAATCGCACCGGATTCTTCATGTTCGTAGGAAGTTGCAATAAACTCACCATTTTCTGTCCCTGGCAAGACATAAGGAGAGATACCATCATCAGTAAAGGCATATCTTTTATAATCATCTGGCACTTTTCCTCAATGTTCCTCAACATTCCACAACTTTCCTCTCTTTATTCATTCTGCAACGAGATCTTTTGGATCAATACTCATGTAGGACTCTGATAATTGTTTATCTATCAAATAAATGACAGGATGTTGATATTGATCAGACCAGTTTAATGCTTTACCGACTAACGTATAACTGTCTTCGAATGTCGAAGGTGCCAACACAATTGGGAAGGTATCCCCAAACGAAGCATTCAATGCGTAGTTTAAATCAGACTGCCCCGTAAATGTTGGAGTACCTGTACTTGGTCCATCACGCTGAGAAAGGATATAAAGTCAGCCAATTTCGGCAGTATTTGAGAAAGCAATACTTTCCGTCATCAAGGCAAATCATCATCCACTTGTGCCACAAGCAGCTCTCTTACCAGCGAATTTTGCACCAAGCATCGCTATACTGACAGCAATCTCATCCTCTCACTGGAAGAAGGTCACCGCCTTATTTTCTGCAATGACATCAATAAGTGAACTTGCTGGCGTCATAGGATAAGCTGAATAGAAATTAAGTCCAGAAGCCATTGCTCATTTAGCGATCACCTCATTCCCAAACATAAATTTCCTCTCGGCACCGACATTCTCAACCTTCAACGCTCAACCCTCAACTATATATGTGTATCATTGTTCTAGACACTCATTATTCATCTGCAATATATCTCCTTGATACAGCTGGGCAAGAAAAGCTTTCCCCTCGTCTAAAGGGATA
>CAYNMU010000084.1:0-8995 GCA_964398395.1 uncultured Eubacteriales bacterium
ATCGCTGTCTATCTTACTCTGTCAAAGGTTGCATTTACTTTGTCCTTTGACCATAAAAACCTATTTATTAGAAGAAAAATAAAACGGTTCTGTGATTATCTTTTAAATCACAGAACCGCATCTTTTATTATGTCTTTTTACCCGCACGTCGGTTCTTGTCCGGTGAAAAATCCGATGATAACCGCTGCCGCACAGCCGACACCTTCTTCAACCTCAATTGCTTCAAACGGGCAGTTGCGTGCGCAGGCCCCGCACTCCATGCATTTGTCCCGGTCAGCTATTCTGACCTTTCCTTCATAAGGCTCGAATACCCTGTGCGGGCAGACTTCCACACACTTTCCGCAGCCCGTGCACTTTTCGGCATCATACTGTAGCGTAACAACATTTTTTAAATATTTCATTTCATATCCCTCCTGTTAACCAAACAATTTGACAAAATCACTGACGAGCAGCAAAATCACCCCGCCCGCTGCTGAAAAAAGCATGGTCGGTACTGCAAATTTCATTTCCCTGTCTACGCCGGAAAGCGATGTAAACGTTGAACTTCCCGTAAAATTCATCGTACAAAAGGCGGAGAGCGAAGGAAGAATCAAAAAATATGCTGTCGCTTTGAACCAGTCAAAAGCAGGCGCTGTAGGGAATCCGTTGATAATCAGAAACACCACAGCCCATATCAGTCCGATTATGACTCCCTTAAACGCAAAGGCTCTTCCGGGTATCCATGGCAGCAGAATGGGTGCAACAACACATCCGGTAATAATTGCGCCTAGCAACCCAACCATATCGGCAAACCCGTAATGCCCGAATCCGATGGCATTCAGTATGAATAGTACACCAAAACTGATTATAACCGGCATCATCGCGCCGACCAGTTCCATCGGTGTCAGCACAATCCGGTCAGCCAAAGTGAACCGGACTGTCCGCATATCTTCGGTTGCTTTCCTACCGTTCGCAAGAAAAGCTTTTATATCCTCCGCCCTCACCGGTCCATACACCACGCGGAAACCGCTTTGCTTGGCAACTGTATGAGCCGCTACACCGACCGCTCCCAACTGCGGAAGGATTATTGTCTTATGTGTTACGATTTTATCAAGCTGCACCGTCGCAATTCGATGATTCAGCTCTTCGGTGCCAAACGTTCCTTTGCCGGCAGCACACCAAACGTTGACGCCGTCCGTATCCAGTACAACAATCCAGAGGTTCATCCCGCCCAACTGCTCGCGCAGTCTGTCAAAAGTCATCTTGTAGTTCGCCGTCACCAGTACCGGCGAAGTACTTTCCGGTTTTCCTATTCCGTATATGCCGGGTTCTATTTTATAATCCATCCTGCCGATTGACCAGCGGCATTTCCAAGAACCAAGCGTATCTTTAAAGTTCAGTTTTGTTGAAACCTGCAGAACTTTTCCTACCGGTGTCTGAATAGTTCCGATTACCCACTCTGCTTCAATCTGCGGCTTCTGATGTTCGCAGTTCTGTATAGAATCATCTGTCTGAGCACCGCAGCCACAGCCCTTTTTCCCCGTTTCAGCGGCACTTGTGTCGCCGCAGCAAGATTTGCCTGCCATTAAATCCACCCCTTTCTTTTTATGAACAGCATTTAGTTTCCGCAATAGCGTTCAGCAGAATCTGCAGGCTGTCGAGGACCTGGTCTTGCTTATCCGCAGGGATAGAATCAAATATTTTCATGAAATAAATTTCCATTTCCGATTCGATCTCATTATAGACCTTTGTTCCTGCCTGCGTAAGTTTGATTGCCACATACCTTCTGTCATTCGGGTCAAGTTCGCGCTCCGCCATTTTATTGTTGACCAGGTTGTTTACAGTGCGGCTCATCGTGCTGTTGTCAAGATTAATAAGGTTTGCCAGCTCAACCAGCGATATTGTCCCCGCACGCCCGATTTCGACCAGCGCATGACATTGCGCCAATGAAATACCGCAGCAGGTCATTTTATCATCTAAAATGCCAAGATTTCGTTCCATAAGACGGACAAGTTCCCGGAGCTGCCTGAATTTTTCGTTATCAATCATACCAATCATCTCCTGTTATATTTATTGTATCATACAACAGTTGCATATTACAATAGTTATTTTAAAATTATTTTGTTTGTGTCCTATCGCATCTCTCAAAAAAAACGGCTTTACCCAAAAAGCAAAACCGTTTTATCTGCAATTCAAATATGATAGTCTTTACTCCCCGTCCCAGCGGTACTTTTTGTTCAATCGCAGCTTGTCGAGACTGCAATTAAAACACAATCCGTTATGGCAGCAAATCGTCCCGCCGCATGCCGGGCAGCGCCAATTTGTGTCTTCCTTCTTTAGGAAGGTTTCCATCCCCTGTTCTTTGATAAATACCAGGTTTTCAATCATGCTCATATGGTACTTCCCACATACCGCTTGTCGAGCACTTTGAGTCGCCTGCAGGGAAAATCACCGCACTCAAAGCAGTACCTGACAAGCCCTTTGCCAACCTTATCGCAGCTGTCCTGCATATAGGTGCAGTTCTTGCCACGCGGCAAACAACCGGGGCAGTATTTTTTACAAAACCCCTTTTTCTTCAAGTCATTTTTCATTGCCAGGTAACTGACGCATAAGCCGCAGTTCATCCCGCATGGGGCAATTAGGTTTTCTTCCATCATGCAAGCACCTCGTTTTTATCGAATTTTATGCTTTGCCGTTAACCAGCGGGACTTCCCAAAAATATTTCCGCAACCGTCTGGGCATACACCCTCGCCATAAAATCGTTTACATGGTTTACATTGTTTGCTGTGCTGTCGTAGTAACGCTTGTGCCTTAAAATGTTTGTGTGCACACTCCAAACAGGCGCCAAAGCCGTCCCTTTTGTGTTTTCCGCGAGCAGATAAAGCATTTCTTCGAAGGTAAACTGATTGCCGTAAAAGCCTTTTACCGCTTTGCTTGTCTGTTCGGGGGAAACAAGAATAAACTCAACATCCGGATTACTTTCTCTGCATGATTTCATAATACTGTTGATATTTTGACAGAATTTGATCGGGTTTGTTTTAATGTCATTCCCGCCGAAGGCAATTACAACAAGGTCGGGGTTATGCGCATTGACTCGTTCTTCAACATTTTCCGCGCCCCAGCCCGAAGCGGTTCCGCCGACTGCGGTATTAATATAGGTGATATGGCTGTTGGCGTAAACCTCCGCCAGAGTATCAACAACCATAATCGACCAAATCGGCGCGAACGGTTCAATGCCGACAAAAGCGCTTGAATTACCCCCGACCGTGATGGAATCTCCATAAAACAAAATCGTAAGCGGTTCATTGCTTTTGAGTTTTGAAGTGGTCAGCGGCAGTCTTTCCGTCTGGTTTTCCGGTACAATGCCGGACCATACGTCGCTGTGCCTGTATGTAACCACAACCTGGGTCAGCGATATGGCCGGACCTTCGCTAAAGTAGATAAAGCCGCAGCCGTTGGACCGCTCAAAGGTATGGCCTTCAATCGATTCCGGCGGATAATACTCCTTGTATGGCCATGCATAAATGCCTGTGTCCTCGGTCAGCACAACACACCCACCCACAAGTTTATAGTCAACACCCTCCGCATAAATGGTTTTCAAATCATAGGAGCGAACAGACAGAATTTCATCAGCATAATAGAGCAGCGGCGCAGGGTCAACGGTGCCGTCCTTGTTCTGCACAAACATCAGGGTTTCGTTGTAAACGATGTCGCCTGACCAAACAGGTGACATATAAGTTTTAAGATTATAGCTGTCATATGCTAAAACCGCACAAGGCGATGGAATAGAATTGCCGAGGAGTGCGTTGACCGCGGCAATCAAGAGCGCAAGCAGCCTTTTCAGTAACATTATCATAAAAAATCAGTCCTTTCAGCAGCGGTTACGGCGGATGATTCTATTTTTTAAAAGCATTTGCCTTACATCGCTAACTGCCAAATTTCGGCAGTTCGTCCAGCGTTATCGCATAATCGCTGTTGTAAACCTCAATTAGGTTTGCCTTTGTGTTCCATTTATCTTCCATAAGAAATTCCGAGTGCCAAGTCATAAAATAGCTCCAGTCGACGCCCCACTTCTGAAGGTCGTCCATCTTTGGAATAGTTCCCGTTTCATGGAAGCAAATCGGTTTTCGGTTACCTATAAAAAATTTAATTCTATCGTATAAAAGCGCCTGCGTACCACCGTAGTAACTGTCCGCGCCTGCTATATCAACATAGCCGTCACCCGGATACCAAAGTTTCGGTGTTTCCGGTTTTGCCTGATATCCATACACCCAAATCAAGTTATCCAGCTTCCAGTAATCGGTGTATCTGGTGTACATAATTCGCCAGAGTTTTACTAAATTCTGCGCGCCGCCCCTGCTCCACCAGAACCAGTCCCCGCCCGCTTCATGAAACGGCCGCCATAAAACCGGGACGCCTGCATCATCAAGTTCCTGCAATGCTGCAGCAGCTTTATCCATGCCTGCGATAAGCGCGGTATATTCCGGGGTACCTTCCGTCAAGGCGGCATCCCAGTTTGCTATATTGCTGTTCAGGCATTCCTGATATCCGTTGCTGAAGTCGCTGCCGCAGTGCCAGCAAATTGTTACAATGCCGCCCTTGTCCCACCAGTCCTTTGCCCGTTGGACAACACCATCAAAATCATCGAGGATAAAGTCCATGCCTCTGATTGCCGGGAGTTTTCCGGTGGTTGCTTTAATATAATCCATTTCATACTCCGGGCCGGCTATATAGGTTGATTCCTGCTGCCCGGTTAATATTTTGTGTTTATAGGTGGAGCAAATATAGCTGTAAACGGCTTTAGCGTTTACGGAAGCGTTAGCGTTTGATAACTCTCCATAATCTAAAACCGCAAATCTGCGGGAGTTGCTGCCGGCAATAAGATTCGGAAACAGTGCAATGATGACGCTTAAAAACGCCGCGATAATTTTTCTCATAAAGTGGATTTCCTTTCATGTTTTAAACGAAAGTTAAAAGTGAAATTTGTCAAGTTTAATAATCTTCGATTGTTAAAAGTATAGTATCATATTAAACCTTTGTTTACAAATAATTTCTGCTAAAAAACCAACCCATCATATCCGGAAAGATATAATGAGTTGGTTTCTTCTTTACCCCAAGTTTACTTTATTTTATGGTTCCCCACTGTTTGGATTGTTAATCAGTTTCCGGTTGCTGCTGTTGTGCTCACGCCGTTTTGTCCGCCGGGGTTGAAGCCGCCCGGAAAATTTATACTGATAATTTCTATAGAAGCAACTGTATCGGTGCCGGTTTTATAGTTGATTTTCAAAATACTTCCCACAGCAATGTCGGAAAGTGTTGCCGAATCTCCGGTTGCAGCCGTTGTCGCAGTGGTTTGTTGGTCCGAAGGCCGTCCAAACAGTTCCATTATGTTCATCTTTGTGATTTTGACAGAGTCAGTAACGGTAAAGGTTTTTGATTCCCCGCTAAGCGTCAGCAATTCAGGCATCCCCCCGCTTGGAGGAGTACCCTGTTGATTTCTGCTCGGCATAGTTCCCTGTGTGGCATTGCTGCCTGTCGGTATTTTATTCGAATTTCCGCTGCGTTGTTTCATGGTGCCAATTGCAACTGTAATTTTTGTACCTTTGATTACTGTTACTTTTCCGTATTCCGCAGTTTGGTCTGTTTTGGCAGTCGTGGTTTTCCCTGCCGCTGAAGTCGCAGCTGGCTCTTTTGTAAAAGCCGTAATCTCCTGTGTTGTGGTGGTTGTTGTGGTCGTGGTTTCCTGTTTCCCTGAGCATGCCGCTAAGTTGATAAAACTAACAGCAATCAGCAATACGGTCCATGACTGAAAAAATTTATTTTTTTTCAAAACTCAAAAACTCCTTTTCAAATAGTTTGGGTCGATAAATTAATTATTACAGAGTTATAATACCAAATGAATGTGTATTTCACGTGTTTACCTTGTGAAAGTTTAATGAATCAGGAAGCAAAAAAGCCATCATACCCCGAAAGATATGATGGCATATTAAATAACCGGAAATGAGAAACTTACGAACCGTAGAACATGGCATCATTTGATGTTCCGTCTGTCCCGAAAACAATTTGAATTATTGAACCGTCTTGATTAACCCAAATACGGATAGAGCTCAACTTGTTATTATCAAATGGAATTTGAGTTGTGCTGATTTCAACTCCATCTTCTCCCAGTATACTTTTAATTTGGTCATAAGTCATACCTTTTTTGATTGTATCAGATTGAGCCTGTGTAACTGTTTTGTTGAACAACCCTGCTAATTCCTTACGGTCCGAATAAATTAAGGTTTTGCTCGTTGCTTTATTTGCATCACTAAAGATTACCGATACGCCATAACCTGTATCCGCATTGGTATAACTAAAAGAGTTTTTCAGCTGCGTACTTTCTTTTCCGGCAACCCCTAACTCGGCAACAACTTGTTCCTTTGTTTGGTCAATCTGCACCTTGTTATAGAAGTCGAAAATGACATCCTTTGATATACTGCTTGATTGCTTTACCGTGGTTGGTTGTGTCGTACCCGTGTTTTTGCTGCAGGCAGCGGTTAAGACCGCAATAAGTACAACAACCATGATAATCGCAAGGGTTCTGAGTTTAGACATAAAAATCCCACCTTTTCATTTTTTATAAATAATATCAAATGAGTAACTTTGCATATTTAAACACCGCAACGCCTAAGAAAAATCAAAAACAACTTTCCCTGATTCTAATTTAAGCGCCGCATCAAATGGCTTTCCGGCTTTGGAAGTAAAGCCCTGTATTTTGGTTGATTTCCCTGTTTCAAGGAGCAGCTTAGCATTTGCCAGTGAAATTACTCTTTTGCAAATAACTCCGCTGATATTGAATTTGCATCCTTCTTTGTAATTCAAACAACCGTAACCATATTTACCTTTCACCACCTTTCCGTTACAAAGAGGGCAAGCGCCAACCTCATCTCCATAAAATCCATTATAGGTATCCGCCTCCGGCGTCTGCTGCTTAGCCTTAAATACTTCTAATATCTCCGTTTTGGCAAGTTCAACACTCTCATCCACCGTCATTACATTGTGAAAAACCTTTTTGAGTGCTTGGCCTAAAGCACTTGTCTTATACTTGTCCATCGAAATCCCCATCTGAACGAGAGATTCAATCAAGTATTCCCCTCCGGGCAAAATTGTATAGACATCTTTATTCAATTGGATATATTTGCTCTTTTTGGCGTTGTCGATAATTCCGGTTCTTGTTGCTTCGGTACCAAGTTCCAAACCTTCAAAGATTGCCTTGTAATCCTCGGTGTCGTCTTCGTCCTCATTTTCAGCGGCAGCCGTTTTGTCTTCTTTGAAGGGATTTTTAAGAAAGTTATTGAGCGTTTCAATTGTAAAGTGTTTAGGCGGATTTGTTTCTTTTTCCTTTGGTTGGAAGTTGATGGTAACTTCATCGCCAATTTCAAGCGCAGGCAAGATTTTATCTTTTGCGGTGTAATCATCATATTTCGTCCAGCCCGGCTCAACAATCACTGTGCCTTTCAGTATAAAATCTTCCAATTTACCAACTTCGATTTTTATTTCTGTCTTTAGTGCTATACATTCTTTGGCGCAAAAAACAGCAACAAATCGACGGATAACTGTTTGATAAACCTTCATTTCATCATCCGTCAGGCTTTCTTTTTTAGGGATTTTATAGGTTGGCGTTAAAGCCGAATGCGACTCTATTTTGCTGTCATCAAAAATCGTTTTTTTGTCTTTAAACTCAACCGGGTAGCCGATGTCGAGAAGGGTTGCTATAATCTGTTTTACCTTGTCCTTTTCAGCAGTGGCAAGATACTCGGAGTTGGTGCGGGGATAGGTAAGATAACCCTTTTCATACAGCCCTTGCACCAACTTAAGGCTGTCATCCATTGACATTTTGTACTTTTTGCCAAGAATATTTTGAAGTTTTGAAAGCGAAAATAATTTCCCCGGATTCAAAGTATCTTTTTTTGTCTTTTTATCGGTTACGATAGCCTTTTCGGCATTGTATTGGACACATAATGCTTCTGCTTTGCGCCCATCGTTTTTTTCAAATTTATGCTTGCTTATCAGCTCAACATCTTCACCGTTTGTCTGTTCTTTGCTGACAATGGCATAATATATGTCAGGAACAAAATTTTTGATTGCCATATCCCGGTCATAAATTGCTTTGACGATTGGCACAATAACCCGGCCGACACGCAATAGCACGCCCGCCTTTAGCGTAGCATATCGCGTAAGATTAACGCCATACAGCCAGTCAATATAAGTTCTGGCAAAACCCTCGTTGGCAAGATTATCGTATTCGGCTTCTTCTTTCATTTCAGTAATTGCCTTTGATATGGTTTGCGGTGTCTGGTCCGGCAGCCAAAGCCGGGATAATTTCTTTTCGGTTTTCAAGGCATTCATCATACACAAACGAATGATGATTTCTCCCTCACGGTCAGAGTCTCCCGCATTCACAACAGTGTCTACATCTTCGCGATTACAAAGCGCTGCGATAACATCAAATTGCTTTTTAACACCCGGATCCACCTGCTTATTTGCATCCTTGCGCAGCTGAAATTTAAACGGTTGCGGAAAGCACGGAATATTTTCCATCGACCATTTTCCGGCAGAAGTAGGTCCTGTATAGTCTTCAATATCACAAAGAGAGAACAAATGCCCGAAAGCCCAAGTGACAATATATCCATCGCCTTCAAAATAACTGCCGATTTTTTTCATTTCTCCGATACCCGCAACTATATTTCTCGCCAAACTCGGCTTTTCGGCAATGATCAATACCATTCCCGGTAATCTTGTTTCTTCTTGCATATTTGTTGTCTCCTATAATACTTCAGATGGCAGACGTATTGTGAACTCAATATTTTGTATAGATTTATGTAAAAAAGCGCCTAACCATTTTTCGGATGGTCAGGCACTATCGCTATATACTGTAAGATTATTATACACTTTCCAAAGCAAATGTCAATCACATTTAATAGTCTAAATCCTTAATCCTTAAATCCTTAACCGCCAAGTATAATGTTGGAAAGGG
>CAYNMU010000085.1:0-8832 GCA_964398395.1 uncultured Eubacteriales bacterium
GCAGACCCAAGGTCTGCCCTTTTGGATTTTTTTAAAATACAAAAAATAATCAAATTAGGATGCAAAAGCATTCTTAACCCATCTTTTGCTTAACCTTGGCTGATTTGCCGACTCTATCGCGAAGGTAATAGAGTTTGGCTCTGCGAACCTTGCCGACTCTGACATTTTCAACCCTGACAACATTGGGGGAATGAAGCGGAAAAACCCTCTCCACGCCTACACCGTAGGTTACACGGCGGACTGTAAATGTTTCTGCAACTCCGCTGCCGTTGCGGGCAATAATAATGCCTTCAAAAGCTTGGACTCTTTCACGCTCGCCCTCGCGGATTTTGACATGCACCTTAACAGTGTTGCCTATTCTGATTTGCGGAACCTCAGTTTTAAGTTGATCCTGTGCAATGATTTTAAGTGCGTCCATCGAAATTTTCCTCCGTTTTTTTCAGATGTTCGTACAGCAATGCCGCAGAGGACCATCAGCTTTAATGTTTTGACATTAAACCCCATCGCGTGAGACGACGGAAACAAATGCTCGGATATAATATCACAAATAGTTTAAGGTTTCAAGCCTTTTATCCAAATAATTGGTTTTAAGTGTTTTTAAATCGAAATACTTACCTAAAAGGTTCGAAATCTGCCTTTAATAAACGTTTTCTTGTAATTTTGTTGGCTTTTATATTTGTACCAATTGCCATGTTTAAGCTTTCGAGCAGCAAAGCCGGATTAAGATTTGATGTATTCCCTGCAGAAAGCGTAACCTTGAGCAATATTTTTTCGTCTTCATTGGTAATATTGAATCCAAAGATATAGTCTTTTAATGCTACTTGCTTCATCACCTTTTGTCTGCCTTGTTTGCCAAGCTTTTCTGCTTTCAGTTCACCGCTTGATAGAAGTTCTTTCGCCTTTACCGCAAAGCTCTCTGCCTCGCTGAGGTTATCAAAACCCAATTGTATTTCATATTCCGCATAGCAAATCTCTTTGGCTTCGCCTTGGGCTTCGCAAACTTCGGTTATTTCTATACCTTCCGGCATAACACTTGTTAGGCGGGCTTTGATTTCATCGTTCCCCATTTCCCCTTCTATGCGAATATCCATTGGCTCCGCCTCGCTCTCATGTCCCAGGGACATCGGCAGCGCAAAGGTTATATATGGATGCGGATTAAAGCCTTCGGTGTACCAAAGCGGTATTTGAGCTCTTCGCACAGCCCTGAGCATGCAGCGGTTAAGGTCAAGGTGGGAAATGTATTTGGCGTTGCCTGTTTTTTTAAACCATATTCTAAGCTGATGAAAACCCTCAGCGTGCATGGCAAACACCCCCGTTAAGACGATTAACGCCGCAATCGGCACATTTTTCACGGCAGTTGGGGGTAGTGTTGCTTTCGTGCGCTTTTTTGTTTTCATTTATCAAGAATGTCTTGCTTACACCGTAATCCATGTGGTCCCAAGGCAATATCTCGTCAAATTCTCGTTTGCGATTGGCATAAAATGCAGGTGCTATTCCGCATTCGTCAAAGGCTTCCGCCCACAAATCCTTGCGGAACTGGTCATCCCAGCCGTCAAAACGGCAACCCTTGCGCCATGCAAGCTCAATAACTTTAGAAAGCCGTCTGTCTCCTCTTGCAAAAACGGCTTCTAAAAAGCTAGTCTGCGCGTTGTGGCGGCTGACATTTATTTTTCGGGTTTTTATACTGTTTCTTAAATAATCCTGCTTTTGACCAATAATTTCAACAGTATCCTGTGCTTCCCACTGGAACGGTGTGAAAGGCTTTGGCACAAAGCTGGCCACGCTCACAGCAACCGCAACGCCTTTGCCCTTTTGTCTATCCGGATTTCTGTAGAACTCATCAACAATCTTTTGCGCTAAATCGGCAATTCCATCAATATCTTCAATGGTTTCGGTCGGCAAGCCTAACATAAAATAAAGCTTGACGGCGGTCCATCCGCCCTCATACGCTTTGCGAACGGTAAAAAGGACTTCTTCCTCCGTCACATTCTTATTGATGGCATCCCTAAGCCTTTGTGTTCCTGCCTCCGGTGCGAAGGTAAGGCCGCTGCGGCGGACTTTTGTCAGCTGTTCCATAAGCTCATCTGAAAAATTATCAACACGCAGAGAGGGCAAGGATATGTTAACCTTATCCTCAACCGTCCATTTGAGAAGTTCTGCCAAAAGCTCGCTGATTTCTGTATAGTCGCTCGTGCTTAATGAGCAAAGCGAAACTTCATCATAGCCGGTGCTTTCGCAAATTGCTTTGCATTGCGCATTCACTGTATTCGGTGATTTTTCTCTTATCGGCCTGCATAAAAATCCTGCCTGACAAAAGCGGCAGCCTCGGATGCAGCCCCGAAATATTTCAACTGTTGCCCTGTCGTGCACAATTTCAAGGAATGGTACAACAAAATTGTCCGGCGCGAACATTTTATCCAAGTCCGATACCAGACTTTTTTGCACCTTTTTCGGCGCATTTTGCAAAGGAGTAATCGAAGAAACAGTACCATCCTCTTTGTAGCAGACATTGTAAAGCGATGGCACATAAACACCTCTTATTTGTGACGCGGCAAGCAAAAAGTCAGTCTTTGATGAACCTTTAGCCTTATGTTTTTTTAACAGGTCAATTAAATCATTTGTAATCTCCTCGCCCTCACCGGGCAAGAAAATATCAAAAAATTCCGCCATTGGTTCAGCATTGCAAACACATGGACCGCCGCCTATAACAATCGGGGTCAGTGCTGTTCTTTCGGCTGCTTTTACAGGCATCCCCGCCAAGTCAAGCATGTTAAGCACATTGGTATAGCTTAGCTCATATTGCAAGGTGAAGCCTATAATATCGAACTCTTTAATCCCGTCTCCGCTTTCAAGCGCATAGAGCGGTACGCCTTCGCGCCTCATCATTTCCTCCATATCCACCCACGGAGCAAAAACGCGCTCGCACCAAGTATCTTCTCTGGCATTGGCAAGCGAATAGAGAATTTTCATGCCCAAATGTGACATGCCGATTTCGTATGTATCCGGAAAGCAAAAGGCATAGCGAATTGCAACGCTGTTTTTATTCTTAACAACGCTGTTGAGCTCGCTGCCCGTATATCGCCCCGGCTTTTGCACCAAAGGCAGAATTTTTTCAATTTCTTTTGAAAGCATTTTTTACCCCATTTTATTAATTTCGTGAATTGTATTGTACTATATCGCAAGTTGAGTTTCAAGCTAAGTTTCGAGCCTGTCAAAGATAATTTTTGACAGGCTCGTGAAAAGATTAAATATATCTCAGCTTCAAACTTTTACAGGTTGTCAATGCCGGCTGCCTTGCGCAAATCGGCAACTCTGTCTGTCTTCTCCCATGTTAAGTCAATATCTGTTCTGCCAACATGCCCCAAAACCGCCAACTGCTGATAAATCGGCCGGCGCAGGTCAAGGGTTTCGATAATAGACGCGGGGCGAAGGTCAAAGAGTTCGGTAATAATAGTGCTTAAGGTATCGTCAGAAATGACTCCGGTACCAAATGTTTCCGCCATAACGGAAACAGGGCAGGCAACGCCAATTGCATAGGCAAGTTCAACTTCGCACTTAGTGGCAAGCCCTGCCGCGACAACATTCTTTGCGATATATCTTGCCGCATAAGCTGCGGAACGGTCCACCTTTGTTGGGTCTTTGCCGGAGAATGCTCCGCCGCCATGTCTTGAATACCCGCCATAGGTGTCAACTATTATTTTGCGCCCAGTCAAGCCGCTGTCACCCTGAGGACCGCCTGTAACAAAGCGACCGGTTGGGTTAACATAAATGATTGTGTTTTCGTCCATTAACCCCGAAGGAATTGTCGGACGGATGACCTGTTCGATGATGTCTTTGCGGATTGTTTCAAGCTCAACATCAGCGCTATGCTGCGATGAAATAACAATTGCGTCCACTCTAACCGGTTTGTCATCCTTATCGTATTCAACCGTAACCTGAGTTTTTCCGTCAGCGCGAAGATATGGAAGCGCTCCGTTCTTGCGAACCTCAGTCATGCGGCGCGCAAGCTTGTGTGAAAGTGAAATCGGCAAAGGCATAAGCTCCGGCGTCTCGTCACAGGCAAAGCCAAACATCATGCCTTGGTCGCCCGCACCTTGCTTATCAACACCCAACGCAATATCCGACGATTGCTCGTCAATTGAAGTGAGAATGGCACAAGTGTTACCATCAAAACCCTTATCGGCGCTGTCGTAACCGATTTTGCATATAACTTCTCTGACAAGTTTTGGAATATCAACATAACAGCTTGTTGAAATCTCTCCCATAACGAATACCATACCTGTTGTGCATGTACACTCGCAGGCTACTCTGCCCATTTTATCCTGTGCCATGATGGCGTCAAGTACTGCATCGGATATTTGATCGCAAATTTTATCCGGATGCCCCTCTGTGACCGATTCTGATGTAAAAAGATGTCTTGCCATGATTTTTCTCCTTTTTATATAAAAAATAACGCTCACGGGGTTAACCGCGGGCGTTTGTAACACCTTATCTTCCGGTTAATACCGCAGGATTTAGCACCTTGTAAAGTTGTTAACTTCACTGGTTGCCGGGCTTCTCGGGGCCTGTACCCTCAGCCGCTCTTAATAAGGAAATATTTAATTTGTATTTTTATTTTATCGCTTTCAGGATAATTTGTCAAGGGATATCAAAAAAGTTTAAACTCTGTTCATTTTTGAAAATGAGCGAAAAATTCTTATTTCTTCTTAATATGCTTAAGCTGTTTATTGAGAACTTGTGAGATCGGGTATGCAAAAACAGAAAGAATGGTTCCCTTTATCAAATTGAGTATGCTCGCTGTGCCAATGAATCCCCAAAGCGCCTCTTTACCGATTTCATAATGTACAAAATTCCTAAAAAAGCTTGGCGCTACAAAATAATTCACAATTATTCCTGCTGCTATAATACAGGCCGTCGCAAAAACACCGGCAATAATATTGGCTTTGATTTTTGCAAAGTTCGGTTTTTGCGAGAAGTATTTGAAAATGAGAGAAAACGGAACTATAAAAGAACAACCGACAATAAAATTAATTAAATTACCATAACCCATCTGCGTACCTAAACCCTTAAAGACGAGTTCCAGTATATTTTTTAGCAACTCAACAGTAACACCGAAAACGGGGCCAAAGCTTATAGCGCCAACCAAAGCCGCTATATCGCTTAAGTCGAGTTTAAGCGCTGTATTTCCCGGAATAATCGGAAATTCCAATAGATATAATATAAATGATATTGCTGTAAATAATCCGGTAAAAATAGTTTTCATCAATGTTTGATTTGTATCAGAACTTTTCATTAAATGTCCTCCAAAAACACAATACCGCCCTGCGAAAATACACAGGGCAGCAAACGCTTTATATGCGCTTCTCTTTCATCCGGACTATACCGTCGGCCTCGGAATTGCACCGAGTCAACCTCGTTAGAGGCTCGCGGGCTTATCGCTACTTGCAGCCATTGTTGCATTGTAACACCGCCGGTGGGGAATTGAACCCCGCCCTGAGTTGCTGTTTAGATTATATCAGACACTTTAAAGAAGTCAATATACAAAGTCGAATTATGATTGTTTTATTTTTTATTTTATGTTACTATATGTTTTAGTTTAAATCATATAAAATAAACAATATTTTTCGGAGGTAAATATGAATTTAATCCCTTTCAATAAGGCCGGCGGGGTTGAGGGCTTTTGCATCATTAAAGCGCTTGAAAAGAAGACAACTGCAAAAGGCCTGCCATTTCTAGATTTGATTTTGGCTGACAGCTCGGGTGAAATAGTCGCAAAGTTTTGGGACTATAAGGAAGAACTGCAAGGTAAATTTGAGACAGGTCAGCTTGTTAAAGCAAGAGGAACCGTTTCCATTTACAACGATGTTGACCAATTAAGAGTTGAAAGGCTTCGTCCCGTTATTGAAGCCGACGGGGTAAGTATAGGCGACTTTGTACCCAGTTCGGAATACAGCGGTGAATCGATGCTTGCCGAGATATCAGCTGTTATCGGAGCATTTAAGGAGAAAGAACTGAAAGATTTAGTAACAGCAGTAGTAAATGAGTACAAAGAGAAGTTTCTATATTGGCCGGCGGCTTTTAAACTGCATCATGCAATCCGCGGGGGGCTTTTGTACCACACACTTTCAATCCTTCGTTTAGCGCAGGGGCTTAGCAAAGTGTACCCGTTTGTTGACAGCGATTTGCTGTTTGCAGGGGTAATTTTGCATGACATTGCCAAAACGGAGGAATTCGAAGTAGCCGATACCGGCATAGCATCCGGTTACACAACCGACGGCAGCTTAATAGGACATCTTGTAAGGGGTGCGATGGCAGTTGAGCGAATCGGAACAGCGCTTGGCACACCGAAAGAGTTGCTGATGCTGCTTGAACATATGATCATTTCCCACCATGGTGAGCCTGATTTTGGTGCCGCGGTTCGTCCGATGTTTTTAGAGGCGGAGATTCTCGCACAGCTTGACCTTATGGACGCCAGAATTTACGAAATCGCTCAGGCAGTTGAAGAAGTTGAAGGCGGAGAATTTACAGCGCGGCAGTGGGCGTTAGACAACAGAAAGTTGTATAACCACGGCAGGTCGCCTTTTGAGCCAAAAGCAAATTTGTTGAATAAATAGTAACTACTATATTTTATTTAGGAGGCAATTGTATGCGCAATCATGAAGTTGTAACCTCACACCCCTTGCTAAACAATGATGGCAGCTTAAACGAACCCGGTTGGTCGAGAAAGCCTGTGCAAATTTATAACCGTAACGCAATTAAGGCGCCTAAGTTTCGAATTAAAGAATGGGACTACTACATTATTCTTGCAAAAGAATTTGGCGTTGCGCTAACTGTTTCGGATGACGGTTATATCGGTTTGCAATCCATTACCCTGTTTGATTTCACAAAACCGAAAGAGACGACGCAAACGGTTCTTAATGCCCTACCTTTAGGAAAACTAAGGCTTCCGTCAAGTTCTGGGGGCAATGTTTCTTACCATGATAAAAGGCTTGATATTGATTATATCGTTACGCCGGGTCAGCGCCATATCAAATGCGAATTCAAGAATTTTGCGGATGAAAAAACTTTCACCTGCGATATAGTTCTTCAGCAGCCGGAAATGGACAGTATGGTTATCGCCACACCCTGGTCAGAAAAAAAGACGGCATTTTACTATAACCAAAAAATCAACTGCATGAGGGCTAGCGGCAAGGCAAGTTTTGACGGCAAGGATTATGTTTTTAACCCCGAAACCGACTTCGGCACCCTTGACTGGGGCCGCGGAGTTTGGACCTATGACAACACCTGGTATTGGGGTTCCGGCAACGGAATTATTGAAGGCAAGCCTTTTGGATTTAACATCGGTTACGGCTTTGGCAACAACGAAGCCGCTACTGAAAATATTTTGTTTTATGATGATGTTGCCCATAAGTTGGATGATGTTGTATTTAATATCCCGGAAGGCAGCTATATGAAACCCTGGACTTTTTCATCGAGCGACGGCCGTTTTGAAATGGATTTTACACCGGTTATTGACAGAGCTGCCAAAATCAGCCTCGGTGTTATTGTAACCGACCAGCATCAGGTCTTCGGCAAGATGAACGGCAAAGCCGTTCTTGACGACGGCAAAGTACTTGAGGTTAAAGACTTGCTTTGCTTTGCCGAGGATGTGCACAATAAATATTAAGGAGTTCTAATGGACTGGACCGAAATCATTATAACCGTTGACTCAAAAGATATTGACGCTGCGGGCGATATTGCTCAAATGGTGGTCCCCTACGGGATTTATATTGAAGATTACCGGACCCTTGAAAGCGAAACGTGGGAAATTGCCCATGTCGATTTGATTGATGAGACGCTCTTGGGCAAGGACCGCTCAAAGGGACTTATTCATGTTTATATTTCGCCGGAAGAAAATCCTGCTGAGGCCGTTGCCTTTCTTTCCGAGCGTTACACTGCGGAGCATATTTCGCACGAAATTGAAACCAAGCTCTGCAGAAACGAGGATTGGGAAAACAATTGGAAGGCATACTTTAAGCCGATGCCTATCGGCAAGCGTTTGCTGATTCGCCCGGTGTGGGAAGATGTTTTTGAGGCAGATGGCAGAATTGTTTTTAACATTGAACCCGGCTTGGCATTCGGCAACGGCGGGCACGAAACCACACGGCTGAGCCTCGAAGCGCTGGAACCTTATATTACACATGACAGCACCGTGCTTGATATTGGCTGCGGAAGCGGCATCCTTTCGGTTGCTGCGCTGCTTTTGGGTGCAAAGACAGCCGTAGGCGTCGATATTGACAAGCTGGCCGTTAAAACAGCAAGAGAAAACGGAATAATAAACGGTTTCACCGAGCCGAAGTATACTGTTTTATACGGCAATTTGGTTGACAATGTTACCGGAAAATATGATATTGTCGTTGCAAACATCGTAGCAGATATTATCATCTTATTCTGTGCGGATGTCGCAAAATATTTAAACCCTAACGGCGTGTTTATCGCCTCCGGCATTATTAACCTCAGGGAACAGGATGTGCTCGCCGCGTTTAAAAAATACGGCTTTCAGGTTATCAAACGGCATGAGAGCGGCGGCTGGATTTGCTTTGAAACAAAGGTTTCTTGAGAAGATGTTGTTCGGAAGCTATTGATGGCGTCCAACCGGTAAAATATTGATTGAGGTGCTTTGTATGAAAAAAATTCTCAGCATTATTCTTGCTTTTCTTATCGCATTGTTTGGCGTTGTGCCTGCTTTTGCCGTGCAGGTAAAAGATGATGGCAAAACGCCGCTTATTGTTGTAAGTGGCATGAATGTTTTCCCTCTTTATAAAGACAAAGGCACTGCAAACGAAAAGCAGG
>CAYNMU010000086.1:0-8784 GCA_964398395.1 uncultured Eubacteriales bacterium
TCCCAACCTCGACGGCATCGCGAAGCACTGGTATCAGCTCGGCGGCGAGTTTTGCCACGCCTCCGTGGCGACGCTGCCCGACGGCGACGTGCTCTTCTTCGGCAACTGGGAGAACGAGATGCGGGTCTATCGCGTCTCCGGCTGGAACGGCTGGCGGCGGCAATCAGGCAAGATCCGGATCACCACGCCCGCGGCGTCACACACCGGCCAGGGGCTGACGGCTGTCGCGTTTGAGGATGCCGCCATGACGAAGCCGCGCGGGGTGACGGTGGCGTCGGGCGTCGATGTTTCGTGGAGCAGGAAGAACCCTGCACCCGGCGGCATCCACTGGACCGGCACACTGCTGCCGGAATACGGCACAGCCTACAAGGGGCCGTGGACCGTGGGGGCGGATAAGGAGGCTTTTGACGGGGCCACCCGCGGGGCGCGAGACAACAACGCCAGCGTCAGCTTCCGCTTTCGCGGCACGTCGATCCGCGTCATCGGGAAGACCGGCCCGAACTTCGGCTTGGCCGATATCGCCCTTGATGGCCAGCCGCAGCCGCAGTTCGACTGCTACAGCCCGGAGGTGAAACGCGATGCCGTGCTCTTTGCGAAGGAGGGCCTGCCGGAGGGTGACCACGAAGTGACCGTCACCGTCGTGGGCTGGCACGGAAAGCCGCGCAACAAGGCGTCGAGCGATTCCTGGGTGTATGTGGACAAATTCGTCGTCGACGGGAAGAATTGCGATGATGCCGGACTGCCCTACACGTTCACCGCGACCGCCGACGGCACGGTGGCGCTCCTCATCAATCGCTTGCCGGTGCTCGAACGGAAAGAGGCGAAGCCCACGCGGGAGGAGATCGCCGGCAAGCCGATCAAGCTGTTGCGGCGTCAGACGCCGATCGAGGTGACCTACACCCATGGTCAACAGGGCGGGGGAATCAAGCTCGAATGGGCGACGCCGTTTCAGCCCCGCCAGCCGATCCCGACCGCGTGCCTGTATCCGGTCATACCGTTTTAGTGAAAGGCAACATTGACGAGGTGCGGGACAAGGGAATATGAACGAAATACTTCATCGTTAACTTAGTCGCTAACTTCGTCGACGCGACTGGAATCGACAAAGTTAGCGACAAAGTTTGGGGCGACTGGAATCGACAAGGTTAGCGATTAAGATAGCGACGAAGTTTGAGTGTCAGTAGGAGTCGTGGATATAGGCCAATGAAGGAAAACCCGGAAGGATCAAAGCAAAGGTCACGTGGGGGGACAGACCCTCGTAGCGCAAGCCGCTGGCTTGCGGTTCGCAAGCGGGACGCTTGCGCCACGACAAAGCACCTCCCCCTTCATTCCACCGCAGGTGCGGCGGATTCGCCCGCCAACCGAAGGATTTCGCGGCGTAGCGGCTCAGAAAGGCGGTATTTTGCCCGCGTGAACGCATCCAGACTGGGACGCACTTCGCGGATAAGCCCTTCTTCCTTGGCCCTGAGCAGTACCGCGCCGGACCCGAAGACACGGACCCCCTCATGTCTCGCCGCGATCCTGCCGCGACTCTCGTCAATGAGTAGCGGTATGGCCTTCTGCCCGGCGAGCACGATGGCCTCCGCTTCACCACGGTCAATCGTGGACAGCAGTCGCACGGGCACATCGGGTACCGGCACCACCTTCAACCACCCCTGGTCACGCGCGGAGGCGAGCGCGATGGCGCCCGGCATGCGGCTGTCCAGGCACAGTTCTGTTGCGACGGCCTCGGGAATGAGGACGCTTCGAAAAAGCTTTTGGAGCCAAGGGAGTCCGCCGATGGTGGCCAACCCAATCAAGGGCCCGGCGTCGGCCACGACGAGTGTCGGCGCGGATTGCCTCACCGCAGCGCCTCGAGTTCGGCACGGACTTCCTTCGCCGGATAGTCAACCACGTTCACCCCGGACAGGCCCAGGACATCAAGAAACTGCTCGATCGGAAGACTGGCCAGTTTGGCCGCCTGGGCCAGGGTCAATAGGCGTTGGGCGTACAACCGGACGGCCAGATGCCGGTGGGCGCCAAGTTCCAGAAGCAGGGCATCGAACGGCATGGCGATGGCGGCAGGGCGGCCATGCTTGGTTATCACGGAAAACCTGCCCTCCGCGGCATCTTTCAGGAGCCCGCCCGCGCGGTTGCGGAGGTCCCGAGCTGAAAATACATCCAATGTCTTCATAAAATGTCCCCTATATTTGTACCAACAAAACGTAGCATAAATATCGAGGGGAAATCAAGGAGGAATGGCGACAGGCAATCTGAGTGCATTTAGTCGTGGAATCAGGAGGAGTCGAGTAAGCGGGCCGGTTATCCGCTTGCGCATCTGCACTTGACGCAAACCGACGCTATAATTACATTGTCGTTATGGATGAAATAACATTCCAGTGGGATGAGCGAAAAAACCGCGAGAACCAGCGCAAGCATGGCGTCTCGTTTGAAGAAGCTCGCTCGGTGTTCTTTGATGATCGCGGTGTTGAATTTTATGATGATGAACACTCCGACCGGGAGGATCGTTTTCTTGTCCTCGGCGTGAGTGCCAGACTCCGTTTGCTGATGGTCTGTCACGGCCATCGGGAGAAAGGAAATGTCATCAGGATCATTTCAGCTCGTGCCGCAACCAAGAACGAACAAAAACATTATCCGTGGGAGAAATGATGAAAGCCGAATACGATTTAGCGAAAATGAAAAGCCGTAAGAACCCCTATGCTTCCCGGCTCAAAAAACAAGTCACCATCCGGATGGGGACCGACATCATTGGGTACTTCAAGGGCATGGCGAAGCGCACAGGCATTCCATACCAGCACCTGATCAACCTGTACTTGCGGGATTGTGTGGATCACGAGAAGAAACTCGACCTTCGCTGGGCATCCTGAAAATCGCTTAACCACACCCTGTTCCGTACGGCTCGCATGGCAACCCATTTCGATTGTCGTGGAAGGCGAGGCGTGGGGGGCGACAACTTGTCTGCCTCCTGCTCATCCTTCGTCGCTAACTTAATCGCTAACTTTGTCGGAGAAGATATCGACGAAGTTAGCGATTAAGTTAGCGACGAAGTTTGGGACGACTGGAATCGACAAAGTTAGCGATTAAGTTAGCGACGAAGGGTTGGGGGGACGGATGAGTCGTTTAAGTGGGTCGGTTAAGTGTATCCGTTTAAGGGTATTCGGTTAAGTGTATCCGGTTAAGAGTGTCAAGGAAGTGTGGAACTCACACTTAAACGCACTCTTAACCGCAACCCTTAACCGGATACGCTTAAACGACCCGCTTAATCGAAGCGATTGGAATCGACAAAGTTAGCGACAAAGTTAGCGATTAAGTTAGCGACGAAGTTAGCAATCAATAGTTTGACATATTTCTTATTTATGACATACTGACTTCATGCAAACGACAATGAGAATCGACGACGCGATCTTTCGTGAGGCAAAGGCAGAAGCCGCCCGTGAGGGGATGACGTTGACCCGTTTCCTCGAGGAAGCCTTGACGTTCCGGGTGCGGTGTGGACGGCAGGAGAAAGCGCCTGCCACCCTCGATCTTCCTGTCTACGACAGCGGGAAGAGATTGCCCAAGTCGTTCAATTTGTCCTCAGCGATCAGGGCGAGCTCCATCAAGGACGATCAGAAGGCGCTGGAAAGCCTCTTGCGCCCGGCGATCAAAGCCAAACGAACATGATGATGCCGGATGCCAATGTGTTGATTTATGCATTCCGCAAGGAACTGCCTCAACATGCTGTGGCCTCTGATTGGTTGCGGAACGTGTTGGCGGCGGGCGAAATGATCGGGCTTGTTGTGCCGGTGGAACTGGCCTTTCTCCGGTTGATGACCAAGCCGCTTGGCGGGTTGCCTCCCGCCCCTTGGGAAAGGGCATGGGCGTTTATGGAAGTCCTGGGAAAGGCGCCCAATGTGCGTCAGATCCATGCCGGACCGCGTCACCCCGCGCTATTCTCAAGTCTTTGTTCAGACACCTCGGCGGGCGATGCTGTAACGGACTGCTATATTGCGGCTCTTGCGCTTGAAAACAAGGCCACCCTGATCAGCGCCGACAAAGGGTTTGGCCGTTTTCAAGAACTCAAATGGGTCAATCCCTTCGCCTGAGCGGCGGGCTCGGTTTGCGCGAATAAGGGTGGCGAGGAAGTGTGGAACTCACACTTAAACGCACTCTTAACCGCCACCCTTAA
Source organism: uncultured Eubacteriales bacterium (assembly GCA_964398395.1). Classification (GTDB taxonomy): domain Bacteria; phylum Bacillota; class Clostridia; order Oscillospirales; family Acutalibacteraceae; genus UBA1447. The sequence continues at coordinate 4,166 of CAYNMU010000086.1, forward strand.
CCGGATACGCTTAAACGACCGACTTGATCGACGCGATTGGAATCGACAAAGTTAGCGACTAAGTTAGCGACGAAGTTCAGGTGGGAGACGGTTCATCCTCTTCTCCCTCTCCCCTTGAGGGAGAGGGTGGGGGTGAGGGGCAGGGCAGACGCATCTAATTTTCCTTTAATCTGACCTTTCTGGTTCAAATACTCAGGTGAATAGGCATTTTTTTGGAGTGCGGCGGCTTGACGCCGCTTTTCTTCGGCGCGGCTTGACGCGCCGTGTTGTCGGCCTGTCAAGCCAGGCCTTGTGAAAGCGGCGTCAAGCCGCCGTACTCCAAATTTCCGTCGTCAGATTGAGACGACAGTGGGTCTGTCCCCGGAGACCCTTTCGTCATCGAGACCTGGACGTTCGACCGTGATTTCATGCCGGACTCCATCTTCCGCTGCCAATCCGCTTACGGGCGCAAACTGGAACGCTCGTTTCTGCGGGCCATCCGCCATCACGAAATCCTGAATGATGACCACGTCTGCCCCGATACCCTCGATATGGGCTGGCATGTCTGGCGCAACGAGTTCGGCATCGAGATTCCCACCACGTTCGTGAAAGACGCGGAAGGTGTCGAAACCGGTTTCCATGTGGAGTGCCCCATCAAGGACCTCCGGGATGGCTTCGACATGGTGCGACCCACCACGTTCGGGGTGAATCGTGACACCACGCTGGCGGAGAAGACCTTCCTGGAGGAAGCCTTTGGTGACATTCTGCCGGTGGTGATCCGTTCGGACGCGTATGGGAATTGCTACCTGACGCAACGCCTCATGCGGTTGATGGATATGGAGACGTTCTTCCTGGCGATGTACGACTGTCCGGACAAGCTCCATGCACTGATGGCCTTGCTGCGGGATAACGCCAGCCGTATGGCGCACTGGGCCGAACAGGAGGGGTTGCTCGTTCTCAACAACGGCAACCAGTGCACCTGCGGTACCTGTTTCAATTTCACGACCCTGCTGCCCAAGGCACCGGTGGTTCCCGGCCAGGTCAAACTGTCGGACATGTGGGGCAGTATGGACAGCCAGGAGACCGTGGGGGTCTCGCCGGATTTGTTCCATGAGTTCTGCTTTCCTTACTACCGCGATCTCGCCGCCATGTTCGGCTTTGTGTACTGGGGGTGCTGTGAGCCGGCCGATCCGATCTGGGAGACGTCGCTCAGCAAACTTCCCAACCTGAAAGCCGTGTCCATCTCCCGTTGGGCGGATCAGCGCTACATGGCCGAGGCGCTGGCCGGGAAGAACATTGTGTTTTCGCGCAAGCCCAATCCCAATCTGCTGGGGGTTGACGTTCAGCTCAATGAAGAGGCTTGGGCGCACGAAATTCGCGAGACGCTTGAGATTACCGCCGGGAAGAATATACCCTTGGAGTTTGTTGTGCGGGATGTGTATTCCATGCACGGCAACCTCGACAAGCCTCGTCGTGCAGTGGAAATCGCCCGGCGTGAAATCGACAGGTTCTACTCATGAGCAAGGAGTTACCCATGAATGATGAAAACGTCTGCGTGGCCGAGACTGGCGCCCGGCATTCCGCAGCAGGACCGGAGTGGCAGGCGGTTGCCCCCGGCGTGTGGCGGATCCGGATTGGCGAGCCTGAAACGGCTACTCCGACGGCGTTCCGCCAGGAACCGCTGGACCTGGAGCTGCTGCGTGCCTTGCCGCTGGTGACGGAACCGCCCGTTCCCGCCGGGGCGCTCCGCGTCCGGATCAGCCCCCGGGGATGCCTGGTTTCGCTGCCGATGGGGCGGCAGGACGGGATCTATGGGTGCGGCCTGCAACTGCAGAGTTTCGACCAGCACGGCCTGAAGAAGTTGCTGCGCGTCAACTCCGATCCCGTCAAGGACACCGGTGACAGTCATGCCCCGGTGCCCTGGTTCGCCAGCACCGCTGGCTACGGGCTCTTCCTTGACACGTCCCGTTACGTTACCATGCACTTCGGTTCCCATGTCGACCGCGACGACATCGACGAGAGTGACGGGCCCAGCAACCCGCTGGTGCCGGAAACGACGCTGGAGTTGTATGTGGCCGGCAAAATGCGCAATCCGCGGATCCATCTTGAGGTTCCTTGCGTCAGGGGTGTGGATCTCTATCTGTTCGGCGGTCCGGATCTGCCGGGCGCGATCCGGCGCTGGGTGCTGTGGCAGGGCGGCGGCGCGCTGCCGGCGCTCCATGGTCTCGGCGCCTGGTATCGCGGTTCAGGCCGCTTCACCCAGGATGAGGCGCTCGCCCTGGCGCGGCGTTTGCGCGAGCGGGGCATTCCCGGCGATGTGTTCGGTCTTGAGCCTGGCTGGCAGGACCACTCCTATTCCTGTTCGCACACCTGGTCACGGGTGTTGTTTCCGCAACCCGACCGCTTTCTCGCCGGGATGGCCGGGCTGGACTGGAAGGTGAATTGCTGGGGACACTGTTTCACCCATCCGATCTCGCCGTTGTACCAGGCGCTTAAACCGCTCAGCGCGGATACGGCGGTCTGGAACGGTCTCGTGCCGGACTTCCAATTGCCGGCGGTGTCCCGGATTTACGCCGATCACGCCGCGGGACTGCTGAAACAGGGCGTGTCCGGATTCAAGGTAGATGAATGCGATCACTCGGATTTCATCAGTTTCCCCTGGAGTTTTCCCGAACATGCGGTCTTTCCCTCCGGGGTCGATGGCGAACAGGCGCATACGCTGCTTGGCGTCCAGCTCATGCGCACGTTCGACGAGGCACACCGTGCGGTGGGACGGCGCCCCTACGGCCAGATCCGTTCCGCCGGGCCTTTCGCCAGTCCGCACGCCTACGTGCTCTATAGCGATCTCTATGATCACCGCCAGTTCCTCCGCGGGGTCGCGACGGCCCCGATGTCGGGGCTGCTCTGGGCGCCCGAGGTCCGCGATTGTGAATCGGTGGAGGATCTTGTCCGCCGGGTGCAGAGCGCGGCATTGTCCGTACAATGCCTGATCAACGCCTGGTATCTGCACCTTCCGCCGTGGGAGCAGATGGAAACCAAGGCCAATGCCCGGGGTGAGCGCATGCCCGGCTGGGAAGGCGCCGAGGCGATGGTCCGGGAGACGCTCCGTCTGCGCATGTCACTGATCCCGTACCTGTATTCCGCCTTTGCCCGCTACCGTTCACAGGGCATTCCGCCCGTCAGGCCATTGATCTTCGATTTCCCTGGCGATGAACGCCTGCGCCGCCTGGATGATGCGTGGCTCTTCGGGGAGGGGCTTCTGGTGGCGCCCCTTCGCGCGGGAGAGCAGGAACGGCGCCTTCCCTTGCCGGAGGGGGACTGGTTCGATTACTGGACGGGTCGCAAGATTGCCGGCGGGACCGAGATCACCATTATGGCCCCGCTTGATCGTATTCCGCTGTTTGTGAGATCAGGTTGTCTCCTGCCGCTGGCCGCTCCGATGGATTACATTTCCGAGGCGACAGTATTCGAGATCACCGTGAGGTGCTACGGCGCGGCGGCCTCGTTCGAACTCTACGAAGATGATGGGGAATCATTTGCCTTCGAGAACGGACACTCGGGGGTGGTTAAGTTGGACTGGGATGGAACCGTGGGCCGCTGGACACGGCTGGGGGCCAGTTCCAGGCAATTGTACAGGATAGCAGGCTGGGAAACCATTGGCTGAGAACCAATAGACAAGGAACACGTATGAGCATTGACTTCAGTTCAAAACGCTGGGAAACCGTCAAACAGAACTCCCGGCTCTGGTGGGCGGGCGAACTGGAACGCCCCCTGATTCAGGCGACGTTGACCGGGCGGACGCCCCAACGGACGAAACCGGATATTCCCTGGCACGGGTTTCAAAGCTTTTATGACTTTTCCGTGCCGGTCGAGAAGATTGTCGATTGGTTCGAGTATAACCTGGAAAGTGCGGTCTATCTCGGGGACAGCTTTCCACATGCCAATCCCTATTTCGGGCCCGGCGTGGTGGCGGCGTATATGGGCGCCGAGGTCTCCAACAGCGAGAGCGCGAACACCACGTGGTTTCATCCGGCTACGGTGCGCTCCGCCGCCGAGACCCGTCTACGGTTCGATCCGGCATCACCGTGGTGGCGACGGACCCTGGATTTGTTCCGAGCGGCGCAGGACCGTTTCCAGGGGCAGGTGCAACTCGATATGACGGATCTGGGCGGCAACCTTGACATTGCCGCCACCTTCCGCCCCTGTGAGAACCTGTTGTTTGATCTGTACGACTTCCCGGACGAGGTGACCCGCCTGGCTTGGGAGGGGCACGAGGCCTGGTGGCACTGTTTCAATGAAATCAATCAGGTGGCCAACCTGAACCCCGGCTACACTGCCTGGTGCCCGATCTTCTCGGAACAGCCCTACTACATGCTGCAGTGCGACTTCTGCTATATGATTGGCCCCGATCAGTTCGAGCAGTTCGTTCTCCCTGAACTGGCCGCCAGTTGCCGGAAACTGGTCAACCCGTTCTATCACCTGGATGGTCCAGGCGAATTGCCGCATCTCGATGCGTTGCTGAGCATTCCCGAGTTGAAAGGTATCCAATGGATTCCCGGGGCCGGTCAGCCGGACTACACGCAATGGCCGGAGGTGTACCGCAAGATCCACGCCGCCGGCAAACTCATCCAGATCTATGC
>CAYNMU010000087.1:0-8473 GCA_964398395.1 uncultured Eubacteriales bacterium
GTTTGAGGAGTTCAGGGGCGTTATCACCGGATTGGATATCTCGAAAGAATATCTCACCCGTGAGGATTATCTTGGTCTGGGGGTCAAACAATCTATTTTTCTTGCGGAAGAACGGGAAACAGTTTACACCCTTTTTGAAAAGTACCTTCTTTTCCTGAAAGATAACCACTACTACGACATCAATATTTATTCCCATTATCTGTTACCGGTTTGTCAGCCTTCCTACGACTACATTGTGGTGGATGAGGTGCAGGATTTTACAAATATCCAGTTATACCTGATCCTGAAATCCCTGAAGAAACCGTTGAATTTCATCCTGTGCGGCGATGCAAACCAGGTAGTCCATCCCAATTTCTTCTCCTGGTCGCATCTGAAAAGTATGTTTTATAAGCAAGAGGTAAAGGGAAATGAGATCAGGATCCTTCACGCCAATTACCGGAACAGTCCGGCTATCTCAATTTTAGCCAACCGCCTGCTGAAGATCAAGTTTGCACGCTTCGGTTCCTTAGACAAGGAGAGCAATTATCTCGTCTCAACTGTCTCTCAAACGGAAGGGGAGATGGTTTTTCTGGAAGAAAAAGGGAAAACAGTTGCAGATCTGGCAAAGAAGACCCGGATGTCTGTGAACTATGCTGTATTGGTACTACGTAATGAAGATAAATCAAAGGCCCGTTCCCTGTTTCATTCGCCGCTGCTCTTCTCTGTTCAGGAATCCAAGGGGCTCGAATATGAAAATATCATCCTCTACAACTTCATTTCCGACAATGCCGCTGAATTCAACAATGTTTGTGAAGGGGTGACCCCGGAGGCGCTCACCGGCGACAGTCTGGTTTATGCACGGGGAAAGGATAAATCAGATAAATCGCTTGATGTCTACAAGTTTTACATCAATTCCTTATATGTCGCCATCACCCGTGCCGTTAAGAATGTTTATATCGTGGAGCACACCCGCGGTCATAAGCTGATCAGGTTATTGGGTATCCGGGAAGATACAAAGGAAAGGATCATCAGGGAGGAGGTCTCTTCGTCCGATGACTGGAAGCGGGAGGCAAGGCGGTTGGATATGCAGGGGAAAACTGAACAGGCCGAGGCGATCCGGAAAAATATCTTAGTCACGTCAACACCAAATTGGGAACCGATGACATTTGAACGATACCTGGCCGTTAAAAAGGACGCGCTTGATCCCGATAATTTTAATAAAAAAGCAAAGGACCGGATTTTCGATTTTGCATTGATCCATAACCAGTTTATCATCCTTGAAAAACTCGCCGGGTTGAAGTACCGGCGGGCCGAAAACTACGAGTCGGAACGCGGTTCCATTTTCCGCAAATATTATCATCACTACAAAGAAGACAACCTGAAAATGATCATTCAGGAGGTGAACCGGTATGGCATTGATTACCGCGATGTTCATAATTTCACCCCCCTGCATGCAGCCGTATTTTCAGGTGCCGTCAATATCGTGTCAACTCTGCTCGCAAATGGCGCCAATCCTGAACTTACCGATACTTTTCTTAAAACGCCCGTTCAGATCTCGTTACGACAGGCATTTGTCACGCCAGAATATGCAAAAAGCAAATTAGGGAAAATCTATCCGCGTTTGCTGTACGATTCGCTGAAGGTTCAGGTTGAAGGCGCTTTGATCAAGATTGATCCAGTCAAGATCGAGTTTCTGATGGTACATCTCTTTATTGCAGTTCAATCCGCCATACAACAAACCAAACTGCATAATCAGTCGCTGGGGATTAAAAGTGACGATCTGATCCTGAACCTGCAGCATTTCCCGGAAACCGTGCTGCCCGACTTCCGCAAAAAGCGGCAGTATTGGCTGTCACTGCTTGCCAAGCATGAAACTGACAGCAACAATCCCTACAATAAAAAACTCTTCAAGCGAATTGATCGCGGGACTTACATTCTCAATCCGGATTTGCAAATCTGGCATAATGGCGATTGGGTGCCTGTGAACGCACTTGTTGAAAACCAGGATATTACGCAGGAAGAAATTATGGCACATTCCTTTGAAAAACAAAAGAAAGTATGGGAGGAATGGAACAGGAAGTTCGAGAAAGAAAAACAAAAAAGAGAGCGCTGGAATGACAGCCCTTTTTAACTTTAACACGTTTCATCATGCAACAAAAAAAAGCCAAAGCAATCGGTAAGAAGACGAACGAAAAGAATCCCGAAACCGTTCCATATCACCGCAAACCAACAGATCTGTCGCTCGAAGCCTGGCAGATCGCACTGCGAAAACAATTTGTGACCATTAAAAATTTCGACATCAAAAAGCTCGATGGTCACCCGGTATTCAGCGACTATACCGTGTACAATCCCGAAACACAGAACACCTACAAGATCGCAATCCGTAACAATGGACAGGTAATGAACTTCTGCACCTGTCTTGACTTCAAAACCAACCACCTGGGCACCTGCAAGCATATCGAGGCTGTTATGCTCCGGATTCAGTCAACGCCACGGCTCGCTGCCTTGCTGAAAAAAGGGCATACACCACCTTATACATCAGTTTACCTGCAATATGGTAAGCAACGACAGGTCAGGCTCAGGATAGGGACGGATAATACGGTTAAATTTAAAAACATTGCCTGGGAATATTTTGATAAGGAGATGAAACTGACCTCCTTTGGTTTTGAAAATTTTGAGCAGTTTCAGGCAAGGGCAGCATCAATTGATTCCGATTTCCGCTGTTATGATGACGCCCTTGAATTCATTCTTGAGTCAAGAGAAAAACAACAAAGGTGCCAATGGATTGATGACCGTTATCCAACCGGGGAGGATTTAGACGGAATCCTGACCACTCAGTTATTCCCATATCAGCAAAAAGGAATCCTGTTTGCCGCAAAAGCCGGACGAAGCCTCATCGCCGATGAGATGGGATTAGGAAAAACCATCCAGGCCATTGGCGTAGCAGAGGTAATGAAAAAGGAAACCGGAATTTCGAGTGTGCTGATCATTTGTCCCACCTCCCTGAAATACCAATGGCAATCGGAAATTCAACGGTTTACATCAGGTATTGTGCAGGTAATCGAAGGGCTTCCGCACATCCGCCGGGGGCAATATGAATCAGATGCTTTTTACAAAATCGTATCGTACCATGCCCTGAGCAATGACCTTCATTCGATCAATTCTGTTGAATTCGACCTGGTGATTCTTGACGAGGCCCAGCGGATCAAGAACTGGAAAACGAAAATAGCGCAGAGCGTTAAAAAGGTTCGTTCCCCTTATGCCCTGGTGCTTACCGGGACGCCTCTCGAAAACAAGCTCGAAGATCTCTATTCCATCGTTCAGTTTGTTGATCCGTTCAAACTGGGGCCTTACTATCAGTTTCTCGATCATTACCAGGTGAAGAACGAAACCGGCCGCGTTGTCGGATATAACCATCTGCATGAGATAACCCGGAATCTTTCGGATATCATGCTCCGCCGCACCAAAAAAGAGGTAATGTCACAACTTCCCGAACGGATGGATAAAAATTTGTTTGTTTCCATGACCGAACAACAAATAGATCTTCATGATGGATTCGGCGATATCGTGGCCCGGTTGGTGAACAGATGGAAAAAATTAGGGTTTTTAAACGAAAAAGACCGCCAACGGCTGATGATCAACCTCAACCTGATGCGTATGGTATGCGACAGCACATATGTTTTGGATCAACAAACACGGCACGATACCAAAATCGGGGAGTTGATGAACATTCTCGATGAGTACCTCGACGGGAATGAGGAGAAGGTGGTCGTTTTCAGCCAGTGGGAACGGATGACACGATTGGTCGCCCGCGAGCTTGATGAACGGGAAACGGGGTACCGGTACCTGAACGGCAATGTGCCCAGCCATAAGCGGAAAGAGTTGTTCGACCATTTCAATGCCGATCCTGCCTGCCGCGTGTTTTTATCAACCGACGCCGGCAGTACTGGACTGAACCTTCAATCGGCCTCGATGATCATCAACCTCGATATCCCCTGGAACCCGGCTGTGCTTGAGCAACGCATCGGACGGGTTCACCGCTATGGCCAGAAAAAGAATGTTTCGGTCATCAATTTTATTTCAACCGGCACCATTGAACACCGCATGATCGGGGTACTCAATTTTAAAAGTTCACTATTCGATGGTATCCTGAATGATGGAGAAGATTCGATTTTCATGGGCGAAGACAAATTCCGTGCGTTCATGAAAACCGTCGAAGGAATTACAACCCCAACCCCGGAAGAGATTCTCGATGATATTCAAATCCCCACGGATATTGACGCCGAAGCGGAGGAGTTGCAGAAAACCGATGAGTTGCAACAAATGGATCCCGTACAGGAAAAACCAGATCAAAAAGAGGAAGGAGTTACCCTTGATATTCCCGGCGATGACGATGTTCGCACCCCGGAACCGGAAGAGATCGTTTCGCAGCCATTGATGGCCACCGAACCACCCGACCCGGCCGCGCTTATTGCAGGAGGCCTCGGCTTTTTGAGTGGACTGGCCCGGACTTTTTCCTCTCCCGAAGCCACCCAAAAACTGGTCTCTTCACTCGTTGACAAAGACCCTGTCACTAATAAAACCTATCTGAAGATCCCGGTTGAGAATGAAAAGGTCATTACCGATGCGCTGAACTTTTTCGGGCAATTTTTCGCAACTTTCAGCAAGAAATAACTATTTATCTTATTTCTCTTTAGCCAAATTTATTCATGAAAATTCTCTCTGTGGTTTTATGTGCAGTTTCTCTGTGGTTCTCTGTGAAATAAAATTACACAGAGATTCACAGAGAAGACACTGAGGTTCACGGAGAAAAAATTTAATAGGCACATTTTGTGCATTAATCAGGGTAGTAGTATATTCTTTTTCTTCAGAAAGTGACTTAATACAAACAGCCCCCCGGTCAGAATAAATGGGAAATTGATCATTAAAATGACGAATAGGCTCATCCACACCGAATGATTCATGTTGTAATTATGGATATAGATAAACGGGCTGAACCCAAGCGCCAGAATCATTAACATCAAACCGCCGATCAATTCCCACTTCCAGGCAATAACCAGGAACAGGATCAGAATATAGTTCGGAATAAGGTGTATAAAAAATGCCTGCAACTGCTGCCATAGCGTGTATCGGGAATCGAAAGCATCAAGGGCAAATATGCCTAAAAACAGGATAGCAAGGATACAGAGGATTCGGGGCGTCCAGTGAACGATTTTTATTGTTGTCTTCATGGCTTGGATTATCTTGAGATGAAAGGTACGATTGCTGCGATAACTCCGGTGCAAACCACAACCATGATGAACAGGTTATACCTGACATTATAGTTGTCAAGCAACGATTCATCATAGTACTTTGCTACATTCTGGTCTTTGTACATAGCGAGCAGACCGTTTACCAGTTTAGTACGGGTTTGCCGGCCCTTGATCAGTCCGAATATAACCACAAGGTTCACGAGCACGATCAGTATGACAAAAATAAACATGACGATGAGTGCTGATTTTTCGGTCCTCGATTTTTCCGCCATACCTGAATTAATGCCAAGTGTGATCAGGTTCAGGACAATGGCTGTCAGGATGAAGATGATATCCGTTTTGGTGTTTTGTTCCAGCTCCTTTGTGATATGGTTATGAACATGTTCTAACATAAATTGCCTCCTTTTTTATTTAATGATTAATGTGCCAAAATTAATAAAGTTATACTCAAAACGGGATAAATCCATACATTTTAAAAAATTCCAAGTCCCAAATTCCAAGGCGGATAAGAGATGGAGAGAGTAATGGTTGTCTCCTTTATTCAGGAATAATTTTTGTTTCAGGATAATCTTTTTATTACTTTTGATTTTAGAAATCCGAAATGGATCTGATTCCGGGATCAAAATTAACAGATGTCCTTGCGGATGATTTGAAATTCGTTTGTAAATTGTTTGTAAACAGTTTTACAAGGGTTCTGCATACAAAACTCTAAATATCTTTTCAACTTTGTCAGGTAATAACCATATTCATTTCGGGTTGCTGAAAACGAAGATCGTGGCAGTCATGCAGGAATCATATCCGGGAATTAACACTTCCATTGCGGAATGGAGAGGGCAGGAGATAACTGATTTTCAGGAAGATCTTCGCATTAAGGTGAATGCCCGTATCAGTGAAAAGTGGTTTTATACACACATGAAATCAAGCCATCCATCCATCCCGCGGGTTGACATGCTTAATTTGCTGAGCAGGTATGCCGGTTATGCGAACTGGGATGATTTTATATTTAAAAACAGCGATGTAATAAATAACCTTTCTCCGGTAAGCAATCCACAAAAAAATGCAAACAGGTTTTTCATCCTGATTCCGTTGCTGACACTCATTATTGTGTGTTTAATATATGTTTTATTCAAACTGTTCAATACCCGGGAGTATCGGTTCTGTTTTTATGATGCAGATACCAGGGAACCCATTACCAATGCTAAAATAGAAATTCGTTTGTTGTCTGAGGGTGAATCCCCGGTAAATTATTTCTGCGGATCAAATGGATGTTTTATGTTGAAAACCGATAAGAGTAAGATTAAAATGGTGATAACGGCCCAATATTATCAAACCGATACCATCTTCCGCATCCTGAAAAAATTAGACCAGGATGAAACTGTCAAACTGCATGCCAACGATTATGCCTTAATGATCCATTATTTTTCCATGATGAAAGTAGATGACTGGGAAAAACGGAAAAAGCACCTTGAGGCCATGATAGATGACTCTGCTATGATATACCAGGTAGTTAATGACAAAGAGGCAACCGGAATGGCACTTTACAATAAGCAGGAATTTATCGATAAGATGACCATGCCCTCCGGCAGTCTGAAAAACCTCGAGATCCTTGATTCCAAAATCAGGAATGAAAAGATCATGGCGCTGAGGTTCCGTATCAATAATAAGAAAAAATGAAAAGAGTTTTTTACATATCGTCCCTTATTCTCTTATACCTTCTGATTACTGCCAAAAGCTGTGATAATCATGAACGGTCCGATGATGCTCGCGATCAGGTCAGGTTAACGTCCACGAGGGACAGTATCCGATCAACCTTTGAGTCGGATACACTATCCAATGCTTCTCTGCGGGCATTTGAAGTCACAGCAAGAATCAATCTTTCCGATTTCAACGATTATCTAACCATCCTGAACGATACTTCAGTTGCCGGAATTTTCAGGGAAAAAGCACGGGAAATGATCAGAATGCTGTTCATTTCCGAAAATTCAGTCCTGCGGTTTACAAATCCCGATAATTTGGGAAAACGGGAAATTTCAGTCAAACAATTATTAGCTTACGGGAAAGGATGTTCAATACCGTTTGGAAAAATAATAACCGATTCGATCAGGGTAGAACGATCCCTTCATCAGGCTGGTGATTCAATTTATGTCGGGAAACTAAGTTTTTCATATATCCCGGCTATGGAAAAAACATCAAAGAAACTGAAACAGGCTCTGGCGGTCGGAACTGTCGATTTTATCGTAACAAAGCATGAAAAGAATTTCGGAAAAGATACTCTTATGATCTGGGATATTTTTTTAGGAAATTTGGAATAGGTTGCCATTGTGAAATCATCAGGCGAACTTTTCACTTACTAATCCTTCACACACCTGGCGCTAAAACCTTCTGTATTAAATTCCTGGTAACGGAATGCTTCCCCAGAGTCGTAGCCCAGGAAGAGACTCCAGGTGGTGTTTGAATTGTACATAGTCGCCGACCACCAGTTCCCGGCGAAACCAATATCAATGAAGCTCCCATCGAAGTTACGTTTCCCACCCGGAAATGCCGAAAAACCGCTTTCATTGGTCGCGCCTAAATTCGGAGAGTACCATAAACCTGTTCCGGCTTCAATTTTCCCAATGGATTTCATTTGTGTTCCGGCAGAATCCTGACCACCTAAGCAGGTTGTCAGTATTGTCCATTCAGCATTTGTTGGAATATGCCAGCCTTGTGGGGCAAGTAGTCCGGCGTTTACCGTAAACCAGTTATATAAAGCGCCATACGTATTTTTGTAAGTCGCAATATCATTATTATACCAGCAATATCCGGGAGTTGTATAATTCTTCCACGCTACATTGTCTGTTATCAATGGTATGGGGGAGCCATTGTTGTATTTGGTGGTTTTCAGGTTTTCAACCATCCATACCTGTGTACCTATGGTTACGGTGTGATACACGTTGCCGTCCATGTCGGTAACTGTTTCGGGGGTGGGAGGAGTGTTGCTGTCATTTTTCTTCTTGCAACTGCTTGTAAGCATTAAAAACATACCCAAAACAGCTATGGGGTAAATCCAAATTGTGGTTCTTTTTTTCATGTTGGCACAATGTTAAAATTTCTAACGCGGTTATTTTGAAAGCAAATATAAGCAATAGCATATTTCTCAGATCAAACTGACAAATTAATGAACATATAATTCGCCCGAATATTATTTAAATGTAAAATGGTAAAATGTAAAATGGTAACAACGGATACGAAAAAATCCGCAT
>CAYNMU010000088.1:0-8473 GCA_964398395.1 uncultured Eubacteriales bacterium
CCACCTCTCCGGCAACCACCGTTGCCGAAGAAGCCAGCGAAGCGGAGGAGACAACCATGCCGAATGAACTAACTGCGCTTCCGAGTGAAACAACCGCAGAGACAACTACCCTTACCGTCGAAACCACTGCCGCAGTAACAACTGTTGCAGGTGAGACTACTACTGTTCCTCCGGCAACAACCGCAAAATCGGCTGTTTCAATCAATGCACCTGTTGGCGGAAGCATTTCTCAAATCGTCGCTTTTTATAACCAATATGCGAACGCCACAAAAGAGTATACCGGTAAAATAACTGTTCAGAGAAATATGGGCACTGTCACAACAATATCAAAATTTGGAATTTCGTTTTTAAAGGGGTTACTTCAAAGTGTTTTAGACAAACAGCTTAAGGATAAGTATGAAAATAAAACATTTGTTAACGGCAAAAATCCGACCGACAGCAATGATACCCTTGAAAAATTCCTTCCGCGCAGCGCAGGTCAAAAAATGAGCGCACTTACGACGCCCGGCGTCAAATCAGCTGCCTGTGTCAAGGACGGCTCAGGTTGGAAAGTAACAATAGTGCTAAAAAAAGAAGTGTCCGGTATCGATACACCCCCAAAGTACCATTCAAGCGTTATGGATCCTTTGGAAATTGACAGCAACAGCCTGGACCCGTTCACACTCGGGGACGGCAAGGTCGTTTACGGTCAGTTGAATGCCCCTTTTGACGGCGCGACGCTTGTGGCAATCGTTAACCCGAAAGGAACACTTGACCATTTAAGAATGGATGCGCCGCTTCAAATTTCCGGCAAACTTGGCTATAAAAATATGGGTAATATTGATACAGTTATTGACGGTAAATTCTGGGGTGATATGACCTTTAAGTATTATTGATATCATCAAATAATAGCTTTCCCCCGCTCAATAGAGCGGGGGAATTTTTTTGCAAGAATTGTTATAGCGCAGATTGTCCTTCTGAGGCGCTTGCGGCGAAGATTCTTAAGATGTTTTCCTTCGTTCAGGATGACTTCTTTACCTCAGTCTGAATGTTTTAACCTCAAACGGTCTAATACTAAACACAAATTCGCCGCCGTCTACGACAACTTCCTCTTCGTTTTCTTCCATAAGATTGCACTCGGTCACTCTGCTGAATGGCAGGGTGGTTTTAATCTTAACCGCTCCCCTGCGCTGTTCGGCTTCATAAACACGCAGGATGATGCCATCTCCGTCTTGAGCCTGCTTAACAGCGTCAATGATTACATTTGCGCTGTCAACACTCATGAAGCTCTTTTCACCGGGCAGAGAACCATTTTGATTCGTAACAGCAAAGGCAGTTAGCGGAACATTCAGCTCCAATCCCTTTTGAACTGTGCCACCGTCCTGCCAGCCATTTTTGTGCGGGTAGAGGCTGTAAACAAAACTGTTTGTGCCATGGTCGCCTGTGCGGTCAGGACATGTCGGCGCGCGCATAAGCGAAATGCGCATGGTGCTGTCCTTAATATCATAGCCGTATTTGCAGTCGTTCAAAATACTCACACCGTAACCGCCTTCTGAAAGGTCTGCCCATTTGTGAGCGCATTGTTCAAAGCGGGCAAGGTCAAAGCTGTTGCTCCAATGGTTGGGGCGGATTATCGCGCCGTGGGCTATTTCAAAGCTTGCCTGCGTACTCATGATATCCACTTCAAACGCTGCTTTAAGAAGCTTGTCACTTTCGAACCAGTCAACCGTGGTATCAAAATCCAAATGGCCTGCACCGGTGTTCAGAATTATATCCTGCGTTATCTTGGATTTATTGAAAAGACGGACAATGCGGATAACGCCCCTAAGTTCGTTTGCTTCAACAACTTCAATGCTTTGCGCTTCGGTCAATTCCCAGAACTTCTTTTGATAATTAAGTTCCAGGTTCCATGCCGTCTCATGCACGCATTTATCCTGGAAAATGGTCAAAAGATTGCCTCTGCCTTTTAATATCTCTCTGCTGTTTACTTTGTCAAAAACAGAGGTTAGTATTCCGTTGCCGTCCAGCTCAACTCTCAGCTTTTCATTTTCAAGCAATACAGCCGTTGCTGTTACCTTCGGCAACTTGGCAGATACCGTCTTTAATTCAAAAACTTTGTATCCCATAGCGGGGACATCTTCGGCAATAAACCTTAAATAGGTTTTGCCGTCTTTTGTGAAATATTGGCACGGCAGCTCTTTGCCTTCCGAGTAAACTGCCAACCCGCCGTTTTCGGCATTCAGTTCAGCCTCTGCAGGTGCAGTTGCTTTTTGTGAAAGAAAGTTCCAAACAATGACTCCGCTGCCCTTTACGGTTATTTCCTCATTCAGAGCGTTTAATGCACTCGTTTTGACTCCTTCGCCAAGTTCATGCATTTTGCGGTAATCTATGCGGCAATCCTCATGTGCTTCATGGATTGAGGTGCCGGGCAGGGTATCGTGGAATTGGTTTTTGAGCAGCAGTTTCCAGCCGTCTTCCAGTTTATCCTTGTTGTATTCGTGCCCGGTCTCAGTATTTGAAAATATCGATACCATTTCCGCGCGGCTGAAAAGGACTTCGCCCCTGCGGTTGTTTTTCTTAACAAACGCCTGGCTTGTATAGGTTCCTCTGTGGTTTTCATAATACATTTCATTGTTAAAAACGGGCAGCCTTTCCCAAGCTTCCCAGGATTTTGCGAAGAAATCGCTTACATGCCCAATTTTACTTGCCGGCAGACCGGGGAAATTTTTGAGTCTTTTGCCGCGCTCAACCATTGCATAGGTACAACCGCCGCCGCCGTCGCCATAACCGAACATACCCATAGCCGTGCTTGTAACATCCTTTTGATCATTTTCTTTTTCGGCTCTCCGAAGGGTATCTCCTGTATATTCCCCGCCGTAGCCGACTCTTTGCATATGCGCCAAAATCTCCGACCCATCGTTGCCTTTCCAACGGAAGATGGTATGCGGAAAGCGGTTGGTGTCCTGCCCGCCTAACTTGGCCGTAATAAAGTTTTTCATGCCGCTTCGCTTGATGATTTGGGGCAAAGCCCATGAAAATCCGAAGCAGTCCGGCAGCCAGTATGTGTCCGAAACAACGCCGAATTCATTTTTAAAATACTCTCTGCCATAGAGCAGCTGGCGAATAAGCGCCTCGCCTGAGGCTATGTTTGTATCCGCTTCAACCCAAACATTGCCCACAATATCCCACTGCCCATTTTTAACTTTGTCCTTAATTCGCTCATAAAGCTCCGGATAGAGTTTTTTGGTCATATCATAAAGTATTGCCTGACTCTGCGCAAAAATAAACTCCGGATATTCATCCATAAGCGCAAGGTTATTGGAAAATGTACGCGCGGCTTTTCGCTCGCTTTCCTGAACTCTCCAAAGCCATGCAATGTCTATGTGACTGTGCCCCGTCATAACAACATCGCTTTGGGGCAAATACTTGATTTTGGCAAGTTCTTCTTGAAGTACCGCAGCGGCTTTTTTTATCGACGCCCGCACCTGAGCGTCTTCAAAATCAAAATCCACTGTGTGCAGGGAATTGTCAATAGCCTCGTAAACGCGGGCCTTAATGTACTCATCAACAATTGATTCAAGAGAGTCCCATGCAACATTAATATCAAAATTATAACCCTCGCAAATAGGGTCAACCGCAACAAGGCGCGCGGTGCTTATTGTATAAGTAGTAGTCTTCTCCCCGTTCATAGCCGCATTACAAAAGCCGCCCGCGTCTATCGCAGATTCGAGCTCGATTTCGAAAACCTCTCCGGCAACCGGCGCGTCAAAAAAGACCTGATTACGGCTGAGCCAACCCGAGTTTTTCTCGGAACTTACGGCTCCGATTATTTTGCCATTGATTTTAACAAGCGCCTCTCCGCCGAAGTCAAACTCCAAATACAGCTTTTTGCCGGCAAACTCCTGCGGTATCTGAATGGATGACTTAAACCATCTGGCGCAGTCATATCTTGCCACCCAGCAGTCGCCCAGTTTCATTTCGCCTTGTGAATTCTCATCATAGGTATACTTTCCTTCGCCGAGATACATCCCTGTGCTGGTGCTCCAAACCGGAATGTCAACGCTGCCCAGCGTAATATACTTTTTCAACCCGCCCATCATATACTGAAGTACTCTTGGCTTTACTGTTTTCATCGTCTCAAACCCTTTCGACTAATATTATATATATAATACATTAAATATTTAAAATTGCAACAAAAGTTGTAAATTATGATTGAATTATTAGTTTCACTGTGTTACAATTCTGTTCGATACTATGTTTTCGTATACTAATTTACATAAGGCGCGCCCATTAAGACGAGTTTTCATCGCTTCGTATTATAGGACGGTCATAATCATAAGGAGGAAAAATTTTTGAAAGTCTACAACGCAAAAAACATTAGAAACATCGCTGTTGCCGGCCACGGAGGCAGAGGCAAAACAACCTTATCTGAGGCTATGCTTTTCCTCGCTAAGGCATCTGAAAGGCTTGGCAGAGTTGCTGACGGCAACACCGTGCTCGACTATGATGCTGAGGAAAAAAGGCGCAAAACCTCCGTTTCAACTGCCGTTGCTCCCTTGGAGTGGAATAATGTTAAAATTAATATTATGGACACACCAGGTCTTTTTGACTTTGCCGGAGGTATCAGCGAAGGCGTCCGGGCTGCCGAATGTGTGCTTATTGTTGCCGCCGCAGGCTCGGGCTATGATGTCGGAGCCGAGAAAGCTTTTAAGGCAGCTAATGACAGAGGCATTGCGAAGATGTTTGCTGTTACCCGCTGCGATGCGGAAAACACCGATTTTTATAAAACCTTTGATGCGTTGAAAGCAGAGCATGAAGCAAAAATATGCCCGGTCGTTATCCCCTTTATGGAGAGCGACAGAGTGAAAGCTTATATTGACCTTGCTTCGGGCAAGGCTTATGAATACAAGGACGGTAAGGGAAAAGAAGTTGCAATGCCAACAGGCGGCCGCATTGACGAAATGAGAGATATGTTCAACGAAGCCGTTGCCTCAGCGGATGATGCGCTGCTCGAAAAGTTTTTTGAGGGCGAAACCTTTACCCCCGAAGAGATTGCTCATGGTCTTGCTGTCGGTGTTGCCACCGGCTTAATTTACCCGGTTTTTGGCTGCGCCGGCTTTACTACAGACGCGGTTGACCTTCTGCTAAACGGCATTGTTGCCGCTGCCCCCAACGCCGCTGACTATGCGGGCGAAATGGTTGACGGCGAAAAGCTTGTATGCGACGAAAACGGACCGCTTGCAGCTATATGCTTCAAAACAATCGCTGACCCGTTCGTAGGCAAAATGTCCTTCTTTAAGGTCATTTCAGGTAAAATTTCGCCCGACGCCGCTGCTTTCAACGCCCGCACAGGCGAGAGCGAGCGCATGGGTAAAATTATTACCATTCGCGGCGCTAAGCAAGAGGATGCGACATGTATCCCGGCAGGTGATATTGGTGTTGTTACAAAACTTACCGGTGTAAGTACAGGCGACACAATTTGCAACCCGAAAAAGATTATTACACTCGACAAGGTTATTTTCCCGGCGCCGTACCTTTCAATGGCTGTTAAGGTTCGCAAAAAGGGTGAAGAAGAAAAGGTTGCGGCAGGCCTCGCAAGGCTTGTGGAAGAAGACCCCACTATTAAATATAAAACAAACAGCGAAACCCATGAGCAAGTTCTTTCCGGCCTTGGTGAACAGCATTTGGATGTTGTTGTTTCTAAGCTTAGAGCAAAATTCGGCGTTGAGGTTGATCTTGCTGTGCCGAAGGTAGCTTACAGAGAAACCATTCGTAAAATGTATGAGTCTCACGGCAGGCATAAAAAGCAATCGGGCGGCCATGGTCAATTCGGTGATGTTTACATTCGCTTCGAACCCGGCGATAACGAGAGCGGAGAATTCGAGTTTTGTGAAAAAATCGTTGGCGGCTCCGTACCCAAACAATATTTCCCAGCGGTTGAAAAAGGTCTTCGCGAATGCGTAACCAAAGGTGTTCTGGCCGGATACCCGATGGTTGGTGTAAAGGCTACCCTTTATTTCGGCTCCTATCACCCGGTTGATTCCTCTGAAATGGCCTTTAAAACCGCTGCCGCAGTTGCCTTCAAAGATGGTATCCCACAGGCATCCCCTACAATTTTGGAGCCTATCGGCACCCTAAGAGCTTATATGCCGGACGATAATTTGGGCGACATCATGGGCGACATTACAAAACGCCGCGGCAGAGTACTTGGCATGGGTCCTTCGGATGTGCCAAAAATGCAGGAGCTCGTGGCCGAGGTTCCGCTTGCAGAAATGGGTGACTTTGCAACAGTGCTTCGCTCCGTAACAGCAGGCAGAGGCTTTTTCTCCGTAGCTTTTGCAAGGTACGAAGATGCTCCGCCTATGATAGTAACAAAAATAGTCGAGGCTGCCAAAGCAGAGGCCGAAGAAGAAGACAAATAAATTATTATTTTATAACAAAGGAGCGGGCAAGTTGCCCGCTCCTTAAATATTTATTGAAGTCTATAACTTTCTATATTTCTTCAGTGCCAACACATTTATTACAAAGAGCACCAGGATGAACGCCAGCAGCATGTAAATGTATTTCTGTACCTCTGCAATGCCAAAGCCTCGCACCAGCACATTCTGAAGCCCCGAACAGCCATAGTATATTGGCATAATGTAGGCAAGCTTGCCCAAACCGTGGGGAAAGGTTTCAATGGGGACAATGCCGGAGAAAAACATTTGAGGAATAATAACGATGGGTATAAACTGCATTACCTGGAACTCATTGTTGGCAAAGATGGAAACAAATGCGCCTAAAGAGACGGCGGTGAATGCCAAAAGTACCATAATCATAACCGCAAGCAAAACGGAACCGGCAAAGTCCATACCCAAAACATATTTTGTAAAAACTGTAACAAGCACACTTTGCAGTGCCGCGAATATTCCAAAACCCAGTGTATAGCCGGCAACGACCTCCCAGCGCCGCACCGGTGTGGCCATGAGCCTTTCGAGCGTGCCGTTTTCCCGCTCACGGACAAAGGATATGCCGGAAATGATAAACACAAAGAAAAACGAGATGATACCAAGCAGCACATAACCGAAACTGTCAAATGATGTTCTGCTGCTGTCACCGTAAAGAAACGTGATTTCCATGCGGCCCATCGGATTAACGCTTTCCAACGCACCTTTTAATGCTTTTGTAATTCCGGCCGACTTAGTGTTGCCTGCGTCAAGCATTTTGATGTGTATTCCGCTTCTATCCATTGTAACAACCGCGTCGGCTTTTTTGTCCTTCAAAAGGCTGTCTGCGTTTTCGTTGGCATTCATTACAGTAACTTTAACATCCTGCTTTTTTAACTCCGACACAATAGCCGAAGGGAAGTTTTTATCAACCGCAATCTTTGGTATATACGAACTTTTACCCAACAGCAGATAGGTTAGACCAAGAATTACCAGCGGAGCGACCAGTATCAGCGCCATTGTGCGTTTGTCATTGCCAAGTTGTTTGACAATTCTGATGATCAACCCTTTCATACTGTTACCTCCGATGTCTGTGCATTAAAAAACAGCTCTTCGAGGTTTCCGTTTTTTGTTTTGGCTGTCAAAACTGCCAGGCTGTCGTTCTCTATCAAATTACCGTTGTAGATTAACGCGGCTCTTTGGCACCTTGCCGCCTCATCCATCACATGGGTGGAAACAACAATGGTTTTGCCTGCAAGCCGCAGTGCCTCAAATTGGTCCCATATTGCTTTGCGCAGCACAGGGTCAATGCCCACGGTAGGCTCATCCAGCAGCAAAATATTCGGGTCGTGCAGCAGCGCGATTGCAAGCGACAGCCGCTTTTTCATACCGCCGGAGTAATTCGCCACCAAAAGGTTTTGGTCATCCTGCAAATCCACCAGCTTCAGGGTTTCTTCAACCCGCTGCTTCAGCTTATTTTTTGGCAGTTTGAAAAGCCTGCCAAAAAACATCAAGTTGTCCCTGCCTGTCAAATCGGTGTATACGGCGTCGGTTTGAGGCATAAAGCCGACGCTTTTGATAACGGACATATTCGGTACGCGCTTGTTTTCAATCTTTATCTCGCCCTCGTCGGGTTTGATAGCACCGGTAATCAGCCGAATAAGCGTTGTCTTACCGGACCCGGATGGACCCAACAGGCAAAGTATCTCGCCGGCTTGCGCCGTAAGCGAAACATTTTTTAAAACGGTCTTTTTGCCGAAGCTTTTGCTGACATTTATCAGTTCAATGCTCTTGTCCAAAAACACACCCCCAAGAAATTAACGGTATAAGATAATCGTTATGTGCATAGTATCACAAACGGCAAATAATCTCAAATGTTTCTTTACCACCCTTGTAAATACCTCTCAGTTGTATGCGTGCCTGCTTTTATCTACCTCTCAGACGCCTTCGCGCCAGCTCGCCTTCAAAGAGAGCCAAGAACGAGGAAAAATCCCGAACTTGCCTCGCCTGCAACAGGAGAGGTGGCAACGCGAAGCGTTGACGGAGAGGTATGCCCCTTTCTTTTCTTT
>CAYNMU010000089.1:0-8348 GCA_964398395.1 uncultured Eubacteriales bacterium
TCACAAACGGTATTGCTTACCGCCGCTGGCTCTGCCAAGCAAACCCCGACCTTGCTGCGCTGATTAAAGAGCTGATTGGCGACAAGTTTATTCACGATGGCAACGTGCTGCTTAAACTGAAAAATTTCAGCGAAGATGCTTCAGTGCTGAAAGAACTTGAAAAAATAAAATTCGCAAACAAAGAACACTTTACCGCGCTTGTAAAAAAGACAAACGGTATCGAACTTGACCCGTCTTCGATTTTTGATGTGCAGGTTAAAAGGCTGCACGAATATAAGCGGCAGCATTTGAACGCTTTGAATATTCTGGCGAGATACCTCGCAATAAAAGAAAATCCTTCAGGCAGTTTTGCTCCGCATACCTACATTTTCGGCGCAAAAGCAGCTTCAGGCTATTTCATGGCAAAAAAAATTATCAGCTTCATCTGCGCGCTGGGGGAACTGATAAACAACGACCCTGATGTTGCGGGCAGGCTGAAGGTTGTTTATATGGAGGACTACAATGTAACCATGGCCGAACGGTTAATGCCCGCGGCTGACTTCAGCGAGCAAATCTCACTTGCCGGCACGGAAGCGAGCGGTACAGGCAACATGAAACTAATGCTGAATGGCGCAATAACAATCGGCACGCTTGACGGCGCAAATGTTGAAATCAATGAAGCTGTCGGAGAAGACAACATTATTATTTTCGGTATGACCACCGATGAGGTTGCCAACCTCACGCGTTCCGGCTATGTCCCGATGAATTATTATAAAAACAACGCGGACCTTCGCCGTGTTATCGACTTCATCAACAAAGGCATTAACGGCAAGCCGTTCACCGAAATCAGCGGAACCATTGTGAATTACGACCCGTATATGGTTTTGGCGGATTTTGCGGATTACCATCTTGCGCAAGCGAGTGCGGAGAAAATTTGGGCGGACAGGGAACGCTTCAACCGGATGTCCTTGATGAACATTGCGGGAGCTGGACGTTTTTCAGCCGACAGAGCCATAAAAGAATACGCCGATAATATTTGGAAGACAAAGCCGTGCATAAAATAGTGATTATCGGTCTAATTGTTCTAAAAACAGGCAAAATACAAAAAGTCGTAGTGTAAAAGTGTGGTTACAACACAAAAAGACGAACGACTTTTTGTAAACCGAACAAATTTAAACGTGACATGCTGCGCAAAACAAGAGCAGGCCGGAAATTAATCCGACCTGCTTTATATTATATTGCTGTTTCTTATTCCGCTATGAATGTCACCGTAAGCGATTTTGAAAGCATAAAAAATGCATCCAATGCTACCACTGCTGCGGTATAGGTTTTTCCGCTCTCAAGCTTGCCTACATTAATATTGTATTCTGTCGGCATCGGTGTGTAATAGTAATCGGAAAGATGCGAATCTTTGAAAGCAACTTTTCCTGTGTTTTGTGTTACAAGGATATCATATTGACGGACAATTAAATCATCTGTTGCAGCCGGGAAGTTGATAGAATAGCTGCCGTCGGCTGTTTTGGAAGCTGTAAGTTTTGCACCTGCAGCAAATGCGGGATTGGCGGATTTTGCGAGTCTGTTTTTAGTCGTGTATGCAAATGTTTTTTTATCCGAGGGCGCAGAGAAGTAATAGGTTTCACCAATGAATTGGTTTGCGAGCAAATCAAACCCTCTTATTCTTGTGGCGCCGTTGGCGTCAACTTCAACCACATACATTTGCGCTGCATTGTGGTTGCCTGCCGGGAATTGGCCGCCGCCAAGCGGATAATTTTCCATCTCAAAATAGCTGAGGGTGCCTGTGCCGAGTGCTGTGAAAGCACCTTGCCATAAGGATGCCGGATCGTTTATGGGGTAATGCGAATGGCCGCTGAAATCAACTACCTGCGGGTATTGCGATAAAATCGCGTTCAAATCAATGTTGCCCCAGCTTAAGCTGCCATAGACTGTGCCCCAAAGGTGGTGATGCTGGAAGACGAAAATAGGGTTTTTCGGGTTAGCCGCAACGGCTGCCTTCAGTTGGGTTTTGAGCCAGGTTTGTGTATCCGGCGAGTAGCCGCTGCCATCTTTATCCGGCGCCATACCGATGAAATGAACGCCGTTAATCACTTCATGGTATCTATGCGGAAGTTTTACAATACTTTCATAATTTTTGATGGTATTCGCTTTGTCAAAACTAAACTCATGGTTGCCTATAACGGCCAGATTTTTTGTTGCGCCCTTAATATTTGCGTCGCAGATATCCTTGAACTGTTGCAGCTGCGTGGGCGTGCCGCCATCTGTGATATCTCCCGCGAAGGCAACCCCCATCCAGCTTGTTGTAGGAGGAGCTTGCGGCAATATCGTAGCTGCTTTTGATCATCAGCCCGAGCCGGTATGCCTCAGCTTCTCCGCCGGAATCCTTCAGATGGACATCGCTCGTAACCGTGAAGCGGACAATCGGGGTGAAGCTCTCGGGAACTACCGGCATATCAATAATGCCGGGTTTAAAAATTGAGTTTGAGGTCAAGGTCATTACAAAAACTATTAAAACTGAAAGCGGCTTAACGATGAGATGAACGAGTTTTGCGTTGCCTGTTATAAAATTCATAATAACATCCCTTTCAAATTGACTTGCTCAGTTGAGTTTTGATATGGTTATATTACTACTATATTGAAAGTGTGTCAAGGGTTGCAGAGCGGCTGATGGCCGGTGGGATAAAGGGGTTTAGTCAAATTTGCAGTAAGGTTTTTATTTCCAAAAACAAGGCGCACCGGTTTGGCGCGCCTTGTTGAATAAAATATTAAATAGGCTTTGAGGCCCTGCTAAACATAACTCACGAAGTTGTGGTTTCACCGGTATCAATATCCGTATTGCTGCTTTGTGCAGTTGGTACAAAGCCGATGTATGATTTACCTACGTTGAGCGTAAGCTCGGTTCCGTCAGTCGAAAACAGCTTAAGCATATCGTCCGGCCTGCCCTTTTCCCATGTGATTTTCTCATAGCCTCCGTTTGTGGCAAAAACACCGGTGCCTCCCGTGAGGTCCATATCAACACAACCGGAACCACCCGGAATGAGGCTGATGGAGCAATAGAGTAAAATTACATTTGTTGCAGCCATTTGCTTGCCGCCGTCCTGAACCATAGGTTTTGAGTTTAAATAGTTATAGTAAAGCTTGTCTTGCGAATTAAATTTGAACTCATGCTTATAGCTCTGCGAAAACTCAAAAGAAATGCTTCTGCAAATTCCGATGGGGGTTATTGCTTTATCTTCCGAAGAAAAACTAAAAGGCGAAGCATAGTAGTCATCAATTTGAGTATTAAAATTTAAATTCTTTAAAGCCTTGGCTATGCTTACTCCGTTTGTGTAACCGGTGTGCTCAATGGCTACTCGGCGGCTTTTATCACGGTAAAAATATGTGCCGGCATAAATCTTGCCATCTATTTCGTCAACATTTCGGGCTTTCATCGCGCTATAGGCATATATACTGCCGCCCCAATGGATGAAAATTGAATTGAAGCCTTCGGCAATCTCAACAAAGTCATGTCTTGCGCTGCGCAAGGAGCCAACTTTAGGAATAGCGTTTACATCAGCAAAAAGCCAAAGCATGCGAGTAATTCCGCCTTCGACCATGCCTTCAACAACAATATCAGGTGAGCAAAGGCCCCATTGCGGCCTTGCGGGAGGAGCATTGTTTATTGCAATGGCTATCGGTCTTTTGCCAACGGCGTTTTTATTGAAGCCGGAAAGCCCCGTTAGCGGATTGGTTGTTGCCAAAGGTTGTTCTGTAGTTTGCTGCACGGTTGTGAGGGCAGTCTTGGTTGAAGCGTTGACGGGTGTACACCCAAAAAGCATACCAAAAATCATTGTGGAAACAATCAAAACGGTTGCCGTCCAAAAAACGAGCCGGATCTTGGCTGGTTTTGCAGTTAACTTACTTGTTTTAGCCATAGCGCTTCTCCTTATACTGTTGATAAATATGTTGTTTATTATACTTTGAATCGAGAGGTTTTTCAATAGCAACCCGGTCATATTTTAAGCATATTTTCAACTAACACAGCTATTGAATCAATTCGGTTAAATTGAACAGTATTTATCTATACAAGTATCAAGAATACTAACTTTTTACTATTGACTTGTATTGTACAGCTGATTTATAATTAATCTAATTTAACGTTTCGTTTATTAACGAAACAATTCGGCAGCCCCAAATAAAAAATTGGAGGTAGAAAAATGTCCAGAGTGTTCAATTTTTCCGCAGGTCCGTCCATGTTGCCCGAAAGTGTGCTAAACAGAGCAGCAGCAGAAATGCTCGACTACAAAGGCAGCGGTCAATCGGTAATGGAGATGTCACACCGTTCAAAGGTCTACGAAGAGATTATTTTCGGTGCTGAGGCTCTGTTCCGCGAAGTGCTTAGCGTACCGGACAATTACAAGATTCTGTTCCTGCAAGGCGGCGCATCACTTCAGTTCGCGGGTATTCCAATGAACCTGCTTAACGGTTCAGGCAAAGCTGATTATGTATTAACCGGCCAGTTTGCCACAAAGGCATATGAAGAAGCGCTCAAATACGGCGAAATCAAGGTTGTCGGATCTTCAAAGGATAAAACGTTTTCCTATATCCCGGAGCTCAACAAAACTGATTTTACCCCTAATGCAGACTATTTTTACATCTGCATGAACAACACTATTTTCGGCACATGCTGGAAAGAGTTCCCGGATACAGGTGATGTTCCGCTTGTTGCTGATGTATCATCCTGCTTCCTTTCGGAGCCCCTTGATGTTTCAAAGTTTGGTCTTATTTATGGCGGCGCGCAGAAAAATGTCGCTCCCGCAGGTTTAACGGTTGTCATTGTCCGCGAGGACTTAATGGGCCACGCAAGGGATTGCACACCTACAGTAATGGATTTCAAAACTATGGCGGATAATGATTCGATGTACAACACTCCGCCTTGTTATTCAATTTATATTTGCAAACTTGTGCTTGAATGGATTAAAAACCTCGGCGGCCTTGAGGCTATGAAGATTCACAACCAAAAGAAGGCGCAAATCCTCTATGATTTCCTTGACTCAAGCAAAATGTTTCACAATCCCGTTGTGCCGAAAGACCGCTCAATGATGAATGTTACATTTGTTGCGACAACAGATGAGCTTAACGATAAGTTTGTTAAAGCAGCAACGGCAGCAGGCTTTATCAATCTTAAGGGTCACCGTTCGGTCGGCGGCATGAGAGCTTCTATATACAATGCTATGCCAATAGAAGGCGTAGAAAAACTTGTTGAGTTTATGAAAGAGTTCGAAGCAAATAATTAATTGACCAATGAATCCCACCACCGCAAGAGGTCCCCTCCCTTTAACAAGGGAGGCAAGTCGGGAGGCAGGGCTTGTCCCCCTTGTTAAAGGGGGAAACCAGCTAAGCCGGAGGGGGATTCCAATCAATAACTATTTATGAAAGGATTGATATTATGTTTAATATTTTAACACTTAATAAAATTTCCGAATTTGGTCTTGAAAAGTTTATTAAAGATAAGTACGCGTATGGCGAAGCCGTTGCAAGCCCCGATGCAGTTATGGTTCGTTCTGCTTCGATGTTTGACATGGAAATAAGCCCAAGTGTCCTTGCAATCGCCAGAGCTGGCGCAGGCACCAATAACATCCCGGTTGATATTTGCACCGAAAAAGGTATTGTTGTTTTCAACACACCCGGTGCCAACGCAAATGCCGTAAAAGAGCTTGTTCTTTGCGCTCTTCTAATTTCTTCCCGTAAGGTACCCGAGGCGCTTGAATGGTGCAAAACGCTTAAAGGCGAAGGCGAGCAAGTCGGCAAGCTGGTTGAAAAAGGCAAATCGGCGTTTACCGGGCAGGAAGTCAGCGGTAAAATACTCGGCGTAATAGGTCTTGGCGCTATTGGCGTTATGGTTGCGAATACAGCGCTCGCATTGGGCATGGATGTTATCGGTTATGACCCGTATCTTTCGGTAAACGGTGCGTTGAGCATCGACCCGAAAGTCAAAGTAGTAGGCAATATTGACGAAGTTTTTGCAGTTTCCGATTACATTACCCTGCATACTCCGCTTAATGATTCAACAAGGGACATTATTAGCGCCAAAAGTATCGCATTAATGAAAAACAGCGTTCAGATTCTTAACTTCGCGCGCGGCGAGCTTGTTAATTCCTCGGATATCATTGACGCGCTTGAAACCAACAAGGTTGCGGCATATGCAACCGATTTCCCGACCGATGAGCAAATCGGCAACAAAGGCGTCGTCGCAATCCCGCATTTGGGCGCTTCAACACCCGAGAGCGAGGACAACTGCGCGGTAATGGCTGCAAATCAGTTGGTCGCCTACCTTGAAAGAGGCGAGATAGTCAATTCCGTTAACCTGCCGCTTATGCAGCTGCCGATGACCTTCAAAAACAGAGTGTGTGTTATTCATAAGGATGTTGATGGTTTGCAGGCAAATATCACAGCCGCTCTTGCAGGGTGCTCCATATCTTCACTTGCAAGCGGTACAAAAAAAGGCTGGGCTTACACAGTTGCGGATATATCAGGTTCCGCAGACATTGAAAAAATAGCGAAAATTGACGGTGTGGTCAAGGTAAGAGTTATATAGTATTATAATGTATTGGGCTGTCTCATGTTTTTTGAGACAGCCCATTTTTTCACAGTATTTCAAACGTATATCCTTGGTTTCTTGCCCAATCAATGATATCACCAAGCGCTGCTGTGTTATCTTTTGAGACGGCATGTAAGAGAATCACAGCACCGGGGTGCAGCCTTGATGTTACAGTATTAAAAGCAAATTGTGTTCCCTTTTGATTTGCAGGGTCCCAGTCGGCATAGGCGACTGACCAAAAAACTGACCGGTAGCCAAGTGACTGAACTAAATCAAGCGAGCTTGTGGAGTAGCTCCCTGTCGGAAAGCGAAAATAGGGCGCCGAATATCCAAAATTCAACCTTAAATAATTGTCGCAAGTCTGTATTTCAGAAGCCATCTCTGTGCGGCTGATGGTTGGAAAAACAGGGTGAGTGGTGGAATGGTTGCCGACGATGTGCCCTTCTTTTATCATCCGTGTAACAAGCTCAGGCTCTGTTTTGATAAAATAAAATGTGCAGAAAAATGCTGCTTGAACTTGTTTTTCTCTAAGCGTATCCAAAATTTTACCGGTATATCCGTTTTCGTACCCACAGTCAAAGGTGAGATGTAGCACTTTGCCGGTTGATTTTCTGTCTAAAGCAATCGCATCAAAGTTATCAAAAATATTTTGATTTTGTATTGATTCAATTGGTTGATTGCCGTTCTTGCCAAGACCAAAACCGAAGCCGGTGGACTTGGTCGAAAGCCCTCTGCTGTTATCGGGGTCTAAAACGGTGAAATTGACCTGCGACAGCGGCTCATAACCGGTGAATGTTTTTACGGATGAACTTGGCGCGCCAGTCACAACTTCGGGATTTATATGTATGGGTTGATAAAAGATGGTGGTCGGCACTTCGGTGGTAACTGTTGCAGCCTCAGTAGTTAAAGCTGTTGTATTGGTCTCGCTGCTTGTTATTGCAGTTGGTTTCTCGGTAGTGGGTTTAACTTCCACATTGCTTTTATAAAAATAGGCAGTCAAGGCTAAAGCAACAAATAATATTAAGACAAATACTATAAATTTTTTCATATGAATTTTCCTTTCGATGTTATATAATGTATTATACTATAAATCGATAGTTCAAATATACAAAAAAGTTAAATATTCAAAAAAATATTCAAAACAATGCAACACTTTGCCCGTAATTACACACTTAAGTATTGAGGGCAGGAAAGAGGATAAAACAATGGATGCAAAAGCTAATCTTTTGGTAAAGCGTGCATGCAGCGGTGATGCTGAGGCATTCGGCAATCTTTATGAGCTTTACAGCAAAGATCTCTATCGATATGCATGCTATGTGCTGAGTTCTCAGCAAATGGCGCAGGATGCTGTGCAAGACGCGGTTTGTGCCGCTTTCACGCAAATTTCCTCACTGCGCAATGAGGATGCTTTCAAAGCCTGGCTGTTCAAAATCCTGTCCAACATCTGCAACAAATATATTACCGAAAAATCCCGCCAAAGGGCCACCGTTCCTTTTGATGACGAGATAGAAGCAACCCTCGAAGCCCCTCCCTCAACCCTGAATGCAACATTCGAATTGGAAGAAGTATTCACCTGCCTGGCAGATGACGAGCGTGAAATTGTTTTGCTCAGCGTTTTGCAAGGCTACAAAAGCAGCGAAATTTCAACAATACTCGATTGTCCCGCGGGGACTGTCCGTTCAAAACTGTCCAGAGCGTTGAATAAAATGCGCGTAGAGCTGGAAAAATAACATGGAGGTAAAGTGTTATGAAAAAAGAAGATAAAGAAATCTTA
>CAYNMU010000090.1:0-7947 GCA_964398395.1 uncultured Eubacteriales bacterium
ACAAATTGCTGGGATTACCTGATTCTGTAAACCTTTACCGGATCGGTTATGGGCTGCAGCGAAACGATAGCACGGAGTTTGTATTGATGACACGTTCGTTTATGGAAATCCTTATTGATATTGGTTCCTCCATTGAAGTCCCTGAAGAACATCTCACAGGTCACCAGGTGCTCCCGTCGAAAAATTTCACTGCACCGGACGGATCACCAATTAATCCGTTCATCCGAATCAGAAGTGGCAAGGAACAACCAGGAACAGCTTTCTTTTCGGTACTTTACAACGGGTACTGGTTCTATATCGACCAGGGGGATTATACATCAAAGGCCATGTTCTCTTTTATTCTGACATTGGGTTCATTAACTGAAACCAATGAGGAGAAATCAACCCCGCTCATTACGATCCCGACCCGTTGAAACGATTTCAGGCAGGATTCTGAACTTAACTTTCTGACATATAATGTGTTGAAAAATACATAGTGACAGGTAGGTGTTTGATGAGAAATACCCGGAAATAGGTATTGTATTTGGGTCAAACAGAATGTACTTTTGATAAACCATAAATTACGCGGATCTTTTAAACGTGGAATGATCCGGAAACCCCTTTAAAACAATAACCCATGAAAAAAACATTTACATTATTCTTTATTGCATTTCTTTTTTCAGGAATGATTCAGGCCCAGGAAAAGACCACGATGAATATCAAAGATCTTAATTCCAATATTCAAAAATACATTAAGAAAAATTTTGAGGGCTTTAAGGCAGTGGAAGCATTCAAGTATGATCCTGCCCTGGTCATGAAAATTCAGAAAGGTGAGACTACTGAACACCTTGTTTTCGACATTAAAGGAAAATTCATGTTCAAAGCAACTGAAGCTGACAGGGCTAAAGTCGCAAATCAAACAAGATCCACCATGTCTTTGAAGGATGTTGATGGTGGTGTCACCAAATATATTAAAAAGAATTTTGAGGGTTATAAACTCAATGAAGCCTACATCTACGATGAAGTTTATACTACCAAGATCGTGAAGGGCGAGGCGACGGAAACACTTATCTTTGATAAGGAAGGGAAGTTTGTGAAGAAAGTGGCTTCCCCTGTACCTGCAGCCCAACCCAAAAAGACAGACTCGGTTCCTGTGAAAAAGGAGGAGCCGAAAAAAGGAGATACTGCGAAGAGATAATATAAAACCTAAATATGAAAAGTGGTTCTTCCTTATTGTTAATATTAATCTCAATTTTATTGTGTGGATTCGTGTTCTCGCAAACAACCAAGAAATCGGATTCATTGGGTTTACCAGGAGATAACCTTGATCTTTACGCGGTGCTGGACCTTTTTCAAAAGTCAAAGACCATTGAGGATTTTGAAAAATCTTTAAACCTGGAAAAAACCGCAATCAGCAACCTGGATTTAAACCTGGATAAAAAAGTTGATTTCATCAAGGTGGTAACTGGCAATAATGCAAATAATGCAAACAGAACTTCAAATACAAGCGGAAATAAACCAACGGCAAATCCATCACTCTCCCCCTCAACGCGTCCTTCAGCATCACCATCATCGTCTCCATTTGCAAGTTCGAACAGTAAATGTGGTCGTGGCGGCGGAGGTGCCGGCCGTGGGGGAAGAAGATAGATAGAATAATATACTATGTTTTCCATTTTCCGTTTTGCATTCAGGTTTGTTAAACTCCTCTTATTATACTGCTGCCTGACAAGTTTTGCCAGGGAAATAAAACAAACCGCTGATTCATACCATACCCGGGATTCTGTAAATCAAACCTTGTCATGGATGATTAATGACAGGGCAGCAATGGAATTAAAACAAAGATCGGCAGCTTTCAGGGAACATGCAGCCGTTCTCAAACAAAGCAAGAATTTTATCCTGATCAAAAATGAAATCGAGAGGGCCAGAAATTTTCTCAGTCAGGGGTATCAGTATCCTGCAACCAGGCATGAGATTACGCAGTTGATCAAATGGAATGAGACGGTAGTTGAGGGTGTCATCAAGAATAAGGACAGCATACAAACCATCCGGAACCTGACCACTACTTCCACGCTTCTACAGGAACTGCTTAATAGAACAAACCATCGTTTGTTACAAATTTTATCCTACCATAAATCATTGGGTCAACAGCAATACGTTCTTGATTCCCTGGCCATGGACAGTGTTCTGTACATGGTTCCAAAGGACTCTGGTGCCATGATGAATTATTTTCAAAACCTTCAGTTTTTAGCACGGGACCTGATTCCTGTCAACAAGGATCTCAAGTCCTCACTGGACAGTATTCAAAAAATTGAAATCAAGGTGAACTTGTTCAAATTTGACCTTGAATCGGAAATTTCGAAAACCAAAATTCTGAGAGCAAAAATCCTTGACCAATTAAACACCAACGAACTCGGCAATCTCGGCCAAAATTCCAGAAATGAAAGACCTTTTGGAAAGATCATATTATATTCCATTGGGAAAGCGAACCTCGTCCTGCTTTTTTATTTCGTTAATCATTTGGGCCTGGTTACCCTGATGATCCTGTTTATCATTGGCGTCTACCTCTACCTTGTCATGCTGCGACGGAATGTGAATAAAGAGAGTGATGCCAGGCAATTGATGGACCAGGCAATTGTATTGCAACAGCCTTTGGGAGCTTCAATATTGCTGGTTCTCACAATTTTTCCATTATTTCTCCCAATGCCTCCGTTCGTATTCAATGGACTTCTATGGATTGCTTGTGCAGCCGCACTTTCCGTGATGATAAGGGAATCTGTTTCCAGATTTGAATTCAATACCTGGCTCTTTTTTATACTGCTGTTCCTCCTGGCATTTTTCAGCAATTTGATGTTGAGGCATTCCTCGCTTGAAAGATGGGGCATGCTCGTTTTGAGTGTTTCAGGATGTGCAGCAGGCATCTTCTTCCTTGCAACAAAAAAAAAGAAGGAGATACCTGAAAAGGTTCATCTTGTCGCAATCGGGCTGATGGTAGTTCATCAGATCCTGGCGATCTACTTCAATCTTACAGGAGGATATAATGTTTCTAAAATACTCATGGCCAATGGATTAACCATAGTAGTAGTAGCTTACTTAATTTTCTGGACTGCCCGAATATTGCTAAGCACCCTGCGTATTTCCTATTATTTCCATTTAACAGATGCAGGAGAAAGGCGTTTGTTGTCAAAGGATTTAGCGAATACCAATGTTCCATCATTTGTATATGCTCTGTTTATTACAGCCTGGTTCATTCTCATTGGGCGGGACTTTTTTTTCTATCAAACCATCATTGATCCGTTCAGCGAATCGCTGAAGGCAACTCGCACAATTGGTGAGTTTTCATTCAATTACAAAAGCATTTTAGTCTTTTTCCTCGTTCTGATAGTATCAGGTGTCGTTTCCCGGGTCGTTTCATTCCTGGCATCAGATAAACTGGTATTGTCGGATAAACCGAAAAAAAACAAACTGGGAAGCTGGCTTGTGCTCATTCGCATCTTGATTATTATCACCGGGGTATTGGTTGCGTTTATTGCTGCAGGAATACCGATGGACCGGTTTGCCTTCATCCTTGGTGCCCTGAGCGTTGGAATCGGTTTTGGGTTGCAATCACTGGTCAATAATTTCATCAGCGGAGTGGTCATTGCCTTTGAAAAGCCTTTAAATGTAGGTGACATTGTAGAATTCGCCGGCAGGACCGGGACCATAAAATCAATCGGCATCAGAAGCAGTGTGATAACAACCTGGGACGGAGCAGATGTGATCATCCCCAATGGGGATATTTTAAATCAACACCTGGTTAACTGGACGCTGGGAAACAGTGCAAGGCGATTTGAATTGGGTCTTAATGTAGGTTTCGGAACCGACTTTGAAAAAACCGAAAAACTTTTGCTGGAGCTTATGCAAAAAGATACCCGGATATTGAAAAATCCTCCTGCGTTTGTTCTGGTTAATAAATTCAATAGTAGTTCTATTGACCTGAGCCTGAAATTCTGGGTGTCGCATTTCGATATCGGCCTGGATGTTAGGAGTGACCTGGTTCGTAATATAGAAGTACTCTTTAAGGAACACCGTATTGAGATACCTTTCCCCAGGCAGGATGTGCATATCCTTTAATCCTTTAATTGCCGATCACAACAATCCCTGTTTCATGAGTTTGAAAATCAATCCTGTCATCGTTTCCTCGCCGGCCTTTGATAAAATGTTTTTCCGATGGGTATTGACAGTATGGATGCTGATGAATTTTTTTTTAGCAATTTGCTCACTGTTCAGCCCGGAGGCGATCAGTTTGATGAGCTCAAATTCATGGTCAGAAAAAGGAACCCCCAGCGCCAGCAATTCCTCATCAGGATATCTGAAATTTGAAAAGTCGTTTCCGATATAGTGATGATACCCGTTCTTTCTCTTTTTAAAGGACTCAATATTGGTAGTAAGTGAGAGGAGAAATGTTGATTTGTAAGGAACTGTGTGATAAAAAATATATAGCTGACAAAGCAGCTCAGGATATTCCCCGTATAGATTTCGCATCCTCATATTGCTTGACAAAATACCTTTTCCTTTATCAGCCGCAAAAAAATCATTCCCAATGCTGTACATCTTTAACCTGCCCAGGCTGTGTTTGATAAAATCTTCGGGATGTGTGGCTTCCATGAAATGGTAAGCGGTAAGATTTTCCGGTTTAATCCCGATCATCTCATAGCTTCTGCTGCTGGCCCAGATTATTCTTGATTCGATCAGGTCGGCAAGGAAAAAAAATTGTTTTTTTTGTTTCATCAGCTCCTCAAGATCAACGATCAACGGATCACTACGATCAATCCCCTGGTATCCAACCGGCGCATAGGTTTCTATGAACTTGAAAAACAAGTCATAACCAGCGGAACTGTTTTTCATATTGACGGTTTATTTGGATGGCTGTAGCCACTGCAAAGGAAAGAAAAAAAAGAATGACAATTATATTATTAGATCCGAATACCCAGATATAGGTATTGCATACGTAATGATGTGTCGGTATCTTTGACTTAACCTAATCAAAAACAAAAACCATGAAAAAAGCAAATTTACTGCTTGCAACGATGTTGCTGGCATTGTCTGTGGCATGTTTTGCCCAGCCAGACATGAAGGAAATCGTCTCCATGATCAAAACTAACCTGCTCCAGAGCAAGGAAAAGGTTAAACAGTATGCCTGGATTGAAACCACAAAGACCTATATCAAAGGTGAGCTGAAATCGACGAAACAAAATCAGTGTTATTACAGTGTTGACGGACAACTCACCAAGGTGGCCACAGGCGGTAGCGACCAGGAAAAACAAGTGCGTGGATTGAAAGGTAAAATCATTGCGAATAAAAAAGAGGAAATGGCTGATTACATTGCAAAAACCATCGAGAAAATTAAAGGGTATTTGCCTCCTTCCGGAGAAAAAATACAGCAGATTTACGGTGCCGGCAATGTCTCAGTCCAAATCCTTGAACCAAATAAAAAATTCAAACTGGGTTTCCCGGATTACCTTCAGCAGGGTGACATACTGGCCATCTCCATTGATAAGACGACGCAAAAGCTGATGGCTATAGGTGTCAGCACATACATCGATAAACCTGAAGATAAAGTGACATTTGACGTGAAGTACAAAGATCTTCCGGATGGGACACAGTATCCTGTGACGACTTCACTGGTCGCAGCAGCAAAAGATTTGAAAATTGTTATTGAACAAAGTGGTTTTAAAAAAGGAGCAGGATTATAAATAGACTTTTATTCCCTTTATTTTTCAGTGCATTGCTGTGTGCCTGCAACAATCAAACTCAAAAGAATGATGTGGCAACAATTCATTGGAGGATTGCAATACCGTTTTGGATTGTAATATGCAAGGACAAATGATATATTCTTATTCCCATGAAATCAATAATTGACAATTATTCTTTATTTTTCAAATTCATCGATCAATACCTGCCTTGTGGATTTAAAGATATTGATTCGAAAAATCCTTTGATAAGGAAATTAGAAGAGTTGACAGAAGCCAATAACCAGTTCTTCTCTGTTCTCGATCTTCTTCAAATGAAATTTGTATATACAAGCAGGCGAAGCAAGGAGGTTTTAGGAGTTGAATCTACTGATTTCAACTTTTCTGTTTTTAATAAATCATTGCATCAGGAAGATCTTATGTGGTTCAGCATCATGCAGGGAAAATTATTTAACCTGGGACATCAGATTTTTATGGACAAGTCGGGGACTGCATTGGTTTCAACCAACTTCAAATTTATTAATTCAAGGGATGAAGTGATTAATACCCTGTATCAAAGTTATTTGTTCTTTACTGAAGTTTCTTATCAAACAGTCTTCGTTTTACAGATAATGACCGACATTTCATGGTTTAAGAAAGCAACGCCCGGGTATCATTTTTACCAGGGGAATGATCCCTATTATTTTCGGTATCCCGATGAACAACTTTTGTTAAAAGGGAATGTCTTTTCTGATTTTAACAGCACATGCGCCGAAACAGTTTCAGGTTTCCCGTCACCACACTTGCCGGCAATTCAATTAGAAATATAGCTGCCATGCACGATATACATCATATAGATCCGAATTACAGTTTGAAATTCACGCTTACCTGTGTTGCAGATGGTTTCCTGAAAAAGATTGCATTAAAAATAGTTCCGCACTTATAAATGATACCATGAAAAATCTGAGGGCAGCTGTAGCTTTAATGATGATCTGTATACCGCTTACCACCTGGTCGCAGAACAAAGACGGCTCAATCCATGTTCCGGATACACTGGCTGCCGCATATGTTAAAATTACCGGGGTTGAAATCACGGGCAATAAACTGACCAAGCCACAAATCCTTGTGCGAGAGTTGGATTTCAAAATTGGTGACAGTCTGGCGACTTTTCAGAAGGGGAAAGGGGGCAATTTCAATGACCGGAATTTTTACCCGGGCGATTCGAGTGAATTGCGCCTCCGGATGAATTACAGCCGCGAAAACCTTGTCAATGCCAAACTGTTTCTCACCGTTGACCTTTCGTTAAAATGGATAAAGGGCAACGAATATGCCCTGCTGATCGACGTAGTTGAGCGGCACTACTGGTGGTTGTTTCCTATCCCCAAACTCAATGCCCCGAATTTCAACGAATGGATCCGGGATATTGACTGGTCTTACCTGAGTATGGGGCTGTTTTTCAGCCATAACAACCTGTTCGGGCTCAATCACCAGACTTCGGTCATTGCCTTAGCCGGGAAAACCTGGGCTTTAGCAGTTGGGTACAAGATTCCCTGGGTCGGAAAAGGAAAAAAGGTCGGATTGACCATGACTGCCGGATATACCAACATGTATTATGTTGAATATGCCTCGGTCGAAAATAAACGACAGATGCTTTATGCTCCCAACAGTTCCCAGGTGGCCAAACTAGGCGCGAAGCTCACCCTGCGGCCGGGCCTTTACAATTATGGAACAATAAAACTTACCGGAGAATATATCAAGGTTTCAGATTCAGTGATGAAACTCGACTCCAATTACCTGGCCGGAAATAAAAAATCTAACGTCTCACTCAGCCTTTATGCTGATTATTATTACGATAACCGCAACAGCCATTCCTACCCGTTGAAAGGGAACATGCTCCGTGTCTTTGTCAATAAGGTCGGACTGGGGCTCGTTTCAAAAGATGTCGACCTGTTCTATTACGGCGTCGATTTCCACTTTTATCAAACTATCGGCCGGAAATGGTATGTGGCAGAAATGTTCAAGGCTGAAAATTCATCCGGTGAAAATGCCCCCTACTATTACCAGCTTAACATGACCGACGGGAAGGATTTTATCCGTGGATTTGATCTCTATACGCTGAAAGGCGACCAGATGTATTTTACCAGGAACAACCTTAAATTCGAACTGATCAAACCAAGCATCAAAAAAGTGAAGGAGGGGCAGGAGAAAAACAAGTTCAAGGCGCTTCAATATGCCTTTTACCTGAATGCCTTTGCCGACG
>CAYNMU010000091.1:0-7576 GCA_964398395.1 uncultured Eubacteriales bacterium
AATCCAACGGCTTGCAAACCGGCAATTCCGAGAATTATAAGAAATAAAGAAACTATCCACCAAACAACAGTCATTATAAGCGACTTATATTTCATAACTATGCTCCTTTGTTTTTAAAGCTGATTTTGAAAATTTAGTTAAATCTTACCTTCAAGTTTAAAAATTTTTTCAGGGTTTTTTACAAATAGCATAAGCGCTATTTCTTTGGCTCTGTCAACATCAAAGCATTCATTATCAACTTTTATGGAAAGTGCATTGCTTATATTTCTGCGAGCCATACGGCTGTGCCCTACGACGCCGTCAACAAAGCAGTAATCACCGCCAAATGCACTGATTTTATTGACAGGCACACTGTCTATCCACTCGATGAGTGCATTAACACAAGCAGTTGGAGAGATGATATTTGCCCAGCACATATCTATGTTAACGTTTGCAAAGTTCTTGGCCAACGCTGACATCATATGCTCATAAGGGTAACCCATGTGAAATATATCAAAAACAACGTCACTGTATTCCATGAAAAGGTTATTTAACAATGTTGGGTCGGAGTTTGAAATCAAATTCCCGTTGCCTTCCTGCAGACCGGTATGTATCTGCACTGTGAGGTTGCGTTTATTTGCAAGCATCATCACATAGTGAAGCATATAATTTTGGAATGTTTGGTTGTTGCTTAAATCGGATATAGCGCCGCTATAAAACTGATTAAACTCATCCTCTGCATCTTTCTTTGAAACCCTTGAAAAATATAATGAGCGACTGTAAGCATCACCGATCTTCAATGCGACGCAGCCGTCTGCGATTGCTCTGTTCATTTCTTTTTCGGTCGAGTCAAGCCAATCATCAAAACAAACAATAGGTATTCCGCTTTCCTCACGGGCTTTGGTTATCGCAGATTTTCCTGCAAAACCTCGATACATATCAAGCCGAAATACAGGCCGATAGAAATTTCTGTCGCACACTGAACATCCTTTGCAACCGTCTACCAAGCTTATTTTAATCTTTGCCTTTTCCTTAAGTGCTTTTTCAAAATGTCCCGGTTTTAAAGAACTCAAGAAGCTGTTATTAAGTTCTTCAATTGTGCTGCGGCATATTTTTTCTTGACCGTACAGCTCTTTCACAGCAATATCTAGGGAAACACCATAACCGGTGTTCCTTGCTGCGTTCCAAAATGGTTCTAAAACTTCCCATCGCTTCATAATCGGCAGTGAAATGTCTTTGCAGCGTTCTAACTCTTTAAGGGGTAATCCCGCTGAAACAAGATCACAACTAAAATAATGCGATAAGTATTCCCGAAGTATATCAGTATCAAGAGGCCGAAGTTCTTCTCGTTGCGGCAGATGCTCATGAGTATCAATTATTTCAAGGCTGCTCACATAGTCATATATTTCGTCATACGCTTTTCTCATAAATGTTACGCTCCTATATTCTTATTGATGCAAATATATCACAATTTATACCCAATATGCAATAGGTGTAAAAAGTAATTTGAAACAGGATGAAAAAGCTATAGATTTTTTTGATATACTATTGTAGAATGTCATTGTAATAAATCAATAACGGGTTTTATGGAGGCTAAGCAGTGATTCAATTTGATAGATACAAAGACGGCAAAAAACACATATTGACAATGAGCTATGATGACGGACATGATACAGACAGAAAATTAGTAGAAATATTCAATAAGAATGGAATTAAAGGAACTTTTTATATTAATTCGGGTACTTTAAAAGAACCGAAAACGATTAATAAAGCTGAGCTGGCTGAATTATACCGCGGTCATGAAGTTGCTGTTCATACCGTTTCTCACCCTCATCTTGAAAGAATGCCTTTACAAAATGTAGTACAAGAGGTCATTCAAGACCGGCAAAATTTAGAACAGCTCTGCGGCTATCCTGTGCGCGGAATGTCATTCCCTTACAGCACATATAACGATGATGTTCTGAATGTTATCAAATCCTGTGGAATTGTCTATAGCAGAACAGCAAATTCAACGAATAACTTTGGCTTTCCAACGAACTTCCTTACGTGGAATCCAACCTGTCATCATAATAATAACTTAATTGCGATGGGAAAAAGATTTTTAGATGATAATAATTTCCCGTGGCGAAGTGACTTGTTTTATGTTTGGGGGCACAGCTATGAATTTAATAATGACAACAATTGGGATATAATTGAAACTTTTTGCGAACAAATAGCTGGGCATGAACAGGTTTGGTACGCAACCAATATTGAAATATTTGATTATATAACCGCGCAGAAAAATCTTCAGCTGTCAGTTGATAATAAGATAATTTACAATCCATCCGTTCAAACGGTCTGGTTTAGCAATGACGAAGAAACAATAGAAATAAAAGGCGGGGAAACGATTAAATTGTAATTTTGGAGGTAAGTAAAATGATGACTGGCAATGAGCGTATGACAAGAATACTTCAGCGCAAAAAAGCTGATAGGATTGGGCTTTATGAACATTTTTGGGGAGATACTCACAAGACATGGCTTAGTCAAGGTAAAATTAAGGAAAACGAAAGCTTGGATGATTTATTCGGGTTTGATATTGCGGGTTCATGGCCATTCAACTTTACTGCAGACCTTGATTTTGTGCCGGAGAGGCTTACAGAGGATGAGGACACTTATACAACGCTTGACGGTAATGGTGCAACCTTGCGAAGGCATAAAAAGCACGACACAACACCGGAACATATTGATTTTTCTGTGAAAGAAAGCAGAGCATATTATGATAAGATACAGCCGTTTATTACCGCTTCCGAAAGACGTATAAATTTTTGGGGATACGCAGATGCAAAGAAAAAAGCCGCTGAAAAGCAGCGCTTTTTTGTTTGGAGCGGAGTTAATGTATTTGAATTGATGCACCCGATTTGCGGTCATGAGAATATGCTTGTAGGGATGGCGCTTGAACCCGAATGGATTGCCGAAATGGCGATGGATTTTGCGAAGGCGACTGTAGCCATGCAGGAAATGTTGTTTAGTGAAGTAGGTAAACCAGACGGTATCTGGTATTATGAAGATATGGGCTTCAAAGAAAGGCCATTTATGTCGCCTGCTATGTACCGGGAACTTATTCAACCTGCACATAAATACACAATAGATTATGCAAAAAGCTTAAATCTGCCGGTTATAATGCATTCATGCGGATTCGTAGAGCCACTTCTTCCCGGTATGATTGAAGCAGGAATAGACTGTCTGCAGGTTATTGAGGTAAAAGCGGGGATGGATCTTTTACGAATTTTCAAAAACTATGGCGATAGACTATCATTAATGGGCGGTATTGATGTCCGCACGCTTTACTCAAATGATAAGAAAATCATTGATGCCGAGCTTGAGGCAAAGATACCGATCGTTAAAGAAGGGTTCGGATATACTTTGCACAGTGACCATTCAATACCAAACACAGTTGAATTTGAAACATATAAATACTTTGTTGAAAAAGGGCTTGAACTAGGGAAATTATGAAGCTTACCTCGTAAAAATTTATTTTGAGCAGCACTAACCGTGAAGGTTTGTGCTGCTCTATAAAGTTAACAACTTAAATTATTACTCGTGTTGTGATAGTTATTCAACCTTCTTTTCTTTCCAGTATCTTGCACAGTTCAGTGTTCTGCACAGAAATTTGTAATCAACCAGTTCACGTCTTAAAATAAAGTAATCGCCGAAAGTATGCCACATAATGATAATCGAATTTACTTCTTTTTCGGTGTAATCTATTTCAGAAGAAAATTTTGTTGAAAGATAGGCTAAGACAGCCTTTCTTTTCACTAACTTTGTAGGCATTTGTTTAATTTTTCCTTTTTCATCCAGGAACATGGATATTTCCTTCAAATCTAATAAACACATAGTTCGACGCGCTCCTAATACATTTTTGTGGGGTCAATCTTTTCAAGCCACAACGAATAAAGAATTTTCAAATCGGCCTGAAATTCCTTTTGCGTTTGACCTTCACCCATTTTCAACTCTTCCAATACCTCGAAAACAAAAGCATTGGAACCAATTCTTTTCCAATCTTCTCTTAATTTTATATTTTCACATCCGCCCATTTTCTGTGAAAACGCAAAACGATTTTTACTGCCTTCCAGATTGACAGTATAGAGTAAAAGAACTTTACCGTTCACCGTATTATTAATTGAATAAACAGCACCTATAACCTCACGTGCCTTGTATTCAGCAAGAAGTCCCTTTTTTTGTAGTTTTTCCATAATACTTACGCCCCGTTTCGATTAAATCCAAAATAATAGAAATTAGTAAATTACTAATTTACTAAGCATATAATAAGTTATCTTCGATTATATGTCAAGTATATAATGAAACTTGATTTGTATTGATTGCAATTAAAGAAAAAATTTGTTATACTTTATTAGTTTAATAAACCTTAAAAAAAGAGGTCGCTTATGAATATAGGATATGCTTGTTTGACTGTTGGTGTACCCAATACACATCAAAAAAGCTGCACTATAAAAAATGCAAGTGAAGATAAATTGTTGGAATTAATATCCCATAATTTGAATTCTTTGGAAAATATCATCAATTATAATATAATAAACGGGATAAAGCTCTTTCGAATCAGCTCGGACTTAATTCCATTCGGTTCAATCCCTGTTAATAATATTCGCTGGCAGGACAAATTCGCTCAAGAATTGTCAGA
Organism: uncultured Eubacteriales bacterium; assembly: GCA_964398395.1. Classification (GTDB taxonomy): domain Bacteria; phylum Bacillota; class Clostridia; order Oscillospirales; family Acutalibacteraceae; genus UBA1447. The sequence continues at coordinate 4,658 of CAYNMU010000091.1, forward strand.
AATCGGCGATTTGATTCATAATAACGGTATTAGAGTATCTATGCATCCCGGACAGTACACAGTTTTAAATTCACCTAATATTGATACGGTTAAAAGAGCTTTTGATGATCTTAATTATCATGCAGATATTCTTGATTGTCTCGGTGTTGGTGAAGATTGTAAAATCATTCTTCATATTGGCGGCGCATATGGCGATAAACAACAAGCAATAAAAAGATTTATTGATAATTACAAACTGTTGGATACAAAAATAAGACGTCGACTTGTTATAGAAAATGATGACAAATCATATAACATATCAGAGGTTCTTGAAATTGGTTCTTCTTTAAATATTCCAGTTGTTTTTGACAATTTACATAATGCCGTTAATCCCAGCGGAGGACAAGAGAGCGATTTGTACTGGATTAACCTTTGCAAAAGCACATGGCAGCAAAAGGATGGTAATCAGAAGATTCATTATTCACAGCAAAGCAGTTTAAAAAGATCTGGTTCACATTCGCAAACCATTAAAATAAATGAATTTATTGACTTTTATAATATAATTGGCAGAAATGATATTGATCTTATGCTAGAAGTAAAAGATAAGAATATCTCAGCTGTAAAATGTATTAATTGCATAACGCAAGAAAAAACTATAAGAAAACTTGAAATTGAATGGGGCAAATATAAGTATTCTATTCTTGAGAAGTCTCATTTTGCTTATGACGAAATCAGAAAAATGCTGAAAGATAAAAACTCATATCCTGCTGTAGCTTTATATAGTATCATCGAGAACGCTTTACTTGAAGAAGAAACGCCGGGCAATTCAGTTAACGCGGCTATGCATGTTTGGGGATATTTTAAAGATACTGCTGCTGAAAAGGAAAAGGACATCTTTTTGTGTTTAGTCGAAAAATATCAAGCAGGGGACACTACTCTTTGTAAGGTTAAAAAACACCTGTTTAGTTTAGCTGAAAAATACAACCAACCATATCTTTTAGAGTCATATTATTGGATTTACTGATTCTAATGTTCTGCTTAGTGTATTTATCTCAATTTGAATTAGGGTGTGAAGTGTTTGGACATTCCGTTTATTATTTTATGCGCAGGCGTTTTAAGCGGGATTCTGATTTTTTTTAAGCGCCCTGTTCTTACAGACTACAGCAATTTAACAACCACAAAAAAGATTTCGGTCATTATACCTGCAAGAAATGAAGCAAAAAATCTTCCGGGTGTTTTGAGTGATTTATTAAAACAGGAATCCGATTTGTTTGAAATTATTTGCATTGATGACGCTTCAACCGATAATACCGCTGAAGTTGTCAATTCTTTCGGTGTTAAATTGATTTCTGTTAAAGATAAACCCGACGGGTGGACCGGCAAATCATTTGCTTGCCAAACCGGAGCGAATGATGCAACAGGGGATTTGTTTTTATTCATAGATGCGGATGTTCGTTTAGATACAAAAGCCGTAAGAAAACTTGCAAAAGAGTATGAAACCAATAACTGTGTTATTTCTGTTCAGCCTTATCACAAAGTTTACAAGTTTTATGAGCATCTTTCTCTATTTTTTAACTTAGTTTTAATAGCCGCCAATGGGGTGGGGCTGCCTTTCAGAAAAAATAATATCGGGCTTTTCGGTCCGGTAATCCTCATAGGAAGAGAAGAATATTTTTCGGTTGGCGGTCATTCATCAGTTAAAAAAAGCATTGTTGACGACCTGACGCTGGGGGAAAATCTGAAGAGAAGCGGTCTGAGATTTAAGCTTTTTTTAGGCGGCGATGACATTACTTTCAGAATGTACAGCGGTGGAATTAGACAGCTGCAGCAAGGCTGGACAAAGAACATTACAACCGGAGCTGCAAAAACATCTTTCACACTGCTGATAATGATAACGCTTTGGTTTGCAGCCTGCACAACCGGTGTATTAAATTTTTTTGAGCTGATAGTAGATTATTCTTCTTTTAAATTAGTTTTCTCTGTTCTTCTGTATATAATAATGGTTGCCGAACTATGGGCCGCAGCAAGAAAGATCGGTAGTTTTAAGCTGATTGCAATCATTTTTTATCCGGTTGAATTACTGACTTTTTTCTTGATATTTTTGTATTCTTTGATAAAAAAAATATTTCATATAAAAGTCAGTTGGAAGGGCAGAAAAATATAAGTGAGGTATAATGCATGCAATTATTTGAACTTAATCCAAAACTGACAATTTTTCTTCTTATATTTCTTTGGCCTGTATTTCAGGTTTCTATTTCTTTGCTTTGCTTAAGAATTAAAGACGAAAATTTTCGGTATAACTCTTTTCTTTTCAAAACAAGAGATTGGGAAAATAACGGAGAAATATACAATAAAATTTTTAAGATTCGAAAGTGGAAAAAGTTTTTACCTGACGGCGGAGCAGTAATGAAGGATGGTTACAAAAAGAAGCATCTTGAAAACGCATCAAAGGAAAACCTTGAAAAATATGTCATCGAGTCCTGCCGTGCCGAATTAGCCCATGTGCTTTCAATATTTCCCTTTTGGATATTCGGATTGTTTGCTCCTGCCAGAGTTATCATTTACATGCTGATTTATGCTATATTGGTTAATTTACCCTGTATTATTGCACAAAGATATAACAGACCGAGATTTGTCAGACTGCTTGTTAGAATGGAGCGCAGAGCCAATAAATAATAGTTTTTTTACTAATTATACGGAGGTACTTATGGAAATCAAAATTGCAATGGCAGGGCTTGCGCATGGCCACGGTGTCGGGTTTTTAGGATCCGCTTTAAAACTTAAAGGTGTATCGGTAACCGGTTTTTTCGACGACGAGAATGTCGAAAGCGCATTAGAAGCATCAAAAAAATTTAATGCTCCGGTTTATAATGATTTGCATGAACTGTTATTGAATTCAGGTGCAAACACGCTGATTACAGCCGCTGTCAATTCAAAAAA
>CAYNMU010000092.1:0-7292 GCA_964398395.1 uncultured Eubacteriales bacterium
TCAAAAGTCAAAAGTAAAATAAGATGAAACCGTTACTCCTTACATTGATGATGTTATCAAACCTTCCGTGGTTATATGCGCAGGAGCTGAGCGCCAAAGATATTATCAGGAAGGCCGATGAGAAAAGCCGGGGATTGACGAGCCAGGGAACCATGACCATGACCGTTGTGAGGCCTGACTGGTCGAGGACAATTACGATGAAAACCTGGTCAAAAGGCAGGGAGTATTCGTTTGTTCTGATCACCGCGCCGGCCAAAGACAAGGGACAGGTTTTTCTGAAAATAAAAACCGAGATGTGGAACTGGGTTCCTTCGATTGATAAAACCATTAAAATACCTCCTTCGATGATGCTGCAGTCGTGGATGGGCTCCGATTTTACCAATGATGACCTTGTAAAGCAGTCATCAATCGTTGTGGATTATACCCATAAGTTGCTTGGCAAGGAAAAGGTCAGGGATATGGACTGTTATAAAATAGAGATGATTCCGTTGCCCGATGCAGCCGTAGTATGGGGGAAGGTAATCATGTGGATCACTGTGAAGGGGTTTGACCAGTGGATGACAGAGTATTATGACGAGGACAGTAAACTTGTCAATATTTCAAATTCCTATAATATCAAACAGATGGGCGACAGGGAAATTCCTACCCGTATCGAAATGGAGCCCAGGAATAAAAAAGGGCAGAAAACCATCATGCAAATTGATGATATGAAGTTCAATATCAGGATTGACGAAAATTTCTTCTCGCAACAGAATATGAAAAAGATAAGATAAGTCAGTATGAGCGATATCAGGCTTGCGTGGCGAAATATCTGGCGGAATACGCGAAGAACACTGCTTACGGCAGCATCTATTTTTCTTGCTATATTCCTGGCATTGATCGTACGGTCGCTGCAGATCGGCTGGTTTGACAATCTTACCGAAATCGTGGTTCAGTCATACACCGGCCATATCCAGATCCATAAAAAGGGTTACTGGGACGACCGGGATATCAACAATTCAATGGTATTCAATGATTCCCTAACGGCACTGATCAGATTTACGGAAAATGTTGATAAAACAGTGCCGCGACTTGAATATTTTGCACTGTCATCTTACGGAAAACAGACCAAGGGGGTACTGCTTGCGGGAACCGATCCTGTCAGGGAAGATGCCCTGACCCATCTTTCGGCCAAAATCATAAAGGGCAGTTACCTCGGAACGAGCGGAAACGGCATCCTGGTTGCAGAGGGACTCGCCTCTTTTCTTGGGCTTTCAACCGGCGACACCCTGGTTTTACTCGGACAGGGGTTTCATGGGGTAAGCGCGGCAGGGAAATTCCCTGTTACCGGGATCGTACATTTTCCATCACCCCAACTCAACAACCAGATGGTTTATATGAATCTACCAACTGCCCAGGAATTTTTCGGTGCGGAGAACCGGATAACCTCTCTCTCAATCACGCTGAAGAATCCGGATGAGATCAATACGACCCTTGCCACTATGCAAAGCAAAACCGGGCTTGGAAAATACGAAATCATGCGCTGGGACGAGATGATGGTAGAAATCACGCAGCAGTTGAAGGTAAAGACTGCCGGCGGAATGATTATCATTGCCATTCTTTATATGATAGTCGGTTTCGGCATTTTCGGAACGGTTATCATGATGACAAACGAACGCACCAAAGAATTCGGGGTGATTGTCTCGGTGGGGATGCAGAAGAGCCGGCTGGCCTCCATTCTGGTGCTTGAAATGGTTTTGGTTGGTCTTACCGGGACACTTGCAGGCGTGGCTGCGGCGATGCCAATCATGGTTTATTTCAGTATTTACCCCATCCATCTGTGGGGAAACATGGCCCAGGCCTTTATCAGTTACGGCATTGAACCGCTGATGCCCCTGGCGTTGAAACCGGGGTTTATCGTGTCGAATGTGGTCACGGTGCTGGTCATCGTTGTGGTGACCTGCATTTATCCTGTTCGGAAGATCTTTAAACTCAAAGTAGCTGAGGCATTGCATAAATAGTTAAAAGTGAACAATGAACAGGGTAACAAAGTAATGACATGATCATTAGAATTGCTTTCAAAAATGTATGGAGAAACAAGGTGCGGAGCCTTATTGTCATCATCGCCATTACGCTGGGGTTGTCGGGTGGGATATTTACCGCTTCCATCATAACCGGAATGGTTGAACAGAAGATCAGGACAGGCATCAACAATGAAGTTTCACATATCCAGCTCCATCATCCTTATTTCCTTAAGAATTACGAATCTCAGTTTGTCATACCAAATGCCGACAGTATTTCAGGAATTATAATGAAAATGCCCGCTGTGAAGGCAGTCTGCGCCAGGACAAGGATTACCGGGATGGCTGCTTCGCCGAATTCGGCTGCCGGAATACAGATCGTTGGCGTGGACCCTCTTCAGGAAAAGAAGGTGACCACTCTGTATACGGCTATCCCTGATACCTGTGGAGGATACTTCATAGGCAGCAGGAAGAACCAGGTTGTCATTGGCAGGAAATTAGCCGATAAACTGAAGGTAAAACTGAAGTCGAAAGTGGTAATACGTTTTCAGAATGCCGACGGGAACCTGACTGAAGCAGCATTCTCCGTCAACGGGATTTTTCAAACAGCAAATACTATTTTTGACGAGACGAATGTTTTTGTTAAAAAGCGTGATCTTGATCTGATCACAGGCGGAGATGCCGGAGTACAGGAGATAGCAATTATCCTGAACGACATTGAAATGATTCCTGCTATTGAATCTGCGCTGAAGACAAAACTGCCCGGCCTTGAGGTTCAGAACTGGATGGAGATACGACCTGAAATGGGAATGATCACTTCGGCCATCGCCATCGAGGTGTACATCATCCTTGGTATCATCTTGTTTGCACTTGCTTTTGGGATTGTCAATACTATGCTGATGATCGTTTTTGAGCGGACACGGGAACTCGGGATGCTGATGGCGGTAGGGATGAGCAAAGCAAGAGTGTTCAGGATGATCATGCTGGAAACCATTTTTATGACGGTTATCGGGGGAATTATCGGGATGGCGCTGAGCGCAGCCCTGGTCGGTTATTTCCACCAGCATGGCATAGATCTTTCGTCGTTCTCAAAGGGACTGGGGGCTTTTGGATTTGACCCCAGGATCTATCCGTATATCAGCAGGGAGTTTTATATCAACCTTACGGTGATGATATTCTGCACGGGGATATTATCTGCCGTGATGCCGGCAAGAAAAGCCTTAAAATTAAATCCGGTTGAGGCGATACGTATGTAGGGACACGGCTTGCCCGTGTCCTGGCTAGCGCTGCCCGTGTCCTGGCTAGCGCTGCCCGTGTCCTGGCTGGCGCTGCCCGTGTCCTGGCTGGCCATTTGATGAAATGGCCGAATGGTGAAATGGTAAAAAATTAATATAAACATTATGAATATCATTGAGATCCGCAACCTGAGCAAAGTGTACGATGCGAAAACGATCCCGGTTTATGCCTTGAACGGGGTTAACCTCGCTTTCAGGGAAGGCGAATTCACAAGTATCGTGGGGCCATCGGGGTCGGGAAAAACAACCCTGCTAAACCTGATAGGAGGGCTTGATTCACCGAGCGGCGGAGAGATCGTGATTGACAACACCGATATCACCGTATTAAAATCAAGGAAACTGATTGAATTCAGGCTGAGAAATATCGGTTTCGTATTTCAGTCGTTTAACCTTATTCCCGTGCTGAGTGCAAAGGAGAATGTTGAGTTCATCATGCAACTGCAAGGTGTGGACAAAGATCAGCGGAATCAAAGAACTCTGGAACTGCTTTCATCGGTAGGATTGGGCGACAAGGTAAACGTAAAGCCGAATAAGCTGTCGGGAGGGCAGCAGCAGCGGGTTGCCGTTGCCAGGGCACTGGCTTCGAAACCGAAGTTTATCCTTGCAGATGAACCTACAGCCAACCTGGATTCAAAGTCGGCAGAAAACCTCCTGGAGATCATGGAAAAACTGAACAGGGAAGAAAATATTACCTTTATTTTTTCCACCCATGATTCAAGGGTTGTTGCGAAAGCCAGGCGGGTAATCACGCTTGAGGATGGGAAAATCGTAGCAGATGTTTCAAAGAATTAAGGATTCGAAATGCTCAAAAATCCTGAATCGGTTTTAGAGGGAGTAAATGCCGGGAGAATTATTTCTAAGACTTTCCTTTTATTTCTTCTTTTATTTTCCTTTGCTGTTAATGTTTTCTCCCAGGATTCAGTGGTAGAAAAGAAAGATCGGAATTGGTCGTTTAACGGGTATGTGAAAGACATGCAAACAGTTATCATCCATAAAATTGATCAAAATTGGGTTACCAGCAACCTTATCCATAACCGGCTTAATTTCAGATGGAACATTTCACCGAGCTTTACTTTCTGTCTTGAGGAAAGAAACCGGTTTTACTGGGGTGAACTCATAAGTATAAGTCCCCGATACAACAATTTCATTGAATATGACAACGGGCTTGTGAATATGTCGTGGAATATTTTCGAGGGGAAATCATACATCCTGAATGCGGCCATTGACAGGGTTTGGCTTGATTTTACCCGGAAATATTTCCAGATAACAGCGGGCAGGCAGCGAATAAACTGGAGCCAGACTTATGTGTGGAATCCCAATGATATTTTCAACACCTACTCCTATTTTGATTTTGATTATGAAGAAAAACCCGGCAGCGATGCGGTGAGGCTACAGTATTTTACCAGTGCGTCGTCAAAAGCCGAAATTGCCGTCAAGGCCGATAAGGACAGGAAAATCACAGCAGCGGGTTTCTATCGCTTCAATCGCTGGCGATATGATTTCCAGGGGCTGGCTGGCGTTTACACCCAAAGCGATCTGGTGTTGGGATTGGGATGGGCCGGCCAGATTGCCAAAGGTGGGTTTAAGGGAGAGATGACCTGGTTCCAGCCATTGAAACATTTTGGCGACACAACCGGGGTCTTTCTTTCTTCGATGGAATATGATTACACTTTCAGGAATTCGATATTCATACAGGTTGAAGGTTTTTTCAATTCGAATTCCACTAATTCCTCCAACATCCTTATCAATCAGTTCAACCCCGGCCTGTTGAATGCAAAGAACCCCTTTCTGAATGGTTTTTCGATTTATGGAAATATCTCATGGCCTGTTACACCGCTGATCAATCTTTCGCTTGCAGGTATTTATAATCCTTCCAACTGCATGTATTTCATCATTCCCGGCTTTACATTTTCCCTCCTGGACAACCTTGACCTTTCTGTGATTGCTCAATCTTTCCAGTCTTATGCCCCTGGATCAGCCGGCTCGTCACAGACCTCAATATTTGTGAGACTTAAGGGATCGTTTTAAGATCAAATGGCAAAATGGTAAGTTGCAAAATGGCAAAATGGTAAGTTGCAAAATGGCAAAATGATGGTGCCACATTACATTTTACTATTTTTAATTCGATTGACATTATACAATCACTTCTTGCTTTCTCTTTGAAAATTCCTATCTTTACATTTTAATTATACAATTAAAACACTAAAAGCATGGAACACAAAATCTGGTATGATGATGAAAAGCAAGTCCTTCAAGTGCAAATAAAAGGAGATTTTTCCACGGAACAAACGCTCTATTTTGGCAAAAAATACATAGAGTTACTCGAAGGAAAACCTTATCGCCAACTTATTGTTGACCTGCGTGAAGGCAGAAATATGGAAAGCCGCGAAACACGGTCTATATCAAACGAAATGCTTAACCAGGCAGGAATTACCGATATAGCTTATGTCGGCGCAAATGCCGCAGGGCGTATGATTGCGAAAGTGTTGATGAAACTCGGCTCATTAAAGGCCAAATCCGATTTTTTTAAAGATTTAGACGATGCATTTAAATGGATTGAAATAAGGAGAAAACAGATATGAACGAATCAGTTAATATTACAAACATAAAAGACCGGATAGACAGGATTGAGGATATTCTTGCCTCAGTGGCTGCCGGCGATTTGGAAGCCCGGATTCAAACAGAAACAGAAGACGATTTTAGCGGTATTGAGGCTGCTATTGATCTGTTGATCAATGATCTGACGGAAGAATTGCGTCAGCGGGAAAAAATCCAGAAAGAATTGGAAAGCAAATTGTCGAAAATCCAGGAGCAGCAAAAAACTATTTTGCAGCAACAGGAGGATTTACTTGAATTGTCGAGCCCTGTTAGTAAAGTTTGGGACAATATTTTAATTCTCCCGGTAATTGGCACACTCGACAGCCAGCGTACCCAGGTAATGATGGAAAACCTTCTGCAAAAAATTGTTGATACCGGTTGCACGATCTCCATTCTTGATATTACCGGAGTTCCGACTGTTGATACCCAGGTAGCTAACCATCTTTTAAAAACAGTTACCGCCGCGCGTTTGCTTGGTGCTGAATGTATTATTTCCGGAATCAGTCCCGCTATTGCTCAAACCATAGTACACCTTGGAATTGACTTGTCGTCCATTCGAACCAAAGCTACTTTGCAGGATGCCATGATCTTTGCTATGAAGCAGAATAAGCGCGCCGACGAAATGAGAGTGCTGAGTAATATTGCCATACCCAATGAATAAGTAGATTAGAAGACCATGAACTTACACGAAAAAAGGATTCCAATAATCAAAATCCATGATTATTTGATTGTGCCTATCCAGGTGGATATGCACGATAAGCTGGCCATTCAGTTGCAATCGCAAATTCTGGAAGAAATTGCAAAGACCAGGGCTAAAGGGGTTTTGATTGATATTTCGGTACTCGAAATGGTTGATTCATTCATTGGCCGGATGCTTTCGGGCATGGCCTCCATGGCAGCTATTATGGATACTTCGGTAGTAATTGTCGGCATGCAGCCTGCTGTGGCCATTACACTGGTAGAATTAGGCCTCGAAATGCCCGGGGTAGATACCGCTCTTAACATGGAAAAAGGTATGGAAATGCTCGAAAGAAGGCTGAATGACCGGGAAAATAATTCCTTTTAATACCTTGTTTGATGCAGGAATTTGCTTACGATATAAATTGTGAATTGCTTGGTACATTTAGAATTGATACCGAGTACGACATTGTTACGGTAAGGCAAGTCATAAGGCAATGCGCTAAAGACGCCGGCATGGGCATTGTAGATCAAACCCGTATTACCACTGCTGTTAGCGAGTTATTCCGCAACATGTACAATTATGCAGGCGGAGGTGAAGTGTTGATTGAAAGCGGAGAAGTGGAAAATCATAATGCACTTATCGTTACCTGCATTGATAAAGGTCCCGGGATTGAAAATGTGGAATTAGCCATGAGCGATGGTTATACTTCGGGCATTG
>CAYNMU010000093.1:0-479 GCA_964398395.1 uncultured Eubacteriales bacterium
CGTAATGCGGTTATCTGTATATAGGGATAAACGTATTACGTTTAGCAATGCGTTATGCACAAGGCGTAAATGAAAAATTGCAGCACATTTGCGGGACAAGCCCGCAAAAGAGCTGCAATATGAAATATAGTAATTTGTATTTTTATTAAAATTTAAAAGTAAAAACCCATGAAAAAACAAATCATTTTCACATTTCTAGTATTTCTAATTTCAATTACAACATTCCCACAGGCAAAAAATGTTATTTGGTCAGAGGATTTTGAAGGTAATTGGAGTTCCGATTGGTATACTGATTTTGGTGTCTGGCAAGTAGGAATGCCTACAATTGGACCTATGGGAGCGCATGGTGGCAATAATTGTGCTACTGTTGGGTTGAATAGTAATTATCCTAAAGGATTTGAATCTAGATTGATTCGAATTAATACTTTTACGATCCCCGATTCAACTCAAAATCCGAGGTTAAGATTCTGGCATTGGTG
>CAYNMU010000093.1:579-7164 GCA_964398395.1 uncultured Eubacteriales bacterium
TAATGGAAAAGTCCAACTAAAAGTAAATGGTAGTTCAACCTGGATTAATATTTCACCAGATTACACTGGTCATGGAGGAAATATTTGGAATTATGCATTTGTTGATTTATCCGCTTATGCAAATAAAACTGTTCAAATAGCACTATATTTTTACTCCTCATGGGGCACTTGGGCGGGTCAAGGACCAGGTTGGTATGTTGATGATATTTCCTTAGAAACCGGACCAATTATATTTTCATTACCTGAAACATTTGAGGCAGGCATGGGAAACTGGTACAATGACTTTGGAAACTGGCAAGTTGGTAATCCTACGATAGGGCCTAATGGAGCACACAATGGTAATAATTGTGCTACTGTTGGGTTGAATGGTAATTACCTTAAGGGGTTTGAGTCTAGATTGATCAGTCCATCTTTTACGATCCCCGATTCAACTCAAAATCCGAGGTTAAGATTCTGGCATTGGTGGAGTATAGGCGGTGAATGTAATGGAAAAGTCCAACTAAAAGTAAATGGTAGTTCAACCTGGATTAATATTTCATCAGATTACACCGGAACCGGAGGAAATATTTGGAACTATGCATTTGTTGATTTATCCGCATACTCTAACAAAACTGTTCAAATAGCATTATATTTTTATTCTTCTTGGGGTACTTGGGCTGGACAAGGACCAGGTTGGTATATTGATGACATTGATTTAGAATATACAAGACAACATGATGTTGGAGTTTATAAAATAATTTACCCAAAAGGGATAATAAAACTTGATACAGTTATAATTCCTAGGGCAATAGTAAAAAATTACGGTTTGAACCCTGAAACATTTTCGACTAATTTTAGTATTGATCCTGTTTATAACAATACCAAACAAATTACTCTAGCTGCAGGAGTATCAGACACTTTAGATTTTGATGCGTGGACCGCAAGTCCAACCTCTACTTATAACACGAATTGTAAAACTTTATTAAGCATTGATGAGAATCACAGAAATGATTCATTAAAAGGAAGTAATGTTATTGTAAGTTCAGGTCATGGACCTGATATTTATGATATATCACCTAAATTTGGCGGGAACAATGGGAATGTTACAATGAAAATTACAGGAAATGGGTTTATGTCTGGTGCTCGAGTGAAATTAACACGAAGTGGACATTCCGATATTATTGCTGACTCATCCTTAACTCATGTTATTAACACTAATAATGTAACTACAACATTCTCATTTGATAATGTCGAATTGGGTCAATGGAATTTGGTAGTTACTAATCCAGATAGTTTGTCTACTATTTATGCAAATGGATTTACAATTCAGTCTGTCTTTGTTGATTTAGCTGTCAGTATTGTTGGTAGTTCTCCTGTTAGGGTTGGAAGGAGTGAAATATATTTTCACAATTTAACAAATAAAGGAAATATTGATTTAGATTATGTAATCGCACGATTATCTGTGGGCGCGAATTGTAGGTTAATAAACAATAGAACTCTTTTTGCTTGGGATGTACCAGCTGTTGATACTCTATCCAATGATACCATCATCTTTATTGATTATTCTATACCACCTTGCTCGACAAAAACAACTCCTTTTACCCTTAGTGCACTAAGCACAGGAACTATTGCATTGCAAGACTCCATTTGGGTAATTGATTCTGAACAACGTTCTTCAATTAAAAACCTTACTTATAACGGAGTCAACGATATAAATTCGATGAAAATAGACAAACCATCAAATATATTTCCACCCCCTCCTCCAGCCAAGGAAGGATCCATAGTTTTTCAGGATAATTATCAGAAGTTTGGTCATATCGCGATTTTTATTATAAAAGATGGTCAACCATACATTTGGGAAAACATACCTAATGGAGGAACACAGTTTACTAGTTGGGAAGCTTTTTGCCGACGAACATATCCGACATATCCACAAGACCCTCTATGGGAACAAAAAGGATTTTGGGATAGTTTTGATCCAAATTTAACGCCTGATGAAGTAAATAAATTACGGGAGTGGTGTTTGAACAACATTAATAAACCATATAGAAAATTTGATTATAAATGTACTGAAGCTGTTTTACAAGCATTTAAGGATGGCTTGCAGAAACCTATATTCCCAGGTTATACTGAATGTCATCTTGATGCACCAGTACTGTATCACCAGATGTTAAGTAAAAAACCATGGCCAGGAATTGGTTCAAAAATGTGGGCACTGGCCAGCATTATTTCACAAACACAAATTTTAAGTTTTAACTGTGGCATGCTTAGGATGGCTAAAGATAGATTATTGAATATATCTTCAGTACAATCAATAGATCCTAATAATAAGGCGAGTACGTTAGGTTATGGCGTGTCAAATTATATATTAAATTCTGAATCAGTGTTTTATATTGTTAATTTTGAAAATATCGCATCTGCAACGGCCTCTGCTGAATCTATAAGTATTACCGACACATTATCTTCAAATTTGGATTGGTCAACATTCGCATTTGATTCAACAAGCCATAAAGCAACAACAAAATCATTTGACCCCAATAGTGGCATTATAAAGTGGGTCTTTGACACCATCAACCTTCCCCCAAATGTACATCCTCCTGAAGGTCAAGGATGGGTTCTATATCACGTGAATCAAAAAACCAATCTTCCATCAGGCACACAAATAACAAACCGGGCATCGATCAAATTTGATTTTAATGATCCGATGCTTACTAACACGACAGTAAATACGATTGATACTGCATCACCTGTTAGCGCTGTTAAACAAGGGCCAATGTATCTTGGAGATTTTACCTATTTAATTTCCTGGACTGGGCATGATGAACCAAATGGTTCCGGCATTCAGGATTACACGATTTATGTATCAGACACCGCTGACAGGGGATACCAACCCTGGAAAAGGAGTGTAGCCGATACCTTTGCAACTTTTAAGGGAGAGCCAGGCAAGACTTATTATTTCTATAGTATAGCACGCGATGGCGTTGGCCATATTGAAGCCCCAAAAGCAACTTATGATCTGGCGTTGAGAAATGTGGGAATTCATGAAACCTCATCAATAACACAAGGATACCTTCACATTTATCCTAACCCATCTAATGGAAAAATAACTGTTGAATTTTCCAATCCGCAACATTTGAAGTACAAATTATCGGTAATAAACCTTTACGGATCGACTGTTTTTGAAAAGTTTGATATTTCAGAAGATAAGGTCGAGATAAACTGTGAAAATTTATCTCCCGGGATTTATTATTTAAGATTGCAAGGAGATAACGTTCTAGTTGGGAAAATGATCGTGGAATAGGAATTGTGTTTGTGCCGTACAAACTTGCAAGCACATTTGCAAGACAAGCTTGCAAAAGAGCTTGCAAGTTGAAAAAACGCCCTGTGCATAACAGGCCTGTAAAACCAATGCTGCTAAGGATTATCTGCATTTAAAAGGTTATAACGGCACATGGTTTTACAGGCTAATCGTTAGCCCCCATTTTAGAAACAGCGATAGTGCTAAATATTAAAGATTCGATTAATGGATAAGATTTACATTCAAGATATTTTACCCTTAGAACAATTGAGGAAATCTGGTAAGATTCTTTTAATTAGACATTATCATGATAAACTTGATGAAATGAAACAAAAGTTATTGATTGAGGAATATCAAAGTTTTCAATCAAAACCTGCATTTCTTGACTCCAAGTATATTGTTAGCTTTTTAGGAGGAGAAAAAAATAGCGCAATTTTTTTTGGTATATTCGAGATAACAGAAATATTGAAAGACGATAAACTTCCAATATATTCAAGTGAATTAAGCAAATATTGTAACCCCCAAGATAAATCGAAAGACTTTTTTATAAAACTTAAACGTTTGTCTGAATTTGAAAAATATACGAATAGGATAATTATTGACTGGGTAGTGCCTAGAGGTTGGTACAATACATATGGAGAAGTTAAGAATAAGCCTTTGATTAAAATTTTGCCTGATAATTATTTAAAGGATTTTCCTGGATTAATGAATGTGATATTGGATTATCATGAATTAAAAACAATCATTGAAAATCCACAATCAAATGAGGATTGGTTCAATTCATTAACTAGATTACAAGCAATTTATTTAGTCGTTGATAAAAAATCAGGTTTGCAATACATTGGAACAACTTACGGTGAAAATGGACTTTGGCAAAGATGGGAATCTTATGCTAAAGGTGATGGAACAGGAGGCAATAAGGAATTTACAAATCTGAAAGAAAAAAATCCTGATTTTTATAAAAACTTTCAATTCTCAATATTAGAGGTGCTTTCAAAGACGGCAGACCAGAAATATTGCTCTGAGAAAGAAACATTATGGAAGAAAAAATTGGGAACACGAGCACATGGTTTAAACAAAAACTAAAAATGACAATAGAAAGACCAAATTCAGCCGTAGTAAAAAAATATCTAGGAGATTGGAATAATCTTGAAAATTATGTTCTTCAAGAAAGTAGTCTTAGAAAGCTTTTTACTGAGACTTATCCCTATAACAACGATATGGATGAGGTATTAATAAAGGTTTGTTCCTTAAACGATTTTTACAGTACAAATATATTTTCACCTTTTTCCATTGCAAAACATATTGTAAGTTTAGATATTGACAAACGACTTGAAAATAATGATTTAGAGTTAGTGAATGACATAGCAAAAGTGAATATTAATGGAAAAAAAGAATTTAATTTTTATTCTTTTGCTACTAAGTATTGCAGTCATCATAAACCAATTGATTACCCAATTTATGATAGTTATGTTGAAAAATTACTTTTTGCTTTAAGGAAACAGGACAATTTCTCAACTTTTAATAAGTCAGAATTAAAAAACTATTCAAAATTTAAATCGATTTTGATTCAATTTAAAGATTTCTATGAAATAGATGCATACAATCTTAAAGAAATTGATAAATATTTGTGGTTGGCTGGAAAGGAACATTTTAAAAAACAATTTAAATATTATTGAATTTTTCAGTTTATGGAACTAAACGAAGTATATTTTAAAAAATATCTCCTAAAAAAAGCCGAATTAGAGGAAAAAGGAGAACTTTGGCGTCTTCGTGTAACACAGGAAGAATTTTTATCAGAAATAGAAAGACTAAGAGAATATGAAATTATTGCTAAAAAAGATGGTACATTAAATGAATACAGTATTCAGCGAAATATTGAAGGAACTATTTCAATAATGCTAATGGATATTTTAACTTTTGAGGAAGCAAAGGAACAAGCGGATAGAATACATGAAGCAAGTGAAAAACAATTTGCAGAAGAAGCACCAAAGATTATTGAAAGATTAAAATTTATCGAAACACCTTTAAAGTTTCGTGATTCTGCAAAAATTTATCGTTGGATTTTTAGGAAACAAATAGCAATTGATATGCTTCCTGCAAATGTAAAAGAAGAATTTGCTAAAACGAATCACTATGAAATGCTAAAAAATATGAAAAAAATATAAAAACGGGGGCTAACAAGCGGTATAAAACATTGGGGTTTAAGTGGTTATTCGAGCATTCTGCCCCGCATCAAGTTCGGTGTAACTGGACAGGATAGTAGCCCGCAATCCCCAACGATTTCATACCGCCGACCGTTAGTGACCATTTTTAAAATGAAACATGAAAGTAAAAATCTTCATTATTCTATTTAGCATCTCAATTATTCTTGAATGCCTCACTGGAATATTGCGTGGATACGCAAGTTTTCAAATCAGTTCACTAATAGGATTCATATTATATCTATTGTTAACATTATATTTTCTAAATCAATATCATAAAAAACTTAGTTATTTTTTGATTTTTAGTGCAATCTTGCTGGGTCTCTGCTTAATTCAACTTCCTTTACGGATATTAAGTTTTAAAAGTACATTAGTCTCTCTACCCGATTTTATCTTTCACCTCTCTGGGGTTTTATTTGGTCTTCTTTTATTCAA
Source organism: uncultured Eubacteriales bacterium (assembly GCA_964398395.1). Taxonomy (GTDB): domain Bacteria; phylum Bacillota; class Clostridia; order Oscillospirales; family Acutalibacteraceae; genus UBA1447. Next base: position 6,496 of record CAYNMU010000093.1, read on the forward strand.
AGTACGACCAGTTTACAGTTTAAGTGTCACTGGAATTTGGCTTGTGATACTTCTTTATATGTGTTTTAACGGATATAATATTTGGTTACATAAATTGAACTTTGGAACCTTCACAGGAATTGTACAGGAGACTGCACCAAATTTCACAATTCCATTATCTGAGGGTAAGTATTTATCTAATAATTCAATAAAAGAAAAACTTATAGTTTTTGATTTTTGGCATACTGCCTGTGGTGTTTGCTTTACAAAATTTCCAACCCTTCAATCGAAATTTGACAAATACAAAAACACCAAAGGAGTTGAATTCTATGCAGTAGACATTCATTTAAAGCGGGATAGTGTTAATCAGGCCAGTAGTATGATAAAAAACTTGAAATACACTTTCCCAGTACTTGTTATAAATGATTCATCAGCAAAAGCATTTAATGTTCAATGCGTGCCAACCACTTTGATCATCCAAAACGGAAAGAATATCATCTACAGAGGAGATATTGAAGGAATTGACAAAACAATTGAAAATTTTAAAAACGGTCACTAACATGCCGTCAACCGCAACAAAACTTACGTATTGTTGCTTAGCAAAGGCTCTGCCTTTGCTGCGTTTGCCGGCATGGCGTGTGTGCCTTGAATCATTATCTCACCAGGGAATGAATGCTGTACAAATGATGG
>CAYNMU010000094.1:0-7128 GCA_964398395.1 uncultured Eubacteriales bacterium
CCAATAAAAGGTTTGAAAGGCTGGTTATGTTCTTTCGATGCTGCATCATTATACCCAAGTATAATTATGCAATATAACATCAGCCCAGAAACAATCATCGAAGAACGCCAAGATGTGACCGTAGAAGGCTTTTTAAACAAAAGTTATACACCTATAGAGGGACATACATTAGCGTGTAATGGCACTATGTATACGAAGGAAAAACAGGGATTCTTGCCAGCACTTATGAGGAAGTTCTTCGACTCTCGTTTATTGTACAAAGGAAAGATGATTAAAGCAAAACAAGAATTAATTTTAATAGAAGAAGAGATGAAAAAGAGAGGAATAAAATAATGTGTAATCGCAACACGTTGGCAAAAATATCCTTAGAATCTTTTGATTGGTTGTATTTAGAATATATAACTAAGAATAGAACAGCAAATTCTATAGCAGATGAGTTGAATTGTTCGCATGGGTATGTTACCAAATATATAACTGCATATAATATTAAAAAAGAATTATGTGAAGCATATGCAAAAAATCCTAAATGTTTAATATTTTTAAATGATAAGGACTGGTTGTATAATGAATATATTATAGATAATAAAACAACTACAGAAATATCAAATACTATCGGATGCTCTGATACATTTGTTGTTAAATATTTAAATAAATATAACATCAATATAAGAAATGGAGGAGAGCATAATATAATAAATTTGGATCTATTTAATAAATTAAATGACAAAGAATGGTTATATAATGAATATGTATTAAATAACAAAACGACATATGAAATTGCTATTGAATTAAAGTGTTCAGCTGTATCTATATCAAATTATTTAAAAATCCACAATATTCCATCAAAACTAATAGCTAATAGACTTTTATTAAATGATAGAGAATGGTTATATAATATGTATGTTGTTGAAAATAATAGTATACATCGTATATCAGAATTAATGTTGTGCGGTAGAAGATTAATATCTAAAAATCTAAAGATGCATGGTATACCAATAAATAGTAGCAAACATGGTTTTAATAGAAATAAATCTGGCGTATTGTATTATATAAAAATAATATCACCAAATTTTATATATTATAAAATAGGCATAACAAATTCTAATAATAGTAAAAAACGCATAAGTCGCATGGGCATACCAAAAGAATTAAACTATATAGTATTAAACGAATATTATAATACTGATGGTAATATAATAGCAGATTTAGAAATAAAATATAAACAAGACTTTAAAGAATATCAATATCATGGTGAGAAAATAATGCAAAATGGCAATACTGAACTTTTTATAACTGATGTTTTAGGATTAGATGTATGATTGATTATACAACATTAACAAATGAAGAACTTTTAGAGTTATATAAAACAACTCAAAATACAATAGCTGCTAACCGTAATGCTGAACAAGCGATAAAAATTAGCATCAACTCGGCATACGGGGCCGTGGCCAACCAATATTTTAAATTTTATGATTTACGTCTTGCAGAAGCCATCACATTAACTGGTCAAACAATCATCCAATGGGGTGATAAAGCATTCAATAATTATTACATTGACACTTTAAAATTTCCTAAAGCAGATTATGTAATTTATTGCGATACAGATAGTTTATATGTAGATGTTCAGCCACTTGTTGATAAATTTTGCAATGGTAAATCAGAAGACCAGATTGTTGATTTTCTTGATGCTGTTTGTAAAAGTAAATTTAAAGATATGCTAACAAAAACCTATCAAGAATTCTTTGAATATACTAATGCATTTGAAAGCACTATCAACTTTAAGAGAGAAGCCATTTGTAGTAAAGGATTCTGGACTGCGAAAAAGAAGTATGTTGTTAGAGTGCATGATAATGAAGGTGTGCGCTACTCAACAGCAGAAAATAAGGTTACAGGACTGCAATTAATACAATCTTCTACTCCAGTCATAGTCAAGAAAACCTTGAAAGAGTGTGTAAATATAATTTTAGCTGGTACTGTTGAGCAATTAAGAAAGCATGTGGAAATTGTTAAAGCAGACTTCTTTAATGCTGAAGTTGAGGATATAGCCGCGCCAAGGGGATGCAATGAAATAATTAAGTATACTGGTGATTCAACTAAATTATATAAAAGTGGCACACCTATTGCTGTTAGGGCTGCAATTCTCCACAACCATTATGTAAAGAAGCAGAATCTTCAGCAACAATATGCAACTATAACTAATGGAGAGAAGATAAAATTTGTCTTCCTGAAGAAACAAAATCCAATAGGAGAAAATGTTATGGGATTTGCTCAAAATTTTCCAGAAGAAATTGTAGCAAGAAAGTATGTTGATTATAATGAGCAGTTCGATAAATGCTTTATGAGTGCTTTAAATATTATGTTGAAAGCCATTGGCTGGGAACTTGAGCAGAAAATAACATTGGATTCATTTTTCTTCTAAAAAATTAACTTGACATTTCTAAAATACCTGCTATAATATTACACTTACCTAAAGAACTTAAACAACAACCGGAGAAATAAAATGATTAAAAGATTAGAATTAACAGAAAATGATGTATTAATAGTATCAATGAAGATTGGAAATTTACCAATGCATCGTGCAACTAAATTGTTACTTGATTGCAAAGACCAACTTAAAGAAGTTTTTCCCAATAATGCAATATTGATTATGCCAAACTCAACATCAATATCTATTGTAAAACCCGCATAAATACCTTTAAACCACTTCAATAGCCCACTTAGCTGGGCTATTTTTTTGCGCTAAATAAAGGTAATTACAAACAAATAAGGAAGGAATTGTTATGGCTGGCATGTGGGAAGGTGTGATGGGTGATGATGCATCACTACAAACTAAATGGGATAATCAAGCAAAATTATACGCAGAAGAAGAAAGAGAAGCGAGAGCAGATGATGCAGCGCGAGTCAAAAATGCTTCACCACAGACTTCTTCAAAAAAAGTTGAAGGTACTCAGCAGACTGATAAAAGCCCACAACCAGTTTCTACTTTAACATATCCAGAAACGCTAAATTCCATTCCTAATACCAATTGCATCGTTTTTGAAATTGTTGGTATTGCTGATATTGGAGTTGAATTTACTGGCATTCAACGTTCTAATGGTGCCTTTGATAGACCTACAGTAGACGTTACTAAGAATGCATCCAGTAATGCTTCTAAAGACTCATTAACATCTTTAACAAATCCAGATCCAATGCAACCAAATATGTCAGTCATGTATGGTAAAGGTGGATATGTCCCTTTATCAGCATTTGATGGTAGAAATGCAACTTCACCAATTATTCAAGATAAATTAGCATCTTTAAAACCTAATGATTTGCATTTGAAGTCTGATATGAAGCCAATAGGTACTATAATTAAACTCCCAATGCCAGCGGAAGGTCTTAACACGACATATGGAGTAGAATATGCAGATGTTTCGCTGGGCTTGGGAGGGGCTTTGGTGAATGCTGTGACAAGTGGAGCAGCATTCAGTGAAATGGCTGGGGGTAGTTTATCGGCAGTTATTAGAGCTATTGGAGGCTATTCGGCAGGTGCTTTAGATACATATATGAAAGGAGCACCAGTTAATGTTTCTGGTTCAACAGAAGCCTTAACAAGAACTGTACAAAATCCTCGCAAAGAAATGCTATTTAAGGGAGTTAATTACAGAAAATTTGGTTATACATTTACCTTGGCTGCAAATAATGCAAGCGAATGTTCAACAATTTTAGCAATTATAAAGTTATTTAAGTATCACATGATGCCAACAATTGTGCTCGGATCATTTTATATGTCCTACCCCAGCGAATTTAACATCAGTTATCATTATAATGAAGGTGTTAATCCATTCTTGCATAATATTGGAGCTTGTGCATTGGAGACTATGACTGTTGCTTATGGGAAAGGCAACTGGAGCACCTTGCAAAATGGTGCTCCAACTATTGTCCAGATGAAATGTGACTTCCTTGAACTTGAACCACTTTCGAGAAATCGCGCCCAAGCAAATGACCTATAGAGGTATTTTATCACCTTTCTTTAAATTATCTTCAGCCCATAGTGGCTGAAGATTTGTATAGTGATTTAATTGCAATAGATGTTCTTCATTGATAGCTTTTGATACTGGATATATGTGATCAACATGCCACAATTCTCTATTATCCCAAGACATACCTTCGATAAATTGATTTTCTAAATGAGCGAATAATTCTTCAATCGTACATCCTAATATTTCATAAGTACCATTATGTTTAGGATATTTACCATTTCTTAAACTTTGCCTAATAGAATTTCTGATTCGTTTTGATAGAGCAAATAATGGATCATTTGCCATTCTTTTCTTTTCATATGCTCTATCTGTTATTGCCTTTTCTTGTTTGTGCGTAGCAGCATAATCTGTATAATAATCTGGATTTTTATCGTTCCAATCCTTTCTGAATTTATTCATATCTTCCTTGTGACCATTTCTATAGGTTTTTCCATGTTTTTTATTTTTAGTTTTAGCCTGTTCTGGATTTTCTTTTCTCCATAATTTATTTGCATTATTAACACAATCTTTACATACATTATTATGACCGTCTACGTTAGTAGCGGCTTTGTAAAATTCTGTTATTTCTTTTTCTTCTTTGCATTTTGAACATATTTTAGATGTTGTATTGCTTCTGATTTCCTCTTTATTATTTGCAATAGTTTTACTAAATATATCCATAGAATCAACATGATTTCTTTGTTCTATATTGTATATTTTCATATATTTACTTACGGTTGGTATACAACACTTTAATTCTTTAGCTAATGACCTAATGCTTCTCTCATTGGTTATATATTGTTCATATAACCAATCTTTATTATTGAGATATTTTGTTGCTAGTTCAGATAATTTTTTCATTTTGAAATTCCGTATAAATAGTATTAAGGTAGGACAGCTTTGTTTCCGTAGCAGAGTTTTGAAATACTCGATATATTTCAATTACTACTTCTATTTATATAAATTAAAAGGACACAACTAATATGCCATATTTTCAATTCTTTGATAAAATATTATATAACTTTGCTATTGATAATGAACCGGATAATAATATTATCGTAACAAACTTCCTTAAAAGGGTTAAAATATCTAATACTGATATGCAAAACAATAATGCCTTTGAAACATATAGCATTAGAGATAATGAAACTCCTGAAATTGTTTCAAGTAGATATTATGGAACTCAAGAAAACCATTGGATTATCTTAATGGTAAATAACCTTACCAGCCCAGATGACTTTCCAAAATCCTACTATGATTTAGAAACTTATATCACAACTGTTTATGGTGTTGGCAATGAATATGCAATACATCATTATGAAGATGAAAATGGTGAAGAAGTTAATGCCTTAGTAGATGGAAATAACCTTAAAATATTTGATCCAGTTGCTTTAACATGGACGTTGGTTCCAACCAGTACCTTTACATCAGTTACTAATTATGCCTATGAAGACATTTTAAATGAAAATAAAAGACATATTTATCTGCTTAGACCTGAATTTATAGCTACTTTTACGAAAGAAGTCAAACGACTTTTGGCAGAATAATATGAGTAATGATAATGCAAAATTCGCTGGAGAGGTATCAATAGAGAAGGTAGAATTAACTAGTGTCGTAACAGAAACAATAGTTGATATTTCTAAGATTATGCTTGAGATGAACATATATGAGGATCTATTCAGCAATTATATAACTGGTACAATCACAGTAATGGATAGCTTAGATTTAATTCAATATGTTCCACTTTTGGGTGAAGAAAAACTTCAAATTACCTATAAAACTCCTGGTATTGATGATGCAATTGGGCTGGTAGACAATATATTCTATGTAACCAAGATAACTGATAGAATAACCGTTAAAGAAGGACAGCAAGCATATATAATCCACTTTATGTCAGAAGAAGGTTATTGTGATGCCCATGTAAAACTTGCCAGAGGTTTCAAAGGTAATTTGGCAACAATTGCAAAACAAATATTTAATGATTTTGATTCCTTGGCAGTAAATGAAGCCGTCAGCAAAAAAATTGTTATTGAAGATACGGCAAATGCTTTTCAAATTCTAGTACCTAATTGGAGTCCATTTAAAACTTTGAATTGGGTTGCATCAAGAAGCACTTCGGTTGCAAAAGAAGAAGGGCAGAAGGAAGTTGCTAATTATGTTTGCTATCAAGATGTTTTCAAATATAATTTTGTAAGTATTAATTCTTTGATTGATGTTCAAGAACCAGCTATGAAGTTTTATAATACAACTTTAAATGTTAGGCAGTTGGCTGGAATATATCATGGTGAAAATATTACTCAGTATAATATTATAAGAACTATGGCGAATGATTTGGTATTTGATATTTCTTCGCGTTTAGCTTCGGGTATGTTTGCAAGTAGAATGATTGCTTGTGATTTACTTTCAAAGACAATTAATATTCAAGAATTTGATTATATAGATTCATTTAAGAACTCTAAGCATTTAAATCCATATCCCATGAATAGTAAGAAGGTAATGAGGAATCCTTCAAGTTGTGTAGTGACGTATGTAATGCAAAATCAGGCTTTTGATGAATTTCAGAGTGATTTTCCAGAAGATTGGCTTTTGCAGAGAAGAAGCCTGATGCAACAGATTAATAGTTATACGGCTGAAATTGTAGTACCTCATCATTCATCTTATTATGTCGGGATGGTGGTTGATATTTTCTTTGCTACAGTTAGAAATAATAAAAATGATTCAGATGCAGAAGAAACTTTAAATAAAGGTCGTTATCTCGTCACGGCTATTAACACTAGATTATCGAAAAGTGAAGGGGAGTCGATACTTTGCGTAGTAAAAGAAAGTATTATTAGAGATTTAGGTTGACTTTCATGTATAAATATACTATAATAGGTAGATTAATAACAACTTAGGAAATATAAATGCAAATATATCAACCATACACGTATCTAATCAGATTTAAACCAACTGGGCAGCTTTATTATGGAGCAAAATATGCAGTTGGTTGTCATCCAGATCAATTTTGGGTTAAATATTTTACTTCATCAAAGGTGGTTGAAAAACTTATAGCAGAATTTGGAATTGATAGTTTTGAAGTACTTTATACCAAAAATCATGCAACTGGTAAAGCTGCCCTTGGCTGGGA
>CAYNMU010000095.1:0-7081 GCA_964398395.1 uncultured Eubacteriales bacterium
TATCAGCCAAGACTTTCTGCATATCATAATCAATATTATCAGTAACTGTAGAAGAATCATAAGTATCAGCCAAGACTTTTTGCATATTCCAAATATGTGTTTCAATTGCATACACAAAATCCAAAATTTTTGAGTTTCTTTCTATATCTATTTTTTCTGTACTTAATTGTACATTTAAAACTTTTTGAAAATCATATACTCCCCATGCTGCATAACCAGCTGGATGTAGCATTTTTTTCAATGCGCCTCTATATAAATCAAATAATTCATTTATTACTATTTCATATGAATATTTTTGGTAATATATACCATCATATATTACCATTGAACTTGAAGAAAATCCATTATTTTCTATATAACTTCCTGGATAAGTTCTTAATTTGCTGTTTGAGAAATTAATTGCAATTGAAGCATCTGAAAATACTATGGCTGGAGGTATGCTATAACCTTCACCGACATTACCAATATAACATGCATCTACCGTTCCATTGGCATCTATAGTACATGTCATTGTTGCATTTTGCCCATCACCATATATTGTTATAGTTGGAGCAACTGTATAACCACTTCCATTATTTATTACAACTACACTATTAATAGATCCAAGGGAAACTGTTACAATTGCATATGCAGTTGCTGTAGTTTTATTTATTACAAAATCAAACTTATCTTGATAATATTGACCAAAATCTAAAATTGATATGTTTTTTGTATAATGTAAAGAATCATTATGTGTTATTTGTATTCGCGCCCCACGTCCTAATTGATCTGGATCTGGGCTAAATTTATAATCTACTTCATATGCACTACCTTCATTATAACCAGTCGCTGATTTCAATATTTTTATATTTGAAATTGAATTTAATATCGTTCCAGTATATATATTAGATAATGTTGCTACTAAATATCCACCAGAACCAGTTTCTGATTCTATAGCTAATATTGGTGGTATGGTAAATCCTATACCTTTATCAATTATAATAGTATTTGTAATTTCCCCAGAAACTGTTACAATATCTATATCTGTTCTACCGCCATCTAGTGATATTACATTAATTATATCGGCATCAGCATCATAACCACTTCCATGATTTGTTATTGTAATTGAATCAATCTGCTTAAATGAAACAGTACTTGCTGTATTAAAATCATCAAAGAAATCTCTTATAATGAAAAATTCATATAAATTATTATTAGCGTCAGTACTATTTAATTTAACAATATCAAGAATTGTTACGGGAAGAACTTTAAGTGCCAATTGAACTACTACTTTTCTACCAATTGCAGTTTTTATTAGAGTATCAGCAACTGTAGTTGGAATATGGCAAATAAATGATGTTTTTTGATCCCATCGACCATCCGATAACATCAATATTTGTTCTACTGGATAATTTATTTCTATTTCTTTATCAAATAATATCCTGAAGAGCAATCTATAGGAATCTTCTGTGCCTTTTTTTGAATATAATTCCTTTATATGCTTGGCTAAAAGAGTTCTATCGGCTATAATAGTATCTGGGATGTTTGTTAAAAGTTCAGCGTAAATATGATCTCTAAAGGAATCTATAGTATCATCAATATCAGTGTAACTTAGGATATTTTTGACAACATTATCCGGTCCTGTTGGTTGGTTAAGAAATGCATAATATGCAGTTAGGAACTCCGTAAAAAGTGGGTAATCGTCTACAATATGGTCTGGAAGCATTGCACTTATATTTTTTGGTACGTTATCTAACACAAATTACCTCCTTTATTCTATTACTAATATTTATACTAAAATTATCGGCTTGGTGTGAATGTGTAGTTTGCGCCAGACGCATTCCCATCTGAAATACTATCAACAATTGCATTTGTCGTTACATCATCCTCCAATATTCTTAATATAACATTTCGTACTGGAATAACATCATTTGATTGGGTTTTTACAATAATTGAAATACCAACATCAGCGATATTTACTGGAATAAAGGCAGATATTGTAAGATATATAGAAACTCTACCATTAGTATAATCAATAGTTCCAATATTATTGTTAGTGTATACTTTTGTAGTATTACTATAATAAAACATTCTAATATACTGGCTTCCATCATCATCAAAATAATAAACTGTGCTATCACCAAGTATTGTAAAACCGGATGAAGCAACAGCACTTTCTGGATTACCTAATACATTTTTATAAATAGGATTGTGAAAATTCATAGTATATGTTGTTGAGATTCCATAGACTGGTACTAGATATTTCTTCAAGGTAAATGAAGTTATGTTGCTAATGACTGATTTATCAACATTATCTATAGCAGTTGAAAGCTTACTAAATCTAAACACACCTTTAAATTTTCCTAATTCATTATTATTATAAATCATAATTGCATTTTTTGCCAATATTTTCATAGTATCTGAAGCATATAATGAAATTGATTTATTGTAATAGACTGTTGAATTGATATTTATATAAATATATTCTGGGTCAACAATAGCATATTGAATGCCTATAATTTTCTTTTCATTTAATACATTGGTTAGAATATCATTCTTTTCAGTAACAGTTAATAATCCATAATTAAGTGGTTCTATTGAAACAAAAACCATACCATAATTTGGTGGTATATTTTCTTCTCCTCCCCAAACTTGTACGCTTTTAATATTACTATATAACATTGGAAGTAGTGTTCTAACATCTTCCACTGTAACCATTCTATTTTGGGCAGTAAAAGCTCTTGGAGCATTCCGTTTAATTGAGTTGACTGATTCATATTCAGTTCCACCAACAGCAACATCAATGGTTGAGATTGCAATAGTACTACTTCCACTAATAGTATTAACTGACCTAAATACCTTGGCTGCATTAGAAACACTGCCAGATGCAATTACATATTCAAGAATTACTATATTACCATCAATAACACTTTTACCAAGAATACCATCACCAAAATATACCTCATATTTATTATCTGATGTACCTTGAATATAATAGCAGTTTGTGGTTGATGTTACCATTGTAATATCGGCAGATTCTGTAAATAATGTTAAAGTTGTATCTGAAGCACTATTTTGAACTCTGACTACTAATGTACTTAAATCAACTGTTTGGCTTGGGATAATATACTTTTGCAGAACATTTTGTGTATCGACTACATAAGAATAGCTTTTTAATATACCTTCATATATAGGTATATTAGTAAATGTAACTGTAGTGCCAACTGGAGCAACTTCGTAACTATCCAGTGTTATGAATTTATATGTAACTGAATCTACAACGCTGGTAAATTGACTGCCTTTTGGTAGAATTACAGAAGTTGGACTTCCGGTTATTGAGCTGGCTGTAATTGTTACATAGGCAGTGGATGACTTATAACTTGTTGGATAATAGCCAAGACTTTTTGCATGACTGACTACAGAACCTCTAGCAACTGCACTATCGAGGAAGCATTCATTGGCAAGAAGATTGGCTTGAATACTTAGATAATGTGTATTATAGCTTAAGAGGTCCACAATTGTGTTTAATGCGCTTCCAGCAAAGTCGTAGTCACTAAAAGTTTCTTGACTTTGTAGAAATGTTATTAAGTTGCTCTTGATGGTTGCAAAGTCCAAATCGCTTACAATCATTGTCTTATTTGTTGTCGCCATGTTAAATTTTCCTTGACTTTAGTATAAATAGGTTTATAATAGTATTTAGATTAAATAACTAGGATAAATTATGTCAAAGAAATTAACTACAGAAGAATTTATAGAAAAAGCCATAGCAGTGCATGTGGATAGATATGATTATTCTTTGGTTGATTATGGGGGTAATCAAATAAAAATTAAAATTGTTTGTAAAAAACATGGGATTTTTGAACAAAGACCAGCAGATCATTTATTCGGGCAAGGGTGCGATGTGTGTGGAGGTACGCATAAATTAACTACTGAACAATTTATAGAAATGGCAATAACAGTTCATGGAGATAAATACGATTATTCTTTAGTTGAATATGTCAATAATAGCACTAAAATTAAAATTATATGTAAAATGCATGGTGTGTTTGAACAAAATCCAGCCGATCATTTAAGTAATAGAGGATGTTATCTATGTGGAAAAAGGACATGTGGCGATAAATTAAAACACACCAAAGATTTAATTATAGATAAGTTTATTAATATTCATGGGTATAGATTTGATTATTCTTTGGTTGAATATATTAATATAAATACAAAGGTTAAAATTATATGCAAAGAACATGGAATATTTGAACAATCACCATCAACACACATAAATGGAAATGGGTGTGCGAAATGTGGTGGTATATGTAAATCAAATACAGTAGAATTTATAAATAAAGCAATAACAAAACGTGGTAATCAGTATGATTATTCTTTAGTAGAATATATAAATGCCATAACATGTGTTAAAATTATATGTAAAGAACATGGAATATTCCAACAAACGCCAAATGCACATTTAAGCGGTAGAGGTTGTCCATCATGCGCTAAAACTGGATTCGATTCTAGTAAACCTGGATACCACTACTATATAAGATTCGATAACATAAATTATAATTCTTTATATAAAGTTGGTGTGACAAATCTAACTACAAATAAACGCCTAACTGGTATGCAAGTAAATAAATCTTGGACTCCTACAATACTTCAAGAATTATATTTTGAAAATGGGCAAGATGCTTTGGATTTAGAGAAATATAACAAACTAACTTTTAAAGAATTTCAATATACCGGAGAACATATATTAGGTAATGGCAATACAGAACTATTCATTACCGATATATTAGGATTAGATATTATCTAGTTCTCTCCAAAATAATGCTTTGAGTTGTGGAGATATTTAAACTTATTATTTCATAACTCAAAGTTATACCTAAAGCATTGGATGACTGATTGTTACTTATATTTACATCAAGTACATTTATTCTTGGTTCATAATACTTTAAGACATTTCTTATTACCCTATCCAACGCCATTCTAGTTGTACTGGTGAAATGCTCAAATAACAGATCGTATAACTGGCTATACAAACTATCTTGAAATGGCCTCTCATATTTTTTCGTAAGTAAAAGATTTCTAACTGATTGCTTAATTGCCTCTGCGTTTGTTTTCTTATTAACATCGGAAGTCCCAGGGTTTTCTCCGAAGTTGAAATCCAAGTCTGTGTAACCTTTTCTTAAACTATTAATTGTTCTTGTAACTACTGCCATTTAAATTCTCCTTAAACTAAATGTAAACTAAGCGATTTACATTTTGCTGCATCAGATTGACCTTTTAAAAATCCATATGCAGTTAATGATTCTTCTGAAAATGCATCCATAACAGCTTGAGCTGATGCTAAAGTACCCGTAGCAGTAGCTACTGTTGCATTTGCCACATCTAATGCTGTATTTGCCACATCTAATGCTGTATTTGCAGCAGCTATGCCGACATCTTCACCAAATGCAATAGCCGCATCTAAAGAGAATTCGGCAGTACCTACGTCACTCAATGCATCGGCAGCAACATCAACGGCTGATGAAAGTGCTGACGTAGCGGCATCTAGCATAGCTGTGGCAGCATCTAATGCACCTTCTAATGCACCAAGAACGGCAGAAGTTACAGCTTCTAATTCAGCAAGCATGGTACTTTCTAATGTTGCTGCCATTTCCATCATTAATTTTTTCATATCGATTGTTGGTATTAGGTCAACTAATTTCTGTTGTAAATTAAACCCAATTGCTGTTAAATTATAAATCGGTAGCATTACAGATGCTGGACCAATAGTAAATGGATTAGCCATCATAGCTCCAACCAATTGAGATATACCATTATATGTTGCAGATAAATTATTTTCTGCTTGTGATAGTCTCAATTGAATTCCTTGTATTTGTTTATTTAATTCTGTAGTACATGTTGACATTTTATATTCTCCTATTATCTAAAATTATAATTGTTGTTGTTTATGCTAACTTATGCAGCCCAGCACCAGTATTTTTTCCTTGCCAGTATGTGTAAATCTCGCGTCTTTGGTTTGACTTGTTAAATGAGACATGAATCCATTGACTATTCCCTACACCATATTCAAGAATCACTTGATCAAAGCTTGGCAAAATTTCGGTAATCCTTTTAGCAATTGCGTAATAATCACTTCTACTGCTTCCTGTAAATCCCATATCAACTGCCATACCCATGTTATGCTTACTCTTATCACCACCCTTCTGGTAACGATACCCAGAATGGATGTGCATCCCACTATATTCATTTCTAATAACTTCAAGAACATTAACTGCCAAGTACTGTAGATTTTGGATTATTTGACCTTCACTTAAACCTTGTTGTGCTCTGACTTTGGTTATTCTATCGTCACCACCAAGGAGTTGCATTAATGAATAGTGGGTGGACAATTGAGTTCCCTTCGGTATATCAACTTCATTCTCAAATTTATCATAAGTGTTTGTGTCTACTTTTGGTGTTGGTTTTGTAGTGGGTGTTGGATGTACTTCAGATGGTACTGGAGCAGGTACTTTAACTACATTTGGTTGTTTCTCCTCTAAATCCTTCATAGTAGATTCCTTTGCTGGATCTAAATCACTATCGGGGCATTCATATCTACGATTCTTACCTGCAAATCTATTACTAACTGGTTGCAACACTTTAACTGGAGGTGTATATATTACTTGTCTAACCAATTTATCACCCAATAATGTTGGTGTAACCAAATCTCTGATTCTAACTACTTCTGGTGTGTTTGGTAATGGAACTGTACCTTTCAATGTTGGTAATTCCATATGTATAATACCAGGTTTATTAGAACTAACCGCCTTACCAGCCTTTATAAATACATCAGTTGCATCTATATCAACACTTGGTCCAGCTTTAATAGAAGTTTTTTCAGCGGATTGCATTAGCAAAGTATCTGATGTATTGACATTAAATGTAGATTTAGAACGCAACGAACATGTAGTTTCTGTAACCATAGTGATACTATCCATAGAATTTATTGATATTTTCTTACCAACATCAACATCAAAATTATCAACACATTTCATATCTATATTATGTGCAGATAAAATATTAACATCCCCATCAAATGTTTCTAAATTGAAATTTTTACATT
>CAYNMU010000096.1:0-7077 GCA_964398395.1 uncultured Eubacteriales bacterium
CTTTTCATCAGATTTAATTCAGGAACGGCACACGGTCATAATTCGGTTGGCAACAATTCATTCGGATCCTATCTACTGGCGCATAATGAGGATGCCCCCAAGACCGCATTACAGATGGGACATTCCCACGTGGATGTGTTGTTCAACCATTACAGGAACCTGGTAAAGAAATCGGAAGCTGGGAAGTATTGGGAGATTGTTCCGCAAGATAAACCAGGGATCATTCAGTTTCCGATTGCGAAAGCGGGTTGATTGACGAAGGCCTGATTGCCGGAACGGGGAACGATTACGGCAAGAATGAGTTTGTGGATCCGGCATTGGTTAATGGGTTTGTTGGTATTGAATTCGTATCCTCTTCGGCATCTGGAAAGTTCGTTAACGTGAAATAATCAAACCCATAGCCATAGCTGCACCAAATTATTTCCGATTGTTCATTTGTATGAATCACTTCTAAGTGTCCAAGAGACGGACTAACAGCCTTGCCGTCCACAGCGTTCGTTATTTGGGATTCAGCAGACTGTGACTGAACGGAAATTTCTTTATCAGTTACTGACGATACAGTGCTTTCTGTCTTTGCATCGTGATGTTCGCAACCGAACAGAGCGGTTAGCACCGTTAAGAAAATTAGACTTTTCAACATCTTCATATCGGACCTCCTTGAACACGCACCTTCGACTAAATGGAACCAATCCTGCATCGTATCATTTTTGTTTTTTTAAATAGCTATCCGTGGGCCCGGAACAAACGGGCCTTATCATGATCCTCAATACTCAGGCGCCCATAGTCAACATCGATCATAATATTTCGGTATTTACAGTGAGTGCTGTCCACTGGGCGCGACAGAATCGACTCGCAGCAGCGGAGGCATTCGCAGAATAAATCTGATTCTTTTAGCCTTTCTTCGTAGACCCGGTACGCTCAGCGATTATAAATTCCGTCCAGTACAGGCCGCCACCAGGATGATCCTCACCCTCGACCACGACATAGCGTTCCTTCTCGATTCTCAAAATCTGATAGTTACGATCAGGAACAAGGAAATCACCTTCCTGAAGGCCACGACCCCGAATGCTGGGTTTATAGCATACCCAGTCGCCAACCTTGAATGGACACTCGTTTATCATATGTTGCTCCTAAGGGATTCGCACCGGACCCGATACCGTCCCCGGTTGCGTACCCATGTAAAACTGAACTTCCGGAAGCCCACCAGGTTGTCCGAAAGCGGGTTGTGTCACTGGGTTAACTCGGATCGGAGTTCCAGGATTTGGAGTCACGCTGTAAACAGCATTGGGCGGTAAATCACGGGGCAAGGCGAGACCGCTTTGTGCTTCACCGCCGGAGAGACCCTGCACTGGTGTAGCGTAGCTACTACCTACCCGTAAGCCGTTTCCAAAACCCGCAGATTGTTCGGCGTAGCCATAATGGGAGAACGATTCTCCCGACTGTGTATAGCGATACGGACTTATTGCTGTCGTCTGGGATGCCGCTGCACTTGATGATCCCAAGGCCGCGTTTGCAAACGGCAAAGGAGCCATGCCGGCCGCCAGCACGCTCGCTGCGACAGAGACGTCCATGAGCATCCCAGGCGCCGTCCGCCAGCTTGGATTGCCGGCGAATGTACCGGAGCCTTCGCCCAGATGTCCGATGGTCTGTGGCGTGGAGACAATGCCTTGTGCGATCTGCACAACCGTGTTGAGCGCCCCGGCAACTGGCCACGGATAGGTTTCGATCATGGTGTTCTGAATGGAGGCGGACGCTGCAGCGGCTGAGGAGCCGAGTTGATCAAACCACAGTCCCCCGCAAAGCCCGAAGGGATCGATGTAACCAAGCGGATTGCCCAGACAGTAGGCGTACAGATTCGCCCCACCAGCAAGACCGAGCGGGTCCTGAGAGAGAAAACGCTTCAGCGTCGTATCATAGGCACGGTAACGGGTTAGATAGAGGGAACTGCCGCCGGCGTGAAAGACACCGTGACCGCCGAGCCAGGCGAAGGGTGTGACGTTCGTCCCGGTGGTGCCCCACGGTTCGCCGTATGGTCCGTAATTCGCTGTGAAGAGCACCGTACCGTTCGTACTGGTGAGCGCCACGACGCTGCCCTGATCATCGCAGTGGGCATATCGTGTGGTTCCATCTGCGTCAATTGCGACCAGCAAGCGCCCCGCACCCCAGACGTAATAGCGAACGGGCGTGCCGTTGGTGGTGGTTTCCATCAAGGGGCGCTTGAGCGGGTCGGCATGGTCCACCACCCACAACCGGGTAACGCCGTTGACGGTGGTCTTGACGCGGTTTCCGAGTGCATCATAAATTGCCACCAGCGACAAGTTGCTGGCGCTGGCGGCAGTCATGCGCCCTGCCAAATCGTACGCATAGACATCGTTCGTTCCGCCGCTACGCACAACGTTGGTCACGGCACCGCATAGGTCGGACCGGTACTCTTCGGTGACCGTGTTCGTGCCGATCGTTACTTGCGCGGATGTCAGGCGGTCCGCCGTATTGAACGTGTTCGCGGCACGGCGGTCGGCGGCGGGTACCGGCAACGGTCCGGATGTGATATCTTCGCGGGTCTTGAGGCCCATGGTGTCACGGGTTATGGACCGTCCCGGCAATCCTGCAGCGCCCGAGTAGGACCAGTTCGAAACGGCGTGCGATGCATCGTATTGCCACGCACCAGAGACGCCGTTGGAGTAGACAAGTGACGTCATGCGCCCCGCCGCATCGCGGGTGATGCGGTAGGAGCGTTGCGCCCAATCCACTACGTTCGTCACGCGGCCGTCCGCATCGAAATCGTAGCGGACCGTCTTGCCGTCCGGGTAAACCAAGTTGGTCGCCAGGCCACCAAGGTCGCAACGGTATCTGTTTGTGAAGGCCACGCCTGACACGCGGCTGACTGAGGCGGTGAGGCGATTCATAAGGTCATAGGCGAACGTGTTTGTCGTGGTCGCGTTTCTGGCGGTAAGAAGGTTTCCGGCGGCATCAAAGGCGAACGCTTCAGTGCTGCCATCGGTATAGACCGTGTTCGTACAGCGGTTAAGGATATCGAATTGGTTGCGGATGGGGCGGGACGCCCCATCTATTTTGTTGGTGAGGTTGCCATAAAGGTCGAAGGAGTTGCGGAAGACCTGTTCCCCCGCCGCGTTCGTGGCGGCGACAACGCGTCCCTGGCCGTCATGGGCGAGCCGGTACACATGACCCTCGGAGTTGGTGAAGGCGGTCATTCTGCCCAAGGCGTCCAAGCCAAAGGATTCGGCACGGACGCTAGGATATGCGATCCCGGTGCGGCGCTCCATGATGTCGAGGCTGTACGCTGTGGTACGGTGCTTGGGGTCAACCGTTGCGGTGAGCGTATCCAGCGCATCAAATGCGTTGGTCCAAGTGCGTGACAGCGGATCCTTAATCCAGACGGGGCGGTTGAACGTGTCAAAACCGGTGTCGGTACGTCCGGAGACGGCATCGAGGCGGGCGGTCGCGCAGCCGGCAATGTCGAACCATGTCTGTTCCTGCCAGTTGGGCGTGGAGCGTCGCGTGACGCGACCCATGGCGTCAAGATCGAGAGCCACACGGTTACCGCGAGCGTCCTTTGACGCCACTAAACGGTCGGCAATATCGTACTCGTTCGTTGTCTGGCCCCCATCGGCGAACCGGACACCTGCCAGATTGCCGCTCGCGGACCAAAGGAACGTGTTGGTGTGCAGCAACGGATCGATGATGGAAGACAGTCGGCCTACGGAATTGTACGCACGAGCGGTGCGGCCGGTTAAAGAGTCAAACGTATTGGTGGCGAACCCACGCCGGTCGTAGGCGAAGCGGGTGGCATGATTGAGCGCATCCACGGCGTTGGTAACGTTTCCGGCGTTGTCATACGCTAACTGGTTTGTGCCAGCGTCCGTGGACGAGACGGTTGTGGCGAACCCGCGGTTGTCGTACCCGAACGAGGTCGACGCAAGGGTCTGACCGGCCACGTCCAGAACCTTTACGGACGTGGGCAATCCGTGACTGTCATAGACATTGGTGGTAATCGTTTCGTCAGGCGTAACGCGCGACGTGAGGCGATGTGACGTATCGTAGGTCATGCGGGTTGCGCGCCCGAGCGCGTTGGTGACGGCGACCAGACGATGTTGGTTGTCATAGACGAAGACCGTGGCGCGGGCATTGGCGGTGTTCGCGGCCTGGGTCAGTCGCACAAGTCGATTGCTGGCATCGTATTGACTGATCGTGACGCGGCCGATCACGTCCACGTTCGAGACCATTTGCCCCTGGCCGTCATAGAAGAACAGGTTCGTCGTGTTGTCGCGATCCACACGCTGCGCCAGCCGGCCGTCGTCGCCGTAGGCGTAGACGATCCGGTTGGTGAACGGGTCGCGTTCCCAGGCTCGGATGCCGACGGCGAATCCGAATGGCCACCGGCTTCCGTTGGCGGCAATCTGATTGGTGACCTGACCTAGAGCGTTGTAGGCATTGAAAACGTTGGTGACTCCCGCCGGATCGGTCTCAGAGACAAACGCGGCGTTGGTATCGTACGTCATTGACCAGGGGTAGTTCGCCGCATCGGTAACTCCCGTGAGGCACCCAGAAGGACTGTAGCGGTAAGCCACGCTGCGGCCGGCGCTGTCGCTCACGGAAGCGACGCGATTGCCGGACCAATTGAGCGTGAACTTGCGCCCGAAGGAATTGGATACGGTCACGAGGCAAGTACCATTGCTGTAGGAAAGCGCCGTCGAGTTTCCGGAAGGATCGACGATGCGGGAAAGAGTACCGTTCGTGGCGAAAGTCCATGTGCGGCCCAGTCGCTCCTGGAGGGTGAATTGGCCGTTAGTGCCGCGAGAGAGATTAGCTGTAACGCCTGGTGACGATACATAGGTTCCATCTGGGGCGCGGGTGAAGGAGAGTGCCTCGTTCTCCGTCTTTACGGTCACGGCACCATCCACGTATTGGTCGGTCCACCACTTGACGACAAGACAGGCGGTAGCCAAGTTCTTTGCGCTTTCGCCGGCGGCGATCAGGTCGGCCACAACGGCGCTTGCAACCACCGATGGCGCGCAGGCCTCGGGCGAGCCGCGGCCGAGAAACGCATCGGGGTCTGCGTGGACGCTCGCCTTGGCGTCATACCCGTGTGTCCAGCCGCGACCGAGGGGCCCATCAGCCCATCGCGCACGGGAATCGTAATGGCGGGACCAGGCGAGCGGCATCGGGCCGGCCATAGCGAGGTCGGTTCGTGTGATGAGACTGGCGCCGTCCTGCATGTCGACAGGATCGGATGAACGCGGGGTGGAGATCGAGGAATCGGACAGAATACGGGACTCATACTCATTGTAGCCATCGATGGAGGGGATCGAGCCGTATTCGCTCGTGAACCCGCCGCTCAGGCCGCCACCAATGATCATGCCGGCGCTGTAGTAATCTCCGCCCGCAGGACCGTAGTCGATGTATCCGCACCCGCTCCAGTGGTTGAGGGTGACTTTGCCGTCTCTGGGCAACAGAATCTTGCGCCCGTTGTTCATGTCCGTAACAAATCCCGCCAGCGTCTGGGCGCTGTAGTTGGTGAGCGTAGCGCTGATCGTGGACCAGTTGTTTGACGTAACGAAATAGATGGGCAGGTTGGTGGCGTTGGCCAAGGCGATGACGCGGACCGTCGAGACGGCCGGCTTGTTCGTCCCATTCATCTGGTCGAGCACGCCATGCTCGAGGGCACTGGAGAAAAGCATGTAGCCGTCGAACTTCGAGGGATCGGCAATGGAGTACGAGAAGTTGTTCTTGAGATCAACGTAGGGGGATTCAGCCTGTCCGGCGATGCCTATATTGTAGAAAAAATGCTGCCCGGAGCTCTTGAGCCGGCTGTCGAGCGTGTTCATCAAGGCGGTCTGCGCCAGCCATTGCTGGCCCACGACCTCGAGTACTCGGGAACGCAGCGAAACGTCGCCCTCCGACACGCCGACAGCGCGCAGGCGCCCGAGTTCGTTCTCGGCGCGTTCGCGCATTCCGCCTCTGTGGTCGCCGCCGAACCCGATCGGAATGGTGTACACGTTGCCGTTGCTCCGGGTGAGACTGTACTGTGCCGGGAATACGCTGTAAGCATTGCTGACGGTAATGATGGCGGTGACGGCGGACTGAGAGGAACCGGCAGGTTCGTTCGTCACCACGGTATCGTCAAGGTGTAAAACCGCCTTGGGGTAGGTCTGAGCAGAGTTCGTATACGACATCCAGAGGTGGCGCGCACCGATCTCGTCCAGCCAGAACGTATTGGTAAGGCCGCCGTGCTTCAGCGTGACGCTCGTACGCAAAGCATTCTTGTAGGCGTCGGTCTGTGCGAGAAAGTCCACAACCACGCCGTTGGTCGCGCCATGGAAAGTGAGCGCATCGGCGGCCAGGTCCTGGGGAGCGATCATGTCGCCACCGATGAAATACGAAGCTGCGGCGTTGGTGCTGGAGGCCCGCCAGTTCGCGGTGAGATTTGTTGAAAGCCGACACAGTTCGGCTGCAAGATTGGTGGTGGCGAGGCCGGATACGAACCAATCGTTGGTGACGGTTCCCCCCGCCTTGGCCAGCAGGTTGGTGCGAGTATAACCCATGTCCGTCAACAGGCTGGCGCTGGTAGACGTGACGCGACGAGGCTTGAAGGATGGATCGAGAAAATAATCGTTACCTCCAAGCGTTAACCGCACCCAGAAGTGCGGCACCCGGACAGTGTAGCCCGCAGGGCCGCCTGAACCTCCACAACGGGAACCATCGAGAGAGGCACTGGCCAGTATTTTACCCACCAGATCACTCCAAATGGTGAAAACCGTGCCCGTAGCCGGAACGCCCAGCCAGGAGGCAGCATCGTAGCCCGAGGTCGTGCCGCCGAGGGGCATGGCAAATCCGCCCGTGAAGGGGTCGGTGGGCGGCGGGGCATACATCACGGTGGTTGTATTGGTGTAACCGCTGGCTCGCAGCAAGGCCAGCAGAAGGAACGCCTGGTCGCCATCGCTCCCTTCGCGATCAAGCAGAGTACGTTCCGGCCCACGTGAAATCCCCGGGTAAGGCGTGAAGACAATAAGATCGGAAGAGCACACGTCTGAACTCCAGTCACATTCAGAAATCTCG
>CAYNMU010000097.1:0-7049 GCA_964398395.1 uncultured Eubacteriales bacterium
TAAGGGCGCTCTGGAAAAGAAGAATAAAGAGGCTGTTAAAGAGGCTCAGACAGGGTTAAAAGAGGCTGTTAAAGAACACTTTAAGGAATTTGACCTGGCAATTGCCAGGAAAACTCTTGCCGAAATGCTCCGGATGTATTCAAAAGATGTCACTCCGGCTGAATTGCCTTCCATTTTTACTAAGATAGCAAAAGATTTTAACAACGATTATACTGCCTTTGCCAATAAGGTATATGAAACTTCAGTATTTGCAACTCTTGAAAATGCAAACAAATTCATCGAAAAACCTAATCTGAAAGTGTTCAAAAAAGATCTGGGGTGGCAACTTTCCGAATCTATGCAGGAATCAATGGGTAAATATTCCGCCGATTATATGTCTGCAAGAGTAAACATTGGCGTTTCAAACCGCATGTTCATCGCCGGTTTGCGTGAAATGAACCCGAACTTAGTGAAATATCCTGATGCAAACTCAACAATGCGCATGAGCTATGGCAGTGTACTCGATTACTATCCCGCCGATGCTGTTCATTATGACTATGCAACCACCCTGAATGGCGTAATGCAAAAGGAAGATCCATCCAACGAAGAGTTCATTGTGGAAAAGAAACTGAAAGAGTTGTATCAGGCTAAAGATTACGGACAATATGGCGAAAATGGCGAAATGGTTGTCTGCTTTCTCACCACCAACGATATCACCGGCGGTAACTCCGGAAGTCCGGTTATCAATGGCGACGGACAACTGATCGGTCTTGCCTTCGATGGCAACTGGGAGGCCATGAGCGGGGATATCATGTTTGAACCCGATATGCAGCGTACCATAAACGTTGATATCAGGTATGTGCTCTTTATCATTGATAAATATGCAGGCGCCGCCAACCTGATCAATGAGCTTACCTTAGTGAAAGATTAAAACATTTGTAGCACATACTGAAAACAGCCAGGATAAACATCCCTGGCTGTTTTCTTTTGCATTGGATTGATTTTTATAATCATTCAACCGCCTGTTTCATTGAGAGTTACTATACTAAAAACGGGATAAAATCATACATTTAAAAAATTCCAAGTCCCAAATTCCAAAATCCAAATCCCAAGGCGGAAACGAGAGAAAGCAATGGTTTAACAAGCCTTGAAAGCAAGGATTTGAAATTTGAGACTTGGAATTTGGGGCTTGGAATTTGCAATCATAATATCACAATTTACACCGTTTGCAGTATAACATTAATTATCAATGGTCCATTGCCCGCCGGATACCTGATTAGATTCTGGTGACTGGGATTTTTTTTGGGTATCCCGAAAGATTGCCGTTACTTTGCTGAAAAATGAGTTGCATCAATGAAGAATAACGCATTCATAACGTTACTGGGTTTCCTTACCCTCATAACCCTTTCCTTAGAAATTCAGGCGCAGAAATGGGAGTTTATCAAGGAAAAGGAGGGTATTAAGATTTATACACGCAAGGAGCCTGGCAATGTTCTTAAATCGTTCCGGGGGGAGGTGGATCTGCATACCGGGATGGACAAGGTGTGCAACCTTATAGGGAATGTAAAAAACGTTGACTGGTGGGATAAAAACCTCCGCGAAATCAACGTGCTGCTTTACGAAAAGGATAAACACATTCAATATTACTTAGTATATGGGGCTCCGTGGCCTGTAACCGACCGCGACCTATGCGTCGATGCTATGATCACGACCGATCCCGATACCGGAATACGCACTATCTATTCAGTGCCGCTTCCCAATGTGATCCCAGAGAACCCTGAATATGTCCGTATTAAAAACTACTGGCAGAAATGGGTAATTCAGGATATGAAAAACGGAACCATTCATGTTTATCTTGAGGGATTTGTCGACCCTGCAGGTAGTGTTCCTAACTGGATCTACAACATGGTGATTACTGATACTCCCTTAAAGATCATGCGCGGTATAAAGCAACGATTGGAAAATAAGTAACTTGCCCCTGACAAGAGACAAAAAACAAACTACCATATCTCCGGAATGCTGAAATAGAGCGCATGCTTATTCTCCTGAACTTTACAGGCAGGAACAAAACATTATCATTACCAGAGCATACCTATACTGAAGGCTTTTTATCAACCCAAAGAAGCCCGGAAGAATTCAGCTATTTTCAGAAAATGCAGATTGGTGCAATAGAAGCGACGATCTGACTAAAGAGTGAATGAAAGGGGCAACGCCCCTTTCATATGCGATATCAGAGTGCGAGAACGGAATTCTCGGAACCCAGCCCGCTGGGTAAATATTTGTCAGCTTCCGGGTCGTTTTCCCAGTTGGTACCATCAATCAGGTAACGGAACTGGTATTCTTTACCTGTTTCCAGATCAAGAGATACCGACCATACACCGGTCTTGGCTAATTTTAATGGGGTTTCGCCTATCTGCCAGTTATTGAAATCCCCAACAAGGAGGATTGACGATGCGGATTTATACTGATCTCCTGAAAGGGAGAATTTTACTTTACAAACAGGTTTTGCTTTTAAAAATTTCTTTTCGATACTCATAATTGATATGTTTATTTAAAATTATTACGATGCAAAAGTACACATTCTTTTAAACATGAATGTGAATTTATTGTGAATTTATTGTTAAATTGAACATGAAACTCATGAAAATAATTGATATAGTGTTTGTTATGAATGGAAGTTCGTTGAAATGAACCCATCGAAAAGATATCATGATTTGGCTGTTTCTCTGTCACCTACGGATTTACTTATGTTGGCCACATATAAAAATGGGTTGACTCCTTCGTTTCCGATCTAAAGATTCTCACCCGGAAATCCGGCATGTATAAACCGTTTGATTTCATTGATAATAGTGTCAACCTGAATCCTGGTGTTTTCCGTAAGTTTTTGGTGACATTCCCTGACCTGGGCAAGATGACTTTCGTCACGGTCTTTCGCATGGGTTAAAAAGTTTTCCAGCGAATCCGCCATAACCACTTTATCATGCCAATCGCCAATCATGATTTCACCCTTATTCAGCCCACCGATGGCTTGCTCAAGTTTTTTTGCAGGATTGACACTGAATACGAGAGACAGGATCGTGGATAATTCCTTTAAATGCTGTCTTACCTTATGAAGATTCTGTTCGTCATTTTCTTTTTCAAAAAGTGCAATGATCAATGCCGTTTTAGCCCGGATATAATGGTTGGTTTTTTTCTTCAAGGTAACCGGCTTAATTTTATAAACCTCTTTTTTTATCCGATTTTCAACCCAGGCAAGTTCTTTTTCATCAAACTTTCTGATTTTTTCAAGAAATTCGCCGGTTCTTTCCCTTTCCTGGAACAACAGGTTTAGTTTAAAGAGATTCATGTCATACATAGAAAATTCCGGTTTGGTCAGTAAGAGAAGATTGACCTGGATCTCCCTGATTTTGCCTGATACTGTATACAATTTTTTAAAAAGTTTACCGTATCCGGGATCTTTTTCGTTTTTTGACCTGACGATTTTCAACAAATCAAGTATGGCAAATATTTTTTTCACATCCAGCCTTGCCCTGTGTATATCTTTCGCCGTTCCGGTTATACCGGCTTTATAGATGTTGGCAAGGAATGAAGCTGAATGTTTCCTGAAAAAGCGAAAAAGGAACTCACCTATATGATAATTAATATTATTCTTCATTTCAAACACCTCCGTTATCCGGTAATTTATTAAATATATAAATTGGTCTTGTTTTGTAATTGTAAATTTACTGATTAATCTCAAAATATTCATAAATTCATGAAAAAAGCAATTTATCCCGTTTTGAGTATAATAGGAGAGAGTAAGAATCCTTTATTTCCGCACTGGTATTAAAATCATTGTTTCCAAAATGTTTTTACCTTTGGTGTAAGAATTTAAGAATCTTCCAGGTAATTGAGTCTCGATGTTTCTTACAAACTATAATAATGTTTGTTTTGGCACGAAATTTTTGTTCCAATCTGTGTTTTTTCATTATCCTGTGTTTTTTATGGCACTGTCAGCCACGCCATGCTGATGAAGAGATCAGCCCAAATGCCAGACAATGTTCCCTTGCCGATTCCTTAAACCATTTCAACCCGAAGGCGGCAGATTCCATCTATCAACTTGTAATCAGCGACAGCAGTGAAAATAACCGGGCTGACTTTGTGAAAGCCTTAGTGGGATTATCATCTGTTTACAGTAACAGAAGTGCATTTGATTCGGCAACAACCTTATTGAACAAGGCATCTGAAATTGCCGGATCCATGAATGATACCATGCTGATCATGACCTGCCTGCTGGCAAAAGGAAATTTAACGCTTGACCTTGGAGATCATACGCAGTCGGAACAGTGCTATAAAAAGGGTTTAGCGCTGGCCATCAGGAATAAAAATTCAGAATTTCAGAATAATTTTTGTCTTGGACTTGGCAATGAACAGCTTGACCGGGGTGATTATCCTGCCGCCGGAAAAACTTTTACAGAGGCGATCAAAGTTGCTGAAAAAACAGGGGATGAAAAAAATCTCGCACTGGCGCTGGATAACCTGTCGATGACCCTTAAATTTACCGGTGAATTCCGTGAAGCGATAAAATACAGCAACAGATCCCTGCAAATAAGAAAAAAACAGAATCTTTTACGTGACTATGCATCAGGTCTTCAGAACCTTGGTGTTCTGTACCGCAATTTAAATATAAATGATTCGGCGCTGTTCTTTTACCGGCAGGCGTATGCTATTTTTCACAACCTGAATGACTCCGTCAGTATCGTCAGGGTTAGGTATAATATCGGGATCATCCTTAAAAATCAGAAAAAATTCAAGGAAGCAGAAGAAGAGATGAAAGGCATTCTGCAATTTTGCCAGCAAAAAAACATCACAGAGGGACAAATTTATGCATTGTCGGCGCTGGCATCCATTTTTGACCAAACCGGCCGCTCCGGGGAAGGATTGATTGCCATTGACAGTTCGATCATTAAAGCACGAAAGTACCATCTGTCGGCAAATCTTTCACTTCTTATTGACCGGCAGCATGAGATTCTGGCCAGGCTGGGTCGTTATAAAGAAGCATATCAAGCCGCACTGGACTCAAGAAATCTTTCCGACAGTTTACTCTCAATTGAAAAACAAAAAGCGATCGCCACCCTGAAAACCAGGTATGAAACAGAACGCAAAGAGGTTGAGAATGTTCTGCTTAAAAAAGAGATCGAGGAACAGAGAACCCATGTCTGGATGCTTTGGATCGGTGTGATCCTAGCCACAAGTGTATTGGCATTTCTCCTTTCATTGCTTTACCTAAGAAACCAGCGACTCAGGCATCAAAAACTTCTTGCCGAAGAAAAGAGCATCAGAATGGAGGAGGAAAAGCGGAACAGGGAGCAGGAACTTGTTTTCCAGTCGCTGGTGCAAGCTGAGCTTATCCAGATTAACCGTTCGGTAAAGGAAAAGCTCTACCCATTTAAATTGAAATTACCGCGTAAAAATCATCAGGATGAATTTGAACAGGTACTGAACGGATTGACACGGGAAGCCGGAAAAGACCCTCTCGCCGAATTTGAGCTTCTTTTCACCCAACTTCACGCTTCATTTTATGATAATATGTTTCGTATCTGCCCTGATTTTACAAAAACAGAACTGCATGTTGGCGCCATGATCAGGCTGAACCTCTCCACCAAAGATATCGCACGTCTGACCAATATCAACATCAACTCCATCGAAATGACCAGATATCACATCCGTAAAAAACTGAACATGGAACAGGGTGAGAATCTGGCTGCTTTTCTGATGACAGTTTGACCCTTCCGGGTCCTTTTCCGGATTTTACATTGATCTTTCTGATTCATTGGTATTTAACTTTAAAATAAAGGTTATATATAGGTTTATTCCGGTGTTCAACCTTGACTTGAGCCATCCGCCCGTCTATATTTGCTGAATTAAAATCAACACCGGTTTATCATGGTTCAGCATCCGGAACATATTCTCCTTATCGCCATGACGGACGCAATCTGCAAAAATGAACTTATTAACGCTCTCGGACAGCAAAACTACCACTTTCTTTTTGCCGGTACAGGCGAAGAAGTCATCAGCATCTTCATGAATCACCCTGAAATTAATCTCCTTATCATTAATATTGATCTTCCGGTTATCAATGGAATTGAAACCGTCAGGAGAATCAAACAACTGGATGCTGTGGTACCAGTTATTCTTCTGGTGGCCTATATTAACCTGGAATCGTTATGGCTTGCTCAAAACATCGGCTGTAATGAGATCCTGCAAACCCCGCTTGATCCGAAGACGTTAGAAGCAATCATCCTTAAATATCTTCCTTGTCAATAGTACCTAAAACCAATATACTATGAAACTATTATTTTTTACAAAATTATTTCTTTCTCTGGCATTCGGTCTCTTATTTCTTTATGAACCGATCATCGCCCAGAATGAAAAGGCAGCCTCCGACATGTCAGAGCTCGCCAAGCAATCGCAAAACCCGGTGGCAAACATGTATCAGTTGCCTGTGTGCTACTTAGGGGATTTTAATTCCGGGGCGACCAAATCCTTTATTTCAACGGTTATGTTAAAACCAGTTATCCCGGTCACACTTTCCAAAAGTCTTTTGTTTATTTTCAGGGCAATTGTGCCGGTTACCTTTATGCCCTCACCTATTAATAAGACAGGGCTCAGTGATATACAACTTCAGTTTTATCTGTCGCCGGCCAGTAAGTCGAAATTCATCTGGGGGATAGGCCCGATCGTTTCGTTGCCAACAGGAATTCCTCCCGATATGTGTTCGGGTAAATGGACGGCAGGGCCGGGAGGGGCTGGTTTGTGGATGTTAAAACATTGGGTAATAGGAGCCCTCATTACGCAGCGGTGGTCGTTTGCCGGCGAAAGTAATAAAGCTGACATTAGTCAATTGTATATTGATGCTTTCGCCAATTACAATTTCAAACACGGATGGGCATTGGGCTATACACCTGAAATCTATGTAAACTGGAATCAGCCGAACGATGGATGGAACCTGCCGTTAGGTTTGAATCTTTCTAAGGTCTTTAAGATCGGGAAACAACCGCTTTCGGCAAATCTTGCCTGGTATTACAATG
>CAYNMU010000098.1:0-6986 GCA_964398395.1 uncultured Eubacteriales bacterium
GTACCATGCTTTACTTCGGCTGGAAGATAATGTCGATTGCAACCACTATCTATATTCTTACAACTTTCTTGTTCCCATGACTGATTACCGGAAGTCTGACCAGCAACACCAGACGGAGAACGAGTAGTCCTTACGGTTAGTCCACTTTGACTTTTTGATTGCCTAGTGGTATCATTTTCAAAGCCTCTGGCTAATTCGGAAGGAGCTTTAGATTTGCCTAAAACTGCACCTATACGAACCTGTCTACCAAACACATCATTCATTTTGCCTGTTTTATATTCTTCTGGTGTAATTGTTTTACCAAGATGCTTTTCAATTTTTTGATGGATTTCTGATTTATCTTGTGTGTTAGCTAAAGGTTCGTGTTTATCTTCTACACCCTTTCCAAAGAATGGGTCAGTGGCTTTGGTTGCCTTTAGTGTACGTTTACTCCAACCAGCAACTTCTTTTTCCTGCTCTGGATCTAATACTTCATTGATAAAATATTTGAATGATTTCATTTGCTTCCTCTTTTTTAGTCTAAATAAGTTTATAATACTATTTAGCTGTTGACAAAACAGTAAAATATGTTAAAATATTACAAAGCTGCGAATATTAGCGTTGATATAACGCCCAGCTATCACGTATGCAGCGGTAGAACCCGTGAGGTGGAAGTCCTCTTGACTGCAAGGTGCAATTCCTAACAAATCGTGAGTCCAGTCTTAAATCGGAAGGATGAAGGGACAATAAGGTGGAAGCTGCCTTGTTGTATAGCCGATTTACCGTAATGGTGCTGCTTAGAATATTTTATATTCTTTCAACTATACGGCCAGAAGAAACTTAACTTTTAGTCATGTATTTTTTTAATGCATCTAAAGGAAGGGTGACTTTGGCTGCTTATCTAGTAAACGCGAAGCCTCCATGCCTTTCTTAGCTGCCTTTAATATTCTTTAATGTTCTTTGGCTGGCAAGATTTAACATTCCTTTAATATTAACAAAGAGCAGAAGTTGCGAAGCAACAATCCCGAAGGGATTATCTTTTAATATATTTATATTGACATTTAAAATATATCTGCTATAATATTACAAACACTTAATTAAAGAGGACACAATATGAAATACGAACATACATGGTATTCGGCATCAGATTTACCATTATTAAAAATCAATCAATCAAAACTCATTATAATAAAATATTCTACTGGTGAAGAAATAGTTGTAGAATTTACCTTACTAAGCAATAAACATGGTAGCTTTATCACACTTGAAGGTGAAGATGTTACAAAATATATAAAAGGTTGGAAACCACTTTGAAAATAATATCAGATTTTGAAGATTATTACGATGATCTCCCATTAAAAAATAAATCATTAGTTTACAAAAGAACTACCACAATTGAGAATGATATTTTCGACAAATATCATTCATCCATGCTAAAAGCTGGAATTGGTTTTGGGATGGATAAAAAAGCTGATTTATATCTAACTAGAGACTTAAATAACACATCAAGGCTAACATCGGTTGTAATGACACCAAAATTGCTTGGAATAGCCGGTAATTTGTATTTCTTTGTCCATTATAAAAATACCCTTTTAAATATGGATAGGAATTTTTTTGACTATCAATCATTAAAAACAGTTTTTGCTTCAAACTTAATCGAAAGGAACTTTAAATTATTTGAGGCAGATGCATTGAAACATTACTGCCAAAGACAGTTCAAATGTGTAAATTTCTTAATGTATGAAGACGATTCTTTGATATTAATTAAAGAGCCAAATTTAAAATGTTATGGTCTTGATGCATTTCTTTCAGCAGAAGAATGCTATACAAATATTGATTTATTTCTAAAGAATCAAGTTGTAGATAATAAAGCCTATGCAGCCATTAAGCCAACCCAATATGAACGGCAAGGATTTAAAATGTATTGACTTTTGCCAAATACATGCTATAATATTACACATAACTTAAAAACAAGAGGAAATAAAATGAAAACAGTTGAACAATTATTAGAAGAATATTTGAATGCTTCAGATATTGCAGAGGAACTTATGATTACATTTAAAAGTTCTACAGAATATGTAAAGGCATTAGAAACCAAAGAACTTGCAGCTACTGCATATTGCAAAGCTATTGATGCAGTAGAAATGAAATGAAAATTACAAAAATTGTAGTGCTTTTACTTAATTGGGCAAATATTTTACTTTACATACAGATTTACCTAATGGTGTAGAAATTTATTCTACTACAACCAATGCTACATTAAGCATTGATATAACAGGTGATTGGGTTGTATATTTAGAAACCCATTTTAAAGATATTCCAGTTGAAATTATAGACGCGAGGAAATAAAATGATGCCATTAATAAATTGGATAGATCCTAATTCATTAGTATTTGAACCACAACCACAACCAAATCCATATGAACGTGTATTTGGTATAAATGAACCAGAAAGATATGATTTTGAATTTCCAGAGTTCTTAGTAAATACGCCACCAATTGATTCTAAAATACAAAATCCAACTCAACCAGTTAAAATGACTTCAGTTGACTTTTTGAATGCTTGCAAAAGAATACAAGAGGAAAGGGCTGCTGAATACGAGGTAGATGGTGCTGAGAGGTCATTTGATAAGATAGCCATAGCTTTCAATGCCATCACAGGAAAAGAGCTGTCAGCAGCAGAAATTGCCCTTATTTTTCAAATTTTGAAGGATGTTCGTCAATTTGGTAAAGATAGATTACATATGGATAGTTTAGTTGACTGCATTTCATATGCAAGTTTGAAAGCAGAGTTACTTTTTGAGCAATATAATGGAGAATGAAATGAAAAATTTAAAGATATTTATATATAATGTATTAATTACACCACTAACATTTTTTTAAATTGGTTGTTGTTGGTATTATTTCGATATTGATTACATCTATTACAATTTTATGTGGGTATTTTATTGATAATATATCCCGTTGTTATAAGAGATTTGATAAATGAACACTGAAGATTATGAAAAAGAACTTAGAGTTTTACAAATAGAACTTTTAAAGATGCAAGATTACGTAAAAATTAATGGACTGAAAGTTGTTATAATCTTAGAAGGTAGAGATGCATCAGGTAAAGGCGGTACAATAAAACGCATCACAGAACATTTAAATCCAAGAGGATGCAAAGTAATTGCGTTAGAGAAACCAACTGAAATTGAATCTTCTCAATGGTATTACCAAAGATATGTGCAATATTTACCATCAGCAGGACAAATAGTTTTATTTGATAGATCATATTATAATAGAGCTGGGGTTGAACCGGTAATGGGATTCTGTTCAGAAGCAGAGCATAAACAATTCCTAAGAGAAGTTCCATTATTTGAGAAGATGATAGTAAATTCAGGAATAATACTTTTGAAATTTTATTTCTCAGTTTCAAAGAAAGTTCAGGCAAAACGATTTAAAGAGCGTAAAACTGACCATTTGAAACAATTTAAAATCAGCCCAGTAGATTTAGAAGCTCAAATAAGATGGGATAAATATACCATTTGCAAATATTCAATGTTACTTTCTTCAAATACTAAGCAAGCACCTTGGACTGTAATTAAAAGTGATAATAAAAAGAAAGCAAGATTAAATTGCATTAAGCATATTTTAGAACAAATAGATTATACAGATAAAGTTGAAATTGAGGTTGATAATGAAATAGTGTTTAGTGGAACCGATGAGTTAATTTATATGGAAAAAAACATGAGTAACAGTAAATGATATTAATTTGTAAATCAACTGAAGATCAATTTTGGAATTTGATGGGTCGAAACTTTGGTTCGAGAGAAATTTCAGAAGCCTTGGGTGAACATTTATATGACAATGAGAAAACTACATGGTGTTTGAAAATACTTGATGACGAGGTTATTTCCTTCGGGGCTGCTATCGACATGGGTAAATATTTTTTATTTAACTATGACTATACCTTAGCTGAATTTAGAGGTCTTGGACATCATACTGCCAATATTATCGCAAGAGAGGCTTTTTTGCGAGGACTTGGCGTGGTGGAAGTGAGGGCTTTGTGTACAAATATGAGTTTGGGTATATATTTAAAGAATGGTTATTTATTTAAGAGCAAAAAAGGTAGATATACTTGGGTGGTTAAAAATTTAGTATAAATAGTAGTATGGCTAGATTTAGCGGTCGAAAAGTACCTTCAGTAAGTACCTGCCATATTCTTCTAATACTGACTTAACTCAACTGGAGTTTACTATGCAAACAGATATAATAACACTACACCAATTCTTTGTGGATGCAGTACTACCAATAGAAAATATTCCTATTAAAATTCCTTCCAAAGTCTGCAAAGGATGTGGTATTTTGAAGCCTTTGGAAGAGTTTCATAGACAAAAAGCAGGTAAGTTTGGTAGAATATCAATATGTAAATGTTGTAAGAATG
Source organism: uncultured Eubacteriales bacterium (assembly GCA_964398395.1). Taxonomy (GTDB): domain Bacteria; phylum Bacillota; class Clostridia; order Oscillospirales; family Acutalibacteraceae; genus UBA1447. Next base: position 4,405 of record CAYNMU010000098.1, read on the forward strand.
CCAAGAATGACATCTATAGAGCAGGTGAAAATAAAGAAGAAAAAGCTGCATATAAAGCCATCTATGATGCAGAAAATAGAGAAGAACAGGCTGCAAAGAAAGTCATCTATCAAGCAACACCAGAAGTCAAGGCAAAGAGAAATGAAAGGCAGAAAGAAAGAAAAGCAACAGACCCATTATATAAATTACAATGTAATATTAGATCTTTAATGTGTCGTAGTTTAAAAAATGGTGGCTTTAAAAAGAACACAAAAACTGCCAATATGCTTGGCTGTACCTATGAAGAAATGCAATTACATATAGAAAACCAATTCCAGCCAAACATGACTTGGCAGAATGCTGGAGAATGGCATATAGACCACTTTTTTCCTGTTAGTTGGGCTACTAATGAGGCGCAAGCATTATTGCTTAACCAGCATTCTAATTTAAGACCATTATGTGCAGTTGATAACCTATTTAAGAAAGCCAAAGCACCTTACACAATAGACAAAGAAACCGGAGAAATAAATATTTTATTAGAATGTGATAGAGAATACATCAATACCAACTTTGAAAAACTAGAAGCATTCTTAAAAGAATTTGAACAATTAGCTTGACAATCTCCAAATACCTGCTATAATATTAGACATAACTTAAATAAAGAGGAACAAAAATGGCTAGAAAAGCTAAATCAACATTACCAGCAATACAAACCAGCACTAAGGATGTTCACACAGCAGCCTTAGAACGCATTGAAGAAGCCATACTATCTCACGAAGACTATTATGTATCCTTCTCCGGGGGCAAGGACAGTGGCGCACTTTTTGGATTGGTCTTAACCGTTGCAAAAAAATTAAATAGATTACCCGTTAAAGTAGTTTTTTCAGATTTGGAGATTATCTTTGAAGAAACATCACGATATATTAAGACCATTATGGATATGCCAGAAGTTGAGCCAATATGGTTATGCCTACCGGAAATGGAAAATAACGCTTCGAGTATTTTTCAACGTTGGTTCAAATACTGGGATGAGGCAGAAAAAATAGGCAATGATAATAAATGGAGCCGTGATATGCCTGATATGGATTATGTTATAAATGAGCATAATATTCCTGACTGGTTAAAACCCTATTATACGACTCGTTCACCAGAAGCATGGACAATTACACGCATGGGAGAAGCATTATGTGATAAAAATGGCACTAAGGATATTATAAATTTCATAGGGATGCGGGATGACGAGAGCTGGGGTAGATTAATGAATGTTCATTCCAACAAGAATCGCAATAAAGAAAATGCACACACATATCAATACAGCCATCACGATCCAAGAACTTGGGTATGCCTTCCAATACATGATTGGAGATACCATGATATTTGGCACTATTACTATATTAATAATCTTTCTTATAATAAAGTTTATGACTCAATGTGGAAGATGGGAATACCTTTCCATGCCCAACGCACCTGCTTCGCTTTTGGAGAGGAACAATCAAAAACTCTTAAAGACTGGTGTGTTATAGAACCGGAAACTTGGGATAGAATGGTCTATAGAGTACAAGGTGCCAACTACGGTAAAATCTATAACCACACTCGCTTAAATTCCGGTAAGGTAAATAAGCCAAAACAAATCACTTGGAAGGAATACACAAGAATCCTTATGGAATCTTTGCCACCAATTGCCAGAAGTATTTTTGATGATAAATTTAGAATTGTATTTGATTATCATAAACTATTCTATGGAGAAAAACTTGGAATGCCGTCAAGTATATATGTGCAGGATTCCAAAGCAGATTCTAAAGCACTTATAAATGCAAAAACAGAATTTGTTACAAAAGATGGAGAAATTATTAAGCTGACAACAAAACATTTCATATCTTGGGAATACTTAGCCTGTGCAATTATTAAAAGGGATTTTGTATTCAAGAAATATGGTTTTGGTTATTCGGAGAAAATGGTAAGTATAATTAATGATGCCTATGATGAAGAAAAGGCAATAACTTTAGCAAATGAGGAAAAAGAAAAAATGGAAAAACTTTTAACGAAAGATATAGAAGCCAATAGCAGTTACTTAGCAGATAAACAAATTGTTATTAAAATGCCTTATGTGGTACGGCTGGAGTATTTAAAACCGAATCCGTGGAATCCAAATAAAGTTGCAAGACCTGAGCTGGAATTATTAAAAACTTCAATAAGAGCAAGTGGATTTTGCTTTCCAATAGTAGTTATTAAAGAAAATGATGAAAGTTATATGATTGTTGATGGATTGCATAGGCATTTAGTAGCCAAAGAATTAAATATGGAGTTTATTCCAGTAGTAATTTTAGATGCAGATGTAAGTGAGCTTATGAGTGCAACCATAAGATTTAATAGAGCCAGAGGAACACATCAGATAGATCAAATGGGCAATATTGTGGCAGAAATGATTAATGAAGGTATGGATGATGAAGGAGTATCTAAAAATTTGGGGATGGATCAAGATGAAGTGCTTCGACTAAAACAGGGAACTGGAATTTCGGAGATTTTCAAAGATGTTGAATATGCTCAAGAATGGCATCCAGACTACTTGGATGTTTTATATCCACCAAGAGAAACTGATAAAA
>CAYNMU010000099.1:0-6784 GCA_964398395.1 uncultured Eubacteriales bacterium
TCTGACCCGGAGAATCATTATATCAGGATTGACGGGATTGCCCGGTTACAGGAGAACGGGACCCTTTCAGGCCGGATTACCATTACCGCCGAGGGCCAATCTGATGCCTCAATCCGTGGGTTGTTCAAATATTCGAATAAAACCACGTGGTTCCAGAATGTTGAACGCGAGTTGCTCCGTGTTTGGCCGCAGGCGAAGGTTACTCAGGTAAAATATACAGATCCTGCCGATTACATGAACTATAATATCTGGCTGGCCATAGATTATTCCATTCCAGAATTTGCCATGGTTTCAGGAAATATAATGATGTTTACACCGCTGTCGGCTGCAGAAATTTTCAAAACTTTCCAGGGTCAGTTGTCATTTGAAACCGGAATAAAGGAGCGCAGATATGCTTTCCGCGATCGTTGTTCACGACAAGTAGAGATCAACGAATCCATCAATCTTCCGGTGGTAAAAAAAGTGATTCGAATGGCTCAATCCATTAACCAGGAAGGAACTGCTGCATCTTATCGGGGAGGGTATTCCCTAACGAACGGTTCCATCATTTTTTCGGCAAAAGCCATTTTCGGCAAGCGGATTTATGAAGCACAGGACTGGCCGGAATTCAAAGCCGCAGTCGATGCCCAAAACCGGTTTGCCGAGCAACCTGTCATCATTGAATTTTAGCAAGAAATGAACTTTATTTCAAATTTTTCCCGGTACCCGGTAATGAATAAATTAACTTTTATTGCATGAAAACAAACTTTTTGATCAGTTTTTTAGTTTGTGGCCTGGTTCTCGCTTTTTTGGAACTTAAGGCCCAGGATGATAAGTACGATGCCTATTATTTCACCCTGACCCGGGAATACACCCTGAATCCGGACGGGAGCATGGATTACCGGTTCACGAAGCAGCAGAAATTGCTATCCTCCCGAGCATTTCATAATTTATACGGAGAAACCTTTATCGTGTATAATCCACAGTCACAAAAACTGAAAATCAACGAGGTTTATACCACGATGGCTGATGGAAAAAAGGTTATTGCTCCTGAGAATGCCGTCAACGAAGTTCTTCCCTCGTTTGCTTCCAATGCCGCGGCATACAATGGGTTGCGGGAAATGATCATTACCCATACCGGTCTTGAGCGCAATGCAACGATAAACCTCGACTACCAGATTCACACCGAAAAAGGAAATTTTCCCGCCCTGATGGGCAGTGAAATACTGGCGGAGGCTGAGCCGGTAAAAAGTTTGGTGATACGGATCCGCATCCCGGCAGATATGAACCTGTATTATAAAGTATTTAATGGAAATTACCAGCCGGAAAAGACCATTGAGGGTGGTTTCAATGTTTATACCTGGAAATTAGATGATCTTCCGGCTATTTCGGTTGAAGAAGCTCAGCAAGGAATGAATGAAGGATACCCAAGGCTTATTTTCAGTACTTCAGATAAACGCGAAGAGATTTACTCCTTTTTGACCAAACAACCTGCCTTCAGGTTCGCGGGCACAGAACAGATGAAAAATGCAGTAAATGGTTGGTTAATTGATAAAAGGGATAAGTTTGAGAAAGTTTTAAAACTGCAGGAAAAAGTTGTAAATGATCTGCGGTTGTATCCTATTCCGTTGCGAACCGGATTATACCAATGCCGCACCCCGGAGCAGACCTGGAACGACAATGGCGGAACTTCGTTAGAAAAAGCAACCCTGCTTGTTGCGTTGCTTAAATTAACAGACATCGAGGCACAAGTGGTCGCTGTTATCCGCACAGCTTTTGCAGATGATAATATTGCTACCCTGGCCGATGTTGAGGATTTTGCAGTAAAAACAGAATTTAAGGATAAGGGTACATGGTATTTTTCAGTTACCGGATTAAATGCAGCTAACCTGAAATTCATCCTTCCCGGCCGATCGTTTGTTGTTTTGAAGTCCGATGGCAAGTTTTCTGTAACCAAAACTGAATCGCCCAAACAAATGATAAAAGTAATCGGAACGATGATTGTTTCATCCGATCCAAAACTTACCGGGGAAATTTCGCTGTATTTCGAAGGAGGAGTTTACCCGTTTGCCGGTTTGCAAAGGGACAAGAAAAAGATGAAAAATTCTCTTTCGGGAAACCTGATAGGAAATGATTCGATAAATCTCAAGGTTAGCACATTGAATCTGGAAAACGGATTTCAGACTTATATCGCTCAAAGCGAAAAACCGTTTCGAAAGGATTCCAATTATTACTATTTCAATCTTCCAATGGTTACTTTGGGAATTGAAAACTGGGGAATAAAAACTCTTTCACAAAAGCGCGAAACACCCTTTGAAATTCCTTCGGCAGCCGATGAAAGTTATTCCTTTACCATAACCCTTCCGGCCACTATAACCTGTTTCACGCCTGCAAAAAAACTTGCTATCAGCAACAAGGCTGGAACCTTCGTGTGGGAGGTTAAAAACGAGAACGGAAAACTGATAATAAAACGGCAGCTGAAGTTTAACCAACGGGTTTTCCCTCTTTCAGATTACCCCGGGTTTAAAATCCTGATGGATTACTGGAACAATCCATGGTATCGGCAACTAATCTTTACGACAATATAAAAATAGTAATTTCAACGGGTTATTATTCTGCCAAGCCCATTTTTGTTGATCTGATTACTCTGTTTTTTCAGGTCAAGGTAAGTTTTTTGCAAGGAGCTCTGTTCTTCGGGGAAGGATGTAACAGCTAATTTTTTTTGAATTTCTGACATCATTTTATCTAACTTTCTTGCTTTATAGGCGCGAAGGGCAAACATGACGTACATGTGCAACCGTGTTTTCTCGGTAGTGACCATGATATTGTTTTTAAGCCAGTTTGGACTCAGCGTGTAGTTTGTGAAAACCAGGTTTACTGCCGCAAGAGAAATTTCGCTTCTGCTGTGCGAAAGAAACCAGTTCCCGTCGGGGATGGCATCGGTTTCCGCACCTTTCAGATATTCATTAAAAATAGTTTGGAAGATGGCGTTTTCAAACCCCATATCATCGTTTAGCAGGTCGTTTACCACATAGTCGGCAACCTGTACCGGAATCTCTTCCTCATCGGTACTTTTAACCTTTATCTGAATGATATCGTGGCCGTAAAGCAATAGCAGCCGGATAATATCTCTTTCCTGGTATTCGGCCGAATAAAGATCAATGTCAAGCTGTGATTCTGCCGGAATTTGTTCAGTCTGAATTGCCTCCAACTCTTTATCCAGGTCGGGGGAATTCTTTTTCAGTTTCGCCCGAAGGATTTTGTTCAGCTCACTCATGAGCACCTGTTCGGAGATGGTCATCAAACCCGAACATTCCTTTACATACAATGAACGGGAAATGCCATCAGGAATCAAGGCAATGGTGTTGACAATTTCTTTGATCAGCGCTGCCTTTTTTATCGGGTCATTTTGGGTTTCCCCAAGGAGTAACCGGGTTTTGAAAAGGATGAAATTTGCAGCATTTTCATTAACAAACGACTCCACTTCCGAAGGGTGATGTTTGCGGGCATAGGAATCGGGATCTTCTCCATCGGGGAAAAGGACGATTTTAACATTCATTCCCTGCTCCACGATCATATCAATGCCTCGGAAAGAGGCCTTAATACCTGCCGGGTCGCCATCATAAAGAATGGATATGTTTGAGGTATACCGCTGGATCATGTGCACCTGGTCGTATGTAAGCGAGGTTCCCGACGATGCTACCACATTTTCAATGCCGGCCTGGTGCATGGAGATCACATCGGTGTAACCTTCCACCAGCAGACAGTTATCTTTTGAAATGATTGCATTTTTAGCAAAATATATCCCATAAAGGGTTTTGCTTTTGTTATAGATATCAGATTCGGGAGAATTTACATATTTCGGACGGTTTTTATCTGATCCGAGGATGCGGCCCCCAAAACCAATGATCCTTCCGGAAGCGCTATGGATAGGGAAAATCACCCGGGAATGGAATCGGTCGTACAAATGGTTATCTTTTTCAAGTGAAAGGCCTGATTTGATCAGGAACTCCTTTTTATACCCATTTTGCGTTGCATTTTCCGAAAAGGCATCCCATTTATCGGGACTGAATCCTAATTGAAATTTATGGATCAGATCTTCGCGGATGCCACGTTCTTTAAAGTACGATAACCCGATTGACTTTCCTTCTGCGGTTTCGAGCAATGATTTTGTGAAGTACTGTTGGGCAAAGAGATTAAGATTGTAAAGACTCTCCTTTTCATTCAATTCCTGAAGCTGCTCAGGAGTTTGTTCTTCCTCTTCAACTTCAATGTTGTATTTTCTGGCAAGATATTTAAGCGCTTCAGGATAGGAGAAATGTTCGTGTTCCATGATGAAGTTGACCGAATTTCCGGCCTTTCCACACCCAAAGCACTTGTAGATCCCTTTGGCGGGTGAAACAGTAAATGAGGGGGTTTTCTCGTTATGGAAGGGACATAACCCGAGCATGTTCACTCCTCGTCGGCGAAGATTTACAAAATCACCGATCACCTCCTCGATGCGGGTGGTGGTGACGATGTTGTCGATGGTTTCGCGGTTGATCATGGTAGAAATTTCCTATGGCGAAATTACAAATTTCGCAGAAAGAAATTTTAAGACTCCTGTGAAAAGTCAACAATTAGAATTTCAGTCCAGGAACTATTTGGTTATCAAACACTAAAGTCTTTAAACCGTGGTAATGCAATTATATCTTTTCTAAATTTATTGAAAGCAGATGTTGAAATTGCTTTGAATTTTTTCTTTCAATAACAACCATCGGTACGCAATATTGCAATCTTTTCATATATTTGTCTACGTGGGAATATCCATAATCGTGATCATCATACCCCAAAACCGGAAATCATGAATAATTTTTCAATTTTTATTGTAGAGGATGATAAATTTTACGGAGAGTATCTGAAACATTATTTGTCGTCGAACCCTGAATACGAGATTCACCTTTTTGCGACCGGGACAGAGTTTATTGAAAACCTTCATAAAAAACCCAATCTGGTCACCCTTGATTATACGCTTCCTGATATGACCGGAGCAGTGGTGTTAAAAAAGATCCGGCAAATCAGTCCCGAAACGCAGGTTATTATTGTTTCCGGCCAAAAGGATATTTCAACTGCACTTGGATTGTTGAAAGATGGGGCATATGATTACATTGTAAAAGAACAGGATGCGCGCTCCCGTTTGTGGAACGTCATTCTGCGGATGCGCGAAAACCTGACATTGAAAAACCAGGTTGAGCAATTACAGGAAGAGGTGGGACGTAAATATGATTTCGAAAAAGCAATTATCGGTAACAGTCAGGCGATCAGGACGATATATACGTTGATCGAAAGGGCAAGCAAAACCAATATCAATGTGTCCATTACCGGTGCAACGGGAACGGGCAAAGAGTTGGTGGCGAAAGCGATACACTATAATTCACAACGGCGAAAGAAACCTTTTGTGGCAGTTAATATGGCAGCCATTCCGAAAGATCTGCTTGAAAGTGAATTGTTTGGCTATGAAAAGGGCGCATTTACAGGCGCTGATACGCGGAAAACCGGCAAATTTGAGGAGGCCAGCGAAGGCACCCTATTTCTTGATGAGATCGGCGATATGGATCTTGCCATTCAGTCCAAGTTGCTTCGGGTCATCCAGGAACGGGAATTGGTGAGACTCGGTGGGAAAGTAACCATTCCGCTCGACCTCAGGCTCATTGTTGCCACACACAGGGATCTCAAGGATGAGGTGACCAAAGGCAATTTCAGGCAGGATCTCTATTTTCGTCTGCTTGGACTGCCAATCCATTTGCCGCCCTTGTGTGAACGGACCAATGATATTCTGATCCTGGCTAAACATTTTGCGATAGAGTTCTGTAAAGAGAATAATTTATCCCCGGTTGGATTTTCCAGTGAAGCGAGTGAAAAACTGCTCCGTTATCCTTATCCGGGCAACATTCGGGAACTGAAAGCAATCATTGACCTGGCGGTGGTTATGTCGAACGGAATAATATTGACCCAGGAGGATATCATTTTCTCACAGACGGCAAACCCAAATGATTTTCTCAATTCGGGAGAAATGACGCTTGAGGAATATAACCAACTCATTATCAGATCATACCTCGAAAAATACAAGAATGATATGGTTCTGGTGGCAAAAAAATTGGGTTTGGGGAAATCAACCCTGTACCGGAAAAAACAAAACAACCAGATCTGACAACAAATTAAGATATGAAAAACCAACCGGACAAGTTATATGATCTGGAAGATCTCCGGAACATTGCAGCCGGGGATGATCCTTTTATAGCCGAGATGATCAGTCTCTTTATTTCTCAAAATGAGACAGCCTTGCTGGAAATCAGAAATCAAATAGATACGACTGATTACTCAAAGGTTAAAGCCATCCTTCATAAAATGAAACCTTCCGTTGTAGTGATGGGTGTCAGTGTCTTAATAGAAATAATCAACCAGGTAGAACAAACGGAGTTATCATCTATGGATGAACCGGAGTTTTTAATTCTTTTACTGAAATTAGAAAAGACCCTACAGGATGTTAATGACCAGTTGCGACTGTTGTGAGGGAAATTTTAACGCTCACAAATCCTTCGCGGTCATAAAATACAACCATTAAGGGCTCCTTAAGCGAAATTGTAGCAGCAAAAAAAATAATATTATCTTTGTTCGGCTTTGATTGCAAATAGCCTTAAATGTTGACTGCCTTTGCTTGTCGCATAGCGTTAGCAATCAGAGACATAGACCATTCACAATAAAAATCCAAAGTTATGTCAAAAGGAAAAGACGCAAAAAAAGACGTTAAAAAAGCACCTGCAAA
>CAYNMU010000100.1:0-6714 GCA_964398395.1 uncultured Eubacteriales bacterium
CTGGCTGCTTACACAGGGATGAATTTTGAGAAAAACGTTTTAATGCCGGACACCAAGGCGCATGAGGAATACAGCTGTATTTACAATCAGTTCGCTGCCAGATATCCCGACACTAAATTTATTTGATATCACCCAATATACAGGAGGATAAGATTTGAGTGAGATTTTAAAAATTGAAGATATAGACAAGCTTTTTTACGATGAAAGGCTTCGTAACTTTCTGCCGGACAAAATGATTGATATTCATACCCATATCTGGCTGGAAAAATTCGGCATTGAAGCTGAAAACAGCCCCGTAAGAACGGTCACCTGGCCATCTTTGGTGGCAAAGGAAAATTCAATCGAAGATTTGCTTCAGACATATGAACTGATGTTCCCCGGGAAAAGTGTTACGCCGCTGATCTTTTCACAGGTAAGCCTGGATGTGGATATAAACGCCTGCAATGCTTATGTTCAGGCGTGTTCGACAAAGCACAAAATCCCGTCATTAATTTTATTAAAGCCTCACCAGAGCGCTGACGATATCGAAGAACTCATAAACAAAGGCGGATTTTTGGGCTGCAAGGTGTATTTAAATTTTGCGCCGTCTGCTATTCCCGAAAAAGAGATTTGCATTTATGACTTTCTGCCGCCGCACCAGCTGAAAGTTTTGGATAAATTAAGCGCTATTGTCATGCTCCATATCCCGCGGGACGGGCGGCTGAAGGACCCTGTCAATTTAAGCCTTCTGCTTGAAATTGAGAAAAATTATCCGAATTTAAAGCTAATCGTCGCACATGTCGGCAGAGCTTATTGCCCCGAGGATGTTGGCAACGCTTTTGAGCTGCTTTCACAGACGAAAAACATGGTCTTTGACTTTGCAGCCAATACAAATGTCGATGTGTTCCGGCAGCTGATAAAAGCCGTAGGGCCGAAACGAATTTTGTTCGGCAGCGACCTGCCTATTTTAAAAATGAGAACCCGGCGCATCTGCGAAAACGGTAATTATGTGAATCTGGTTCCAAAAGGATTGTACGGTGATGTGTCGGGTGACAAACACATGCGGGAGGTTGAGGGACCGGAAGCGGAAAAGTTGACCTTCTTTATGTATGAAGAGATGGATGCAATGAGGCTGGCCGCCGAGGCGGAAGGGTTAACACGCCCAGAAATCGAGGATATATTTTACAACAATGCAGTGAGAATCATAAACAATGCTTTTGGAGGGGATTATTTTGAAAAACCTTAAAATCGGACTATTGCCGCTGTATATAAAACTCTATGACGATTCGTGGCCGGAATTGAGAGCAGGCGTTGACGCGTTTTATCAAACAATTGCCGGCGAACTCCATAAAAGGGAAATGGAAGTGGTGACCTCGCCGGTATGCAGAGTGAAAGCCGAGTTTGAAAGCGCTGTCGGTCATTTTGAGACCGAAAAGGTCGATGCCATTGTCACTTTGCATTTGGCATACTCTCCCTCGCTCGAATCGGCAGATGTTTTAGCCCGCACCAAATTGCCACTTGTTATTCTGGACACAACACCCGTGTTTGATTTCAGCCCCTCTCAAAATCCCGATGAAATTCTTTATAACCATGGCATTCACGGCGTGCAGGATATGTGCAACCTTCTGCTGCGCAACGGCAAACACTTTCTGATTGAAGCGGGTCACTGGGAAAAATCGGATGTGCTGGACAGAATAAAAGGCTGCGTTAAAGCAGTCAAAATAGCCGGCAATATCAAGAACGCCCGTGTCGGCAGGCTGGGCGGGGCATTTAAGGGCATGGGGGATTTTGCCTTGCCGGATAGTCTGCTGAAATCAACCATCGGCATTGAAACAATTGAAAATAATTATTTTGAGGGCTCAAGGCATTTTGAGAGTATTACAAACGAACTGATTGAAAAAGAAATCGAGCAGGATAGCTTGGATTTTATTGCCGACAATTTGAACCTTGATGTTTACAGGCAGTCGACAAAAGCCAACCTGGCCGTCAGAAAATGGATAGACAAAAATAATCTCACAGCTTTTACGGCAAATTTTATGGGTATCACCAAACAATGCGGTATTCCTTGTATGCCGTTTTTGGAAGCGAGCAAAGCGATGGCGCGCGGCGTCGGGTATGCGGGCGAAGGCGATGTGCTGACTGCCGCACTCACGGGTGCGTTATTATCGGTCTACCCCGAAACATCTTTTGTGGAAATGTTCTGCCCGGACTGGCAAAACAACAGTATTTTTATCAGCCACATGGGTGAAATGAATGTAAATCTTGCGGCCCAAAAGCCTGTTTTAAAAGAAAAGGACTATCCGTTCACCGATGCGGGCAACCCCGTTGTGGCCTATGGCCGGTTCAAAGGCGGCGAGGCGGTATTTGTTAATCTCGCGCCTGTAAAGGATAGACCCTTTACACTAATTCTCTCGCCTATTGAGATGCTTGAAGTGCAGGGGGAAGACAGGATGGAAGACAGCATCCGCGGTTGGTTCAAACCCAAGGTGCCGGTTTCGGAATTTTTGTCAACTTACAGTAAAAATGGGGGAACCCACCACGCGGCAATTGTTTACGGTGATGCGATGGATGTGCTGAAAAACTTTGCGGAAATAATGGGTTGGGGATTAATAGTGATATAAAAGCTTTAGAATAAATTTTTAGAACCTCCGAACAGCGGTTTAACACCGGTTTGGAGGTTCTTATATTTAAATACTACGCTTTTTATTATTGAGGTTCATTATATTTTATGTTTGAAAAAAATAATATTATTGTACTGAGGGTACTGTATTTCATGATATATATCATCACAATATAAGATTATAAAAATACAGAGTCTTACTCTCTTTATCAAGGAAAAAATAAATATCACTGCCCTCAAATATTCTAACATATTCTTTGCTCATATATAGTTTTTTTGTTCTCAAAATGTTTTTTATCATACTTGAACCGTATATTTCTCTTGAACCGTAAACATCCGCATTTATATCTTCTTTTGACGAAGTCGGATAGGTGTATTTATCCCACTTAAAATTGGAAGTGATGAAATTATAATACTTAGCTTCAAGAACGATACCTCCGTCAAGACAAGAAGACGTAAAACCAAAAGAACCATTGTCAATAATTTCTTCATACCATTTACAACTCGTTATGCTTTTCTTAACAATGTGCTCTAATGAAACTTTACTCTTTAACTCTTCAAAACTTACAGATGAATAAATATCATATTTGTCACTGCCCTTATATGCCATTCTGGCACAAACTAAACCAATTAATAAAAGTATTATAATAATTGCAATAGTAATTAACCAATTCAGTTTATTTGTGCTCATTTTTCGTTCTCCTTTTGCAATAGGAAATCAAACAATGCATTTCTATCTCAGTTGATTCTTTCAGCCAGTTCTCTTATGCTATTGCTTCGTCCGGCATCAAGCAATTTTAAATATTCGGTAAACTTGATTTCCCATTCCTTTTCGGTTTCAGTAAACGGGTTGCCCGAAGCTGCCATATATTCGGGCAGCTTTTTCAGCAGCAGTGCAAGCTCAATATCTTCGAGTGTTTGAAAAACCAAAGTGAATTCGTCCCCGAAGATATAATCCCCTTCGAAGATGTCAATCAAATCCAATATGCTGTGTATGTCTCTTTTTATAATGGCAATTTTATCCTCGGCAAATCTGCATTCTTTAATATCTTCCGTTACCTTCGAAAACAACTCGTCATCCATTTTTTCGCCGTCGCTGAATTTAATGGCCTGTTTCGCTTGCGTGCCTTTTAAACTGACAAAAACACAATCCAACTGATGTTTTTCCAAAGCGTCTTTCAGCCTGATGGCGAAAACTTGCACCGCTCCGGCAATATGCTTTTGCATCAGCCCGCTTGGAATATGGAGTTGTGCGGAGAGCCGCGCCGATGCATCCTGCAAAACGGCGATAAGCTCAACATTTGAAAGATTTTCAAGCTCCTTCTGCAAGCGCTGCCTATCAATGGGTTCCATGTTGAGCATCAATACATTTTTGTTTCTCAGCACACAGCCCAACGCATTAATCAACATCTGCTCAAAAATATTGATCAGCAGGTCTTGGTAATTTGAATCGAAACCCCTTAATAAACAGCTGATTTTATGCGAGTTAAACCGCATGCAAAACTGATTTTCCAAATACAGCGTTTGAAGATATTTGGTAATGTATTCAATGCCGACCAAATTCATTTTGTCGCAGTTCAGCGGATAATCGATTGAACCGGGCGTATCATGGGCGGCAAAAGTGGCATCATAGGAGATGAAAAAGCAGCCTAAGCCCTCATTAACGGTAGCGTTATATGCAATGTTGTCTGTATCGATACTGTTTGCTTTTACTGTGCCGAGCAGTCTTTTGGCGCTGCGCACCTGATTTAAGATGATGGTATTGCCTTGTTCAAAAAGCTCCTGCAAAGGCTTTTCACGCAGTGCTGTCAAAGCCAAATCGGCATCCGGCAGACTTTTAAGAAAAACTCCGACGGTGTAAAGCGAGGACCGGAAAATATTCTGCGCAACTTCTACACTAACTGAACTGCTTTTTCCGCGGGTATACCGCTCCACTAACTTGGCAACAAGCTGTATGCTCTGCAATTTGATTTTATCTGTTTCTTCTGAGCTGATTAGCTTTAATGCAGAAGCTTCAAGCAAGAGCGATTGAAAATAGTGCTCCTCGCTGAGATTTTCTCTTATTATGAAGTGCATTTTTTCAACTTTATTCATCATAATTTTCACCATTTGAGTATTCGTCCCCGGCCTCGTCCGTCTCTTCATAATCGGTTATACCAAAGCGAATGTTATGCGCCAAAGTTTCCAATTCTCTGCTTTGCAGCAATTCAACCGAGCCGCGGCAGTTATTGTCGAAGTGTTTTTTCATGATAAAAATCAACTCATCGTCGCTAACGCTGTCAAACGATTCGTTTTTGAAATAGTAAAACGTTTCTATCAACTCATTCAATGTTTCGGCATAGTTACTTTGGGAGAGGAAAGGGGAATCGCAAAACGCAACAATGAGCTTTTCAATGATCCCGCCGCCGAATTCAATGCGGCCATGGCGGTTCAGGACCTCTGCGCGTGTTTCCACAAGCTCCTGCGCCTTTGTGGGTGAAAGAGTAAGCCCGAAACGGGATGAAAAGTCGTTGCAATTTGTAATTTCTGCAACGGCCAATTGGTTTTGCATGGAAGAAAGAGTCAACATAAAATTGTCGTCCATTTATCTGCCTTTCCATTTAAAAGTCTATCTAAGTTGAATTTTGATTTATTTATATACCAAGCATCGGTCTCAGGCGCAGGAGCGTTAAGCGGTATCGCATGAAGGAACTGTATTTTAATCCCAGCTTGCAAAGCTCCTCGCTCACGTCAATTTCCGCCGCTGTTGTCGGCGCGCCCGCAGCAATCATCAGCCGTAACAACTCATCATTTTGTGGCAACGTGTCCATAATAATCTGCCTGATTTCACTCCAGCATGCCTTGAGATGTTTCGGCATAATGCTTTCGGTTATAGGCGGACAGTTGGCTTTCATCATATCCTCCGCAAGTCCCTCGCCGAAGGCTGATTTTATGGCTTCCCAATCAGGTTCTTCTACTTTTGGTTCAACGGTTTCAATCTCGGCGAGCTCTCTGTAAATTCTATTAATCAGCAGCGTTGCAACGCCAACTTTTTTACCGTGATAATCCGAAAGAAAGCCTTGCTGCAGCTTTTTTATCTCCCAAAAGTGCGAGAGCACATGCTCGGCGCCGGAAGCCGGACGGACACTGTCCGCAAAGCCCATGCATAGCCCTGTCAGCACAAGGGATTCCATAATAACGGCTGCGGTTTCCTCATCATTTTGGGTAACCCTGTCGGCGAGCGAAACGATTTTTTTAACGGCTTGTTCCGAAAGCGAGGCAATTCGCTCACAATAATATTCGCCGGAAAGCAGCGCGGATATCCGCCAATCGGCAAGGGCGATGTATTTTGCAACCATATCCCCAAATCCTGCAGACTTCAGCTCCGCGGGGGAAACCGCCAAAACTTTTGTATCTGCAATAATGACGCTCGGCTGAACGGCCGGGTAGGACACTTTGAAGTTGTTTTTTGTTATCGGTGATGAGTTGGAGGCAAAACCGTCCATGGAAGGTGCTGTGGCATAGATGGCGAATGCCTTGTTTTGCCTATAGGCCGCGAGGCGGCAGATATCATTTAGCGAGCCGGTACCAACCGAAAAAATTCCCTCAACCCCTGCGCTCTGCCTTTCAATTTCTTCAACTTGATCCATGTCGGCAGTACGAAGGTTATCATATAGGTGTTGCTTTACGGTTAATCCGCTGCTGAGCAGACTTTCTATAACGCCGTGCCCTGCTTGCAGGGTGTTTTTGTCCGCCACCAGTAAAATATTTTTTGGAAATTCGTTGTTTAAAAGGATTTCTCCGGTTTTTGATGTAATCCCACTGCCAATTTCCACAGCGCGGATATTGGTGTGATGTTCACGCCCACAGGCGCAGCCTTGCAAACTTGCTTCGATTGTATGGATATTCATATGATCTACTCCCTCTTAGCAAAACAGATATTATTAGTATACCATGGTAAATGAAATAATCATAATTTACTTGATCCTGTTATATATTTTTAACTGATTTGTCGGCTGATTTGCCGGCAGCACGAGCGGCTATTTTGCTGTTGACAATTTCGTTAGCTGCTATTATTGCATTTTCCGTGCTCTCAAAAAAACGATCCTCACCGATTTTAGCTGCAAATCCCGTGC
>CAYNMU010000101.1:0-6523 GCA_964398395.1 uncultured Eubacteriales bacterium
CCTTTAAAAATTGGGAGCTTGCTCCCTTTTTTTGGTCGCTACATATTAATCTATTATAACTTTAACTGTTTCACCCACTTTTATTTCTTCAGTAATAAAGCTAATTTTTGCACCATTTAATAACTTATGCTGAGCCGGTTTTGCCTCTCCATTAACCTTAATTACTGGGTATTCGCCATAAAAGCGGACTTCCCAGCTAAAGTTTTTTTCACCGGATTGATAAATTAATACGGATTTTCTATTGCCTGAATGGCTGATTGAAAAGAGGGCATTGCCAATTTTTACGTTTTTTACTTTCAAATCGGGAACCGCTGCCGGTAAACGTGAAATGCTGGCAAGTTTTTGTTCAGCCGCATTAGGTTCAACACCCATCAAACCCTCAACCACATTGCTTACAAGCACAAATGATATTTCGGGATAATTGCCATCACCGGTGGTTTTGCTAATCGGGAATTGGATGTCGATGTCATTGATAATATCTTCCATCCATTTCCAGCCCTGCTCGATCCGGTTATTGTTAAAAAAAGTTTCAGGCAGGTACGACCGGGCTTCGATATTCGAAGGCTTCCCTTTTTTCGAACTGGCCGATTCATCCACAAAGTCGATATAATTTTCGGTCCTTTCAGATGGTTCGGCAATCCCCTTCATCAGCATAAACCAGGAGTTTTCCTTGCCCCAGTTGGTTAATGCTTCGCCTTTCAGATTGTATCCGCGAACCAGGTTTTTAGCTCCCCTTTTAACCGCCCATTCGGTATTGAAATAGTTTTTCAGGTTATCAGCTTTGTTTTTGTACTCAGCGTACAGTTCTTCGTTGCCACGGGCTTTTGCCATCATCGCGAAAGCCTCAATAGCCCTGTATTGGCAGGCAATTCCATCACCTGCTTCCACTAGCGGAATGCCCCACTCTTCGTTGAATGTAGCTGAGCCTTTGAAAATATCACCTGAACCATCGCCCTCGGCCACGCCATTGGGCATACGGGTGTCATGCAAGGTGATAAACTCATTGACTATTCGTGAATAATAATTCCAAAGCGCTTCGTCTTCGAGATAGTTTTTGTCGCCTGTCCACAGGTAAAGCTGGTATGCTTTATCGACAAGTTCAAAAGCAGCCGGAACCTCGCGCACAAAATCGGAATCGCTGCGGTGGTCGAGTTTAAAGGGACTTCCGTCGAAATTCAACGCCCACAAAGGGAACCATTTGCGCTCAGCCGTTGATGTTTTGGCAAATTCGTGCAGCATGGTGAAATTTTCAAGCTGCAGGTTTAAAAGATGACCGCCCACTACCTGATGACAGATATCGCGTGAGTAGAAAGCAGTGCGCGAGTTGTAACCGCCCCAGTAACAAGGGATATAAGCCACATTGCCTGAACCTGCCCCTTTTTCCCATCGGTCGACCACACCGGATTTGCCGGTTTGAACATGCGATAAGGCCATGTCAACCGCCCAGTTGAATGCCTGTTCCAGCTTTTTATTGGATGAATTCATACTGATGGTTGTTGAATCAAGTTCACCGGAGAATGAAATGCTGTGCAATGAAATGAGGAGGATGATGAAAATAAAATATCTCATAAATGGTAAAATTAGCAATCCGGCAATTATATAGGTTATTAGACCAAACATTTCCTTCAGTTTCTGCGGGGAACAATACAAAATAAACAGAACTGTTTAAACTAACAAATCCTTCACTTCGATTTCAGTCCTTACAATGGATTTCCTTCTCCAATCACGGTAACCTGAATTCGCTGACTCTTATTTTGAATTCCGTCACAGGTAAAGGTAATTTCATTTATTCCTTTCATAAGATCCGGCCAATTTCCAGAGATCTTCACGTTTTGAAGTAAGTTTCCTTTGGAATCGAACAGTTTGCAATCATCCGGAGACATACATTCCAGGTACATTCCCGGTTTCATCCCGACAGGGAAGGTTACCTTGTTTTCGCCAATTTGTATTGCAGGATTAATCGTAGCAGTCGAAACCAGCGGCACCGCCTTTACCGGTCCGATACAACACTCCACACTTTCTCCCGGAGGAATGTTGTTATACCATAATTGTAGTTTATCTATAGCATTGAAAGCAACAGAGGTTATATAAGAATCATATACATAATAGATGCTATTCGATGGCCATATGAAGTCACTGAACTTGTAGGATTCAATTTCAACCAGTTCGAAATATTTCCAACCGGTGAAATCGATTTTTATAAAATGATCCCCTCTTGTTCCATACCCAAGATGTTCCGGGCTTTCAAGTCTGAGATTCAGGATTTCACCTTTCCCGTCTCCTTTAATCCAGACACCTAATCCCTGATTTTTTTCAAGGTTCATATATGGTCCAAATTTTTTTTCCATTTTTATCCAGGAAGCATCCAGTGAAGCACTACCGTCATTTTGAGCACCGAATTTAATATAATTTTGCCCCTGGAATGTATATGCAGCCCGTTCAATATAGCCTGTTACACCTTTTACTGAACTGCAGTTTGAAAATTCTTTATCAGACGACATTGAGGCAAGGAGGATATTTCCCTGGTCATTAAATGCTTTTACCGCCATTAAAGGTTCGATTCTCAGTTTGATTGGCTGATCGCTGAAACTATTTTCAATCTTCCATGTAAATGTGAGGCTGTCAGAAAGATTTAGTTTATGCTTTTTATAGAATCGTGGCTTAAAGTTCCACGATTCGTCCTTTTGTTTGAATAATGTAAATTCCTTTCCTGCTTCTCTTAGCTGCGCTTTGATGCTAACCCCAAAATAACCTTTGTGACGAAGAGTCTCATATTGCCTGATTAACCGGTTGAATTTTACATAAGCAGGAATTTCCTTTAAGGTTTTTTGGTCGAATCCGCCCAACATAGCCATTCCGGCGTTGTTAGCAATCATTTTGCAACATAAATATTCAACATCATCGAGGAAAGTCGGTTCTTTCTGGGGAGGATCCCAGGTTTGATGCCCCCACCATCCAAGTTGCAAGGGTAACATGATACCTCCACTTTCAATTTTGGAATATTTCTCAATGAGAGGGGAATTTCCTTTCCATACTCCATGTCCCTGTGTTTCAAGGTCTGATTTTATACAGG
Organism: uncultured Eubacteriales bacterium; assembly: GCA_964398395.1. Lineage (GTDB taxonomy): Bacteria > Bacillota > Clostridia > Oscillospirales > Acutalibacteraceae > UBA1447. The sequence continues at coordinate 3,074 of CAYNMU010000101.1, forward strand.
CAGCATGAATATCAACAAACTTTTTATATCCTCTGTTTGGTCTGTCCCATGCTTGCCATCGTGAACGATAATGCCACCAAAGATGTGACATAAAACTATATTCCATTCCTACCGGTTTTTTTAAATATCTTGCGACTGCCAGGATAAATTTGCCATCGTAGTACCACGCCACATCCGGATCATCATCAAACGGTGATACCCAATCCAATGCATCAAGATATAAACCGTTGAATCCTGCATAATCAATAATCTCAGCTGTTCTTTTCGCAATTTCCTCAAACAGTTTACTGTTGAATTTGGGAAGGAACATTCCAAATCTTTCTTTAAGGTGAAATGCATTTTCTCCCGATTTATGAGATGCTGCAACTGTACCACAAGCTCCTCTTTTGCATCCGAGAAACTTGTAAGGCGAAGATTTGGAAACATCTCTGAACTCAATTAATTCGGACCCTATTTTCAAAGTTCGGCTGTTTACAACAAAAAAGCTGGTTATGGATGATATTTCAAGGGTAGATTCTTTTACTGTTATGATTGTATCGGTAATTCCAAGGTCAGCCTTCAGGGTAAAAACTTCCTTGTGACACAAATCTGCACTTGGAATGGGAGTTACGTATCTGGAATTTTTGGTGATATAATAACCATACGTATGCAGAAGGGAGGAAATACCGGCTTTGTGGAGCTTGCTGTTAATCTCTTTAAAATCGGTCCATCCGTTGGGCCACTTTTCAGGGTTAAGGTCAAAAGATCCAAAATCAAAAAACTCTTTCTGCCCTCCGTGGTTATCAATCTGATTGAATCCCAGGCTATCGCACATCTGAATCCATTCATTCACGGTTTCTTTTGTCAATGTCCCGAAGTTCATCAGATAAGATCCGTATCCTTCTTTATTATCCAGGGCCCATGCCCCTCCTTTATCAGAAAAAGGCAATTCCGCAGAATTTTGCATAACCTTCCGGATTGCCGGTAAAATCTGATCCGTAGGAAATCCAAGCAGGGTAACTTTTGCTCCTTCCATTCCGAATTTCTTATAACATGTTGCCACCAGGTGATTCTGCAAAGCAGGTAGTTGCCATACCCGAGTCTGAAGATTCATGGCAAGAAGAGAGGCACCAAAAGGTTCATAAGGTTTTCCTTCGATAGTAAGTGGAACATTTACAAAAGTGAACAAATCAGGATTACCTTTTACTTCACAAACCTCCATGGTTGCTCTATCTTCAAATATCTCAACTTTGACTTTTGCTGTTACTTCCGCATCCTTAAAGTTTAGAGTAAGCAAATTGTTTTCCAACTGAACCGATGAAACATTATATTTTTTACCTTCTTTTTCTACAAAGGCACAGTAGGCATTTGAGTCATTATCTGGCTTAAAGTAATCCTTACCAGTAGTCTTATCTATAAAATACAGGTTTTTCCCGGAACTACTAATTCCATACTTGAAACCGGGCGTTTCAAGTATCACTGGAGAATTCGAACTACCTGAAGAAATCAGAAAATATAAAATAATTTGCAACATTGTATATCATTTCTAATCGTAATTTATTTATCAAATTTCAATACATCATACTCTTTTCTTATGTCCTTCTACCCCATAATAAAGAATGAAAAGAAAACAAGGCAAGCATACCCAGTAGGCATTTTGAGTACCAAAAGCATCTTTTACAAAACCAAATATTGTTGGAATAATGGCTCCACCTGCAATTGCCATAACAAGCAGTGAGGCACCTGCTTTTGTAAACCTGCCCAGGTCTGCAATTGCCAGAGGCCATAAAGCTGGCCATATCAGCGAACACCCAATCGCAATAAGAGATATAAACCATATGGAAACAATACCTGGAGTTAATACAACACCAATGGTTCCCACAATTGCAATGGATGCGCATACTCTTAATGCCATAGCCTGTGACATATATTTCGGAATAAAAGCAATTCCACAGATATAACCTGCGACCATACCAATACTTGAAATCCATGCATAATTTGAAGCTTTCGGTAAATGCAGTGTGGTTGAATAGTCAACTAATGTACTCAAGGCTACAACTTCAACTCCCACATAAAAAAACAAAGTTAATGCCCCAAGAATGAGGTGGGGAAATTGCCATATGGATGTTTTCCCTATTGAATAAGCACATTCATCAGAAACGTTACTACTGCTGTCTTCTCCGGCAGCTTTTAATTCCGGTAAGGGAGCGAAAAGAGATATTACTCCTAAAGCAATAAAAACTCCTATTATAATGTAGAATGGTAAAATTAAATCTGTTATTTCAGATATTTCTGTTGTGTTTTTTCCGATTACCCAGGCTAAAAAAACAGGGGCAACAGGCCATGCAAGTTTGTTACATATCCCCATAATACTCATCCGCTTTGCAGCACTCTCGATGGGGCCTAAAATGGTGATATAGGGATTTACAGAGGCTTGTAAAAAAGTATTACCTATTCCACTAACGAATGAGGCAATTAGAAACATCTCAAAACTCTTATGGTTTGCAGAAAAAACATATAACAAAAAACCCAACGCAAAAAGGAGAAACGAAAGCGCAATTGTGTACTTATAACCTATCTTTTTTATGGTCATGGAAGCTGGGTAGCCAAAAATAATAAAGGTTGAAAAAGTTGCCGCAAGCACCAAGTAGGCGCGAGCTGATGAAATGCCAAGTGTTCCATTTAATACCGGGATGAGAAATGAGTTAATTCCAAGTGCAAAACCGATGGTAAAAAACATAATGCCAACAAATACCAATTGAGGAAAATAATTTATCAGTTTCCGGATTGTCATAATTTATTTATTTTACAAGTTATTGTTTCTAGTTCCAAAACTATTTCATGGGATATAAAAGCGGAAAGAATTTGCCTTCCATTTTATTTCCACTTTTGACCGGAGGAACCCCTGCCAAGAGCTCCTCATCAGACCTCGAATAAGTTCCGTCAGCAAAAACATTTAGCACAAAGGCCCTTCGTAATCTTTCGGAGTTATTCTCAAAAGATCCATGTACCAACAAAGGATGATGAAAGGCTGCATATCCCTTTTTCATCTCAATGGGAGTAGGCCTTTCGAGCTGACTGATTTGTTCTTCGTTTAAAAATGCTTTCAGCCCTTTCATCTCGCCTGTTAAAACTGGTTTGTTCAATAAACCCCAACGGTGAGAACCAGGTATGTACTGCAAGCAGCCATTCTCCTCAGAGGCATCATCGAGGCCAATCCATGCTGTCAAATGCTGCATTGGCGTTGTGCGGGTCCAATAGGAATAATCCTGATGCCATGCAACAACTCCCCCGTGTTTCGCGGGTTTGCAGAACAATTGGTCATGCCAGAAACGAACGCCTTTTTGACCCATGAGTTGGTGTGCTGCCATAACAAATGCAGGGTTCCAGATTACATCGTGAAAGCCCGGTGTCATTCGCCAATGTCCAAGTGAGTGAAAAAGAACCCGATCCGGGTCTGCCGATTCGTTG
>CAYNMU010000102.1:0-6514 GCA_964398395.1 uncultured Eubacteriales bacterium
GCAATCTCATTTACGCACTCAAGAAACGCTTCTTCGCCCAATGTGTTAATCTTGAAAAATATCGCTTGGCTGCCTCCGGAGGTGATTGCAGAAAGATGCACCTTGTCACCTTGCCCAACCATTGTAACACTCAGACTGACGCGGTTTTCACCAATCATGCTGTATCGTTCAAAAACGCGTACCGCACATTGCACGTTTTCAAAATTCCAATTTGTTTGGTCCTCAAGGCTTGCCGAAACACTGCCATTTAATATTCCGGTCTCGATTGCGCTGAGTATTTCATTAAAGTTCCCCAAAAAAGTAAATTCCGATTTTGCCATAATTTAACACCGTTCCCTTACAAAAATTTATTGTATTTAAAAATATAAACTTAGAGCAAGATTACCCACAAAACTCCCTACCCAAAACCCTCAATTCATCAAACTCTGATTCCTTTAAAATCAATTAACTGTCTTTCTGACACTCATGACGAATATAGGTACACGCAAAGATAATTACCGCACTATATAATAAGATGTAAGCAAAATCTGATAAAAAGTACCCCCATGAAGTTACATCCGGGTAAAGATGATTAACCAGGTTATACAATTCCTCTGCAGCGTAAAAGCAATGCACCGGAATTAACAGACCTGAACAAACCATAATAGTTATCCCTATTCGTTTATTATTGTCTGCTATCAACAATATCAATAGTAACATAATTGCGCTTGTAAGTATTGTCACCATAATTGCAAGCGCTGCCCTGAAAGTAAAAAATTCACTTGTAACAACAGACCACATGCCGCGCAGCCCAAAGCTTAATGAAGAAATGGCTAAATAAGCGAGTATTAAAGCGAGTACTATTTTTGTTTTTTTGCTTATTATTTTTGCTTTATACAGCCATATTGACAAAAATACTATCAGTAACGGCAATATTTGATCCTTTAGAAAATATACGATTTCTGATGCTTTATAGTACATTTCGAAATGATAATTATTTAAAACTTCTCCAATTACCGCTGCTGTAACACCTAATAATAATATTGATGCTGATAAGAGATAAGGCGTTGACTTTTTAACAGTCAAATTATCGCTTTTTTTCATTTCCTCAACCACCAAATCAAAAAAATTCAAAGTATTATCACTATTTTACTTTCCCTTGATTAGCAGCACTATTCATCTTTGCGGCAATCACTTCCGGGTCGCCAAGATAATGCTTTTTAACCACATGAAAGTCGTTATCCAGTTCATAGACGAGCGGTATTCCTGTTGGGATATTCAGGTTCACAATTTCATCATCGGGAATATTTTCAAAATATTTCACCAATGCCCGCAGCGAATTGCCATGGGCAGCGATTAAAACCCGCTTTCCGGCAATCATATCATGTTTTATAACGTCCTCAAAGTAAGGCACAGCACGCGCGATGGTATCTTTCAGGCTTTCGGCAAGCGGTAATAAAGAAGAGTCGATACCTCTGTACATGTCACTGAATGCCGGATTTCTCTCGTCCTCTTTGGTTAATGCAGGTGGCCGCACATCAAAAGACCTTCGCCAAATCTTCACCTGTTCTTCGCCGTACTTCGCGGCTGTTTCAGATTTATTGAGCCCTTGAAGCGCACCATAGTGCCTTTCGTTTAACTTCCAGCTTTTAATCACAGGCAGCCATTCCCGGTCCATCTGCGCTAAAACAATGTTTAACGTATGAATTGCTCTTTTGAGGGTTGAGGTATAGCAAACATCAAAGTCAAAATCCTCGGATATCAGAACTTTTCCGGCTTCGGCTGCTTCATTTTCACCGGCTTCGGAAAGATCAACATCAGTCCAACCGGTAAAACGATTTTCTTTGTTCCATTCACTTTCTCCATGGCGAATTAGTACAAGTTTCATTTTGAAAACCTCCTGACTTTTAAGGTGATTTAGATTATTTTACTCGAGCATTTATATTTGCTTTCTGCGGAAAACCCATATAGATGCAGTTACAAGCAAAAGGATTAAAACACCGCAGATAATCGTTGCCGGTAAAACATCCGAAAGGGCTTTGTGTGCCGTCAGCAGAGCCATACTGTCGCCGGAAAGTGTTGCCGGATTATACTTTTGAAACTTTGGAATAATATTGATGATTGACATAACTATTACTGCGCCGCCTGCCGTGAGCAGACTGCCTAAAACGCCTTTAAACATCACGCCGCCGAATATCAAAAGCGCAATCAGCAAAACACCGAAAAGCCACAGCGAGAAAAAGCTGATAAAAACATTGTTCATCCCGATTTTTTCAAAATAATAAGCGGTATAGCCCCAGCAGGTGCCGAGACAAAGCAGGTAGGCAAGCGTCCATACGGCAATGGCAACGGTTAATTTTGAGAAGATGACTGTGCTTCGGGCCAGTCCCTTAGTCAGCATATTAATTAGCGTGCCTTTGGTAAACTCATTAGCCATGATGCCGGAAAATACGATGGCAACAACCAGCAGCCCAAGCTGGCCGACATTTTTGAAAAACTGTGCCCAGCTATCAACCATCGTTGGTGTTCCGACGCCTAAAGCCGCTGCGGCGGAGGCACTCAGCCCGGATGCTTTGAGCAATTCGGGTGTAAACTTTGCAAGCAGGGGACTCATCGCGCCGAAAATCAGAAAGACCACAACCATAATCAAAAACTTATAGGTGCGCAGGTTCTCCGTAAACTCTTTTTTGGTAAAAGCAAGGTATGTTCTCATTTTACCGCCTCCAAAAACAGGCTTTCCATTGTCGGTTCCGCGACCTCTATTTTTTGCGGAAGTATTTTTTCTTTGGTGAGAAGTTCCATTACCGCCGTCTGTGTCTGCGCGAGCGTTGCGGTTTTAATTGTTATTAAAAGTTCACCCTGAATGATGTCGTCCGAGCCGAAAAGTGAGAGGAATCGAACCTTATCGGCAACGCTTACAAATTCTATCAGCAACTTGTCCGCCTTGTGCTTGTTTTTCAGTTCTTGCAAGCTGCCGGTCAGGGCAATTTTGCCGTTATCCAGCACTGCGACGCTGTCGCAAATGCGCTCCACATCGGAAAGGATATGCGTGGAGAAAATAACCGTCGCGTTTCCCTTCGCCGCGGAAAGGATATCCAGGATTTCTTTTCTGCCAAACGGGTCAAGGGCGGAAGTCGGCTCATCGCAAATCAGCAGTTTCGGTTCGTTTAAAAGTGCCTGCGCAATGCCGAGTCTTTGCTTCATTCCGCGCGAAAAGCTGCCGATTTTTTTCTTGACCCCCTCAAGGCCGACAACCCGAAGCATTTCCTCACTGCGGGCCTTGATTTTTTCAGTGGGCATACCGGTGATATCGCCGCAGAGCTTTAAGTATTCCGCCGGGCGCATATAAGGGTAAAACTCCGGGACATCGGGCAGATAGCCGATACAATCGTTTGTTTTTGTCTGGCCGAAATGCACCGGCTGGCCGCAAACACTAATGCTGCCGCTGTCTGCTTTTAATAAACCCAGTATCATCCGCATCGTCGTGGTTTTACCCGCGCCGTTTTGACCGATAAAGCCGAAAACAGAATGCTCCGGTACGGAAAAAGTCAGCCCATCAATCACCTTAACATTGCCAAAGCTTTTTGACAGATTTTGAATGGTGAGAATATCCATTATTCATCCCCTCTGCCGATAATAAAGTACAGCACAGGGCCGATGATGTTGACAAAACTCAATATTATCCACAATGTGCGGGTACCGGTCTTATAGGTTTTGTGTGTTAAGACGTGGATGAGAGAAGCAGTTGTTAATGCCAACTCTAAAATACCGAGCGGGATGAGAACGGGTAATAAATGGGTTAATTGAGTTGCTAAATCCGGCATAATTGTTTCCTCCTACAATTTATTTGCATAAAGCGGTGACGGCGGCTTTGGTGTTGCCGTTGCAGTGCGGGGAACCGTTGAGCACAAGATTTTTCATAGAAACACCATCCTGCTTTTTAATGACTGAATTATAACATAATCATATTAATACTTCAATATAAACAAAAACGCGTGCCGAGGGATTCCTTTGGCACGTTTTGCTGTCCCACGCAATGTGACGGATAGGTGTTTTTTTATCCCGCAATATTCAATAAAACTTCATACAATAAACATTTGGCAGTCACGTAGGAATGTTAACATAGGACTATTGAAACAAATAGTTTCATATTAGAGGGTGATAATAATGCAGCAAACAAAAACGGACGCAGGCGGTCCGCTGGTAAGAACATTTTTTGCACTTGGCACAATGAATAATATCAAGATATTTGACAGTTACAAAGAAGACGCTGTTGTAAAAGCTATTGAAAGAGTTGAGCAAATTGATGATCAGTTTTCCGCATTCAAGCTCGAAAGCGACATTTCAAAAATAAGCGGAAATGCGGGCAAAGGCTTTCAACCGGTGCAGGAGGATACTTATAGTCTTATTAAGAAAGCAGTGGAATACAGCAATGCGTCAAAAGGCGCTTTTGATATTACAATCCGGCCGTTGGTCGAGCTTTGGGGAATTAACAAAAAAGGGGATTTCATCCCGTCCGATGCACAAATTCAAACAGCACTGCGTCTGGTGAACTATAAGGACATTGCGTTTGATGCAAAAACAATGAGTATTGCGCTGAAAAAGCCCGGGCAGGCGCTGGACTTGGGCGGGATTGCAAAAGGATACGCGGCGGACGAAGTTAAGCGGATTCTGACATCATACGGGGTTGAAAGCGCGCTGATAAACCTTGGCGGCAACATTGTCACCATCGGTAAAAGACCCGATGGAAAAGAGTGGCAGATAGGCATACAAAATCCGCTTGCGCCAACCGGCGAATATCTGGGCGTTTTAACGGCTGACGACAAAACAATTGTTACATCGGGCAGCAACGAGCGCTTTTTTATCAAGGACGGTGTCCGTTACCACCATATTATAGACCCGCAGACAGGCAAACCCGCCCGGAGTTCCCTGCTAAGCGTAACAGTGGTCTGGAGTTCCTCTGTAAAGGCAGATGCCCTTACAACAGCGTTATTCATACTCGGGCAAAAAAAGGGGATGCGGCTATTGAAAAAATACAAAGCGGAGGCTATTTTTGTTGACGGGGACTTAAATGTGACTGTAACCAAAGGATTGGCTGACAATTTTAAGAAAAATTAGAAGAAAAGTTTATAAGATAAGCTTTCAAATATTCGAAAGGACACAAAACTAATTATGGCTACGAAAAAGAAAAAAAGAAAATTCAAAATCTTACCTGCAGTGCGGATGCTGCTGCAAATTGTGTTTTTCGTCTTTATACCCGCACTTTATATCAGTGCTTTCGGCGCAGTGAAAGATATTACGGTTGCGCTATTTACGCAAAGCTTCAGCACGGCCTTACTGCCGCAGATCATGGAGTTGGCAGCAATTATACCGATAACCGTTTTATTTGGCCGCTTTTTCTGCGGATGGATGTGCGCCTTCGGGTCTTACGGTGATTTTATCACCCGCGTTACCAACAAGTTGGTTAAAGGAAAATGGAAAATAAGCGAGAAAACCGATGCATGGATGAAATATATTAAGTATGCGGTGCTTGGCGTCCTGGTTGTTGTCGAATGGATTTTAAAATCAAACGTCTTTAGCTCGGCTAGCCCGTGGAATGCATTCGGCATGCTTGCCACTTTCGGGAAAACACCGGCTATCGCCTATGTGCTGTCAAGCCTAACGATTGGATTTGTTATTTTACTTGGGATTACCATCGCTTCTGCTTTTGTCGAACGGTTCTTCTGCCGTTACCTTTGCCCGTTGGGTGCAATCTTTTCACTGGCTTCCTTATTAAGGATTGCCAAAATTAAAAAACCTTCCGCCGGTTGCGGCAAATGCAAGGTGTGCACAAACGCCTGTGCGATGGGCATACCGCTTTATAAAATGGAAACGGTCAAAACTGGTGAGTGCATCAACTGCATGAAGTGTATTTCCGCCTGCCCGCGCGGCAACGCGACATTTGCAGTCGCGGACAGCGATGTGCGTCCCCTTTTAGCAGGCGTTGCGGCTGTCGGCGTTATCACCGGGATTTATTACACCAATTCATTTACCATGAAAGTATCGGCGCTCGACAATGGTTCCGTCAGCCAAACAGCCGGATTATCAACAGGAACCTCCCTTTATAACGACGGCACTTACACAGGAACAGGCATGGGTTTCAGAGGTGCACAGACAACAGTTACTGTCACCGTTAAGAACGGCAGCATTACCGACATCACGACGGTTTCCTACGGTGATGACGCACCTTTTTATGACAGAGCCTTTGCATCAATTACCAATAATATTATCAGCAGCCAATCTGCATCTGTGGATGCAGTATCAGGCGCGACTTACAGCAGCAATGGCATTATGGAGGCGGTTGCCAATGCACTGAGCTAACAAAATTAACAGGGGACGGCTAAAAACCGTCCCCTAAAATAAAATGCCCTCCTTTTCATGGAGGGTGGCACACGAAGTGTGACGGGTGATTAAAAAATCCTCAGTCACCTAAAGGTGACAGTTTTCTCCGAAAACGGGCACCCTTTTGTCACTTCGTGACATTTCCCCTGATAGG
>CAYNMU010000103.1:0-6463 GCA_964398395.1 uncultured Eubacteriales bacterium
CTTACTCTGGGATGTTCTTTTGTTTGCTTGTGCATTTCATTTTACAACTTGCCGTCGCGTCAAGGGAACGGGGTTATTTACACAATCATATAGTATCGTGTAAATAACCCCATCTCTCTGTCATGCTTTATTTATTATGCATTATTTTAATTTCGTTCAAGAAGCGTTTCTATGTGCTCCAATGGCAGATCCGTTTCGTGCTCTTGATACAAATCATTCTCATGATGCCATCTCACAATTCGCTGCCAAGCATTTACTGCTTCCTGTTTACGACCCAGCTGCTCTAGCAGGAATGCTTCCGAATACAAACACGAAATCTGTTTTGGATTCTCAGCAAAGGCTTTTTCCCAATAAATAAAAGCCTCATCCTGTTTACCCAATTTCTCGCATAAATTCCCCGCCATTGTATCAAGATAAAAATTGCTTTCAAACTGATTCAATGCTTTCTTTGTTGTCTGCCATGCGTCTTCCGTTTTTCCGGATTGCATATAAACCAGTGACAGCAGATAATAGCACCACCAATTGTCCGGTTCCTCTTTCACTCTCTCTTCATATCTAGTGATACCTTCCTCAAAACGGTTGCGCCAGCAAAGCAAATTTATCAATCGTGTATGGACAAGATAATAGCTTTCATCACGCTTCTGCTCACCGAATTCTAAAGCGTTTTCATACAATTTTTCAGCTCTATTAATGTCCGCTATACCCCGGTGACCAAACAGAAGGGCGTAATCATTGCGATCATCCGTCGTTGCGTTACCGGATAAAATCACTCTTTCGTAAGCGTCCAGCGCAGCAGCAAAATCCTCGTCACGTTCTGTACATTCATACCGTGTCAACAGTCTTGAACGAGATTCATAATCATCTGATGTGAACAGCGCATCAATACTGACTCCGAAACAATCAGCAATAGCAGGCAACAGTTGTATATCCGGGCAGCAGGCACCTGATTCCCACTTTGAGACAGCCTGATTGGATACCCCGATCAATGACGCAAATTTTTCCTGTGTCATCTTATTCTTCTTGCGTAAGCGAGCAATTTGTTCGTTCATGTGAAAACTTTTCATTCTATGATTCTCCTTTTCCGTTTTATGGCCACAATCATATTTTAGCAAGTTTTCTTCATGCAAACAATATAACGTTGGTTTGATACTGTCCAACCTGTCGTTGGAAAACGCTACACTAAAGGATTATAGATGCTTTAATTGTTGCTTTAATTGTTGCTTTATGGTACATCGTTTAGATTGTTAGCAGCTCCGTCCCCGTTACAATCTGAATATATCCCTAATCGTATTTTTTTATTCGTTATATCAGAAAGTATCTCAACAATAAATAGATGTTCTTGTTCCAGCACTCTTTCAGCTAAGGTTTCGGGTGTGTCACCATTTAAGACCGGTACTGTTTTTTGCGCAACTATCTCGCCAGTATCATACTCATTATCCACCCGGTGGATAGTAATACCGGTTTCAGTTTCACGAGCGTTTAAAACGGCAGTATGAACATTTAAGCCATACATCCCCTTGCCGCCATATTTTGGCAAAAGAGCAGGATGAATGTTGAATATTCGGCCTTCAAATTTTTTTATAATGGAAGGGCCGAGTATTTTTAAGTAACCTGCTAAAAATATGATGTCAATTTTATATTCAATCAGCACATTCATCATTGCTTTTTCCAGCACTTCTGAATCACTTATAACTTGCTGACTGAAATGAAATGCTGGAATATTCTCTTCTTTTGCCCGTTTCAAAGCCAATGCATCGCTGTTATTACTAATAACTACGCGAACTTCGGCGTCTAAGTGTCCGGTTTTACATGCGTCGATAATTGCTTGTAAATCAGAACCTCCATGAGAAGCAAATACAGCTATATTCATTAAACGACCGCCTACCTTTTTAGAAGTGACAATGCTTGATAACCCCGTTCTTAGTTTTGAATTTCGTTTCCGTCAGCACCCGAATAGTTTAAGTGTTTGAAGCGAATTGTTCAGTTGTTCCTCCGATATCCCGAAATTCAAAATTGCGATTTTGCACTTTTCAATAATAGTCTTATTGTCTCGCACAAGTTGTTGTAATTCTTTATTGTTAAGCTTTGAAATAGCCTTTTCTGCCAAGGCAAGATGTGGAAGCACTTTTGTACCAACTGTAAAATGACATGGTGTAAAACCGCAATAAGAGGCCAATTCTTTGCTGTCAGGTTTATGTTCGGCCAATCCATATTTATAATCACTATACGAATTAAGATCAATAAATTGAAAGCCTACGGTATCGTCATAGAAGAAATTACTTTTTCCATTAAAATCTATCAGAATATCGTTATCAAGCAAAAAAACGATGTCGCTTATGTATTTGTTAAAATGTATTTGCGGCACTTTGGATATATAATTCGTTCTGGTTAGAATGTATTCATTTGCATTGGTATTCCTTGAAAGATACACACGGATAGGTTTTTTTTGTGCACAGACATAGAAAGCTTTCATAACTGCATCGTCATAGAGTTCTTTGCCTTGTGCTCGATGTTGAAAGATATATCCATCACCGTTCTTGCTATTTGGATCAAAGCAATAGCCCAGAATGGGCACCACTGTAACGCCTTGTTCTTGTAAACTCATAAGAGTTTTTATTAATTCATCAAAATAAGCAAGATCCTCATCGCGGGTTGTAACATTCCTTAGTTTGATGCTGTTTGTCGCTAATACCGCGTATTCACCAATCAAGTATACATGGCTGTTAATACCGTGTTTTGCAGCTTTCATTTCTATAATTTGGGATAATAGTTCCTTTGCTTTTTCGGGCTTGATGTAAAAGTAATTTTCTTTCATTTCAATCGCTCCTGTTTTATATTGTAATAACATCGGCAATAAGGTTTGTTAACAATCTGTTTACTAATTTCTATAGTCTTTTCTGACGAACGGTTCTTCAATGATTTCTGTAACGAGCAGTTTATACTTCAGCGGATGACGGTAAGCATTGCCGTGCACTTCACGGCTTCTATACTCCCTGATTTCATCAACAGGAAAATCGGCTATGTACACATCCTCCTGTTCGCCGGCTTCGACAATAAGCGTATCTCTGGAGCTGGATTCCGATGGTTTATACGCAATCCCGTCGAATGCAGACGAATGACCGTTGCAGTCAGGCTGACCCAAAGGGTAATTCACTGTAGCGATACCCAACATGTTTTCGAATGCCCTTGATCGCAGCTGAGAAAGGCGATTGATCTCCATGGGGCAGGCGTTCGGTACAAGAATAATCTCGGCGCCTTTTAGCATCAGAATCCTCGCGCTTTCTGGGAATTCGCGGTCATAACAAATCATTGCGCCAATCTTCACCTTTCCCTGCGCGGTGTCAAGGTCTGCGACATAAAAATCATCGCCCGCCGTCAACCGGCACTCATCGCCAAAATCACAGGTGTGTACCTTGGCAAATGTAAGCACCCTGTTACCGAGACGGTCGAACAGGCAGAGAGTGTTTCTTGGCAGAGGTTCAAACTTTTCAAGAAAGGTTATACCGATTGCCATATCAAGAGCCTTCGCCAGCTTGCCAAACGAACTGACAAATTCACTGTTGACAGGTAAAGCGTTAGCCTTAAATGTTTCAATATTTTCCGGAATGTTATAGCCAACGCTCCACATTTCAGGAAACAATGCGATATCCGCTCCTAATGCTTTTGCTTTTCTGCAATACTCCAACCCTTTTTGCAAATTGCCGTCCAGCGTGTCTTCGGGCAGAAGCTGCAATAAGGCTATTTTCAAATTTTTCATATCGGCTCCCCTATGGATTCTGATTTATTTATGAAACCGCAACTCGTTATAATCGCAAATTGGCTTATACCCTATCTTTTGGTAAATACTGTTTGAGGTCGGGTTTGAAAGGTCAGTAAACAGCGAAATAAACTGATTGCCCATGTCAAGAACTTTTTGACTAACCTGCGCAACACAGGAAGTGGCATACCCTTTTTTTCTAAAATACGGTGGGGTATATACCATCCCGACACAGCGTCCATTTTGATTCTGCCGTAATGCAGATGCCATTGTCACCGGCATTCCATTATCTTCAAGTACATAAAGCATTTCATGTTCTATTGCTCTTTCAACGCTCTTAACAGCCTCATTAATATCCTGGCTGCCCACATCGCAATCACTATTAAACCCGTTGTGCCAATATGGCAAAAAACTTAAATCTTTCTTTTCCGCCTTACGTAAATTTCCAATAATCGGTATGTTCTTATTCACTTCGTAAAGTATGTAAACACGCATATTTTTATGCACTTCATATTTCAAGTTCATTTTATTCGTATAGATTTTTGCAAAGCGTTCAGCTAATTTATTTTCGGAGGTTATCCCGGGAATATTTATATTCTCTTCGCAAATGTTATCACACAAACAATTCAACGCTTCATCATTTGGTAAGTTATCTGTTTCATACATCGTTATATTGAATGGCGGTGTCATAATTGATACAAGCTGTATATTGCCTGCATTATCAGCTACTGTGGACATGTACCAATTATTAATATTTCTCCAGCCGTCGGGTTCACCGCCATTATATCCTACAATAACATTTCCAAGCGGGATTGAATTTTGTGCTTCGTGTTTTAGCAGAATAGTGAATGTTGCATTATAGAATGCCTTCGCATCATAAAATCGTTTGTAAATCATGCCTTCACTCCTTTTATTAATAGTAGAATACACGTGTCTTTGATTAAATTATTTACACTCGTTCACATAATAAAGCTTTGCCCTTCTCATAATCTCATTGATACAAGATGTTTTATATTCTGTATATCCAGAAGGTAAATATTGAAATTTCTGCGAAGCTTCAATTTTGATCGCGAGATAGGCATCAAAGGCATCTTTGTCTATTCTTAAAAAATCTCTGAACATTAACTCATCAACAGCTTGTTGATTTTCCTTTTCGTAGCAATGAATATGTTGTGTATGGTTTATACCATCGTCAGAAAACATTTGAAAATATCGTCTACCGTCAACCCCGTTTTCACCTTTCGAAACATATCCGGCCTCTTTCATTCTTTCGTTGAGTGCGTCCACCTTTGTAATGTTACTTACAATCACCAAAACATCAATAATCGGTTTAGCGCTCATGCCCTTAATTGAGGTAGAACCGAAATGCTGAATATCGGTTGCTAAATCTTCAAATATCCATAACAGCTTCGCTTTGATTTCACTAAACTGATTTATCCAGTTTTCATCATACGGAACAATTTTCATTTCTCTTTTCATATCAAATTCCCTTATATTTAGGTTTTTCCTCCTGTGTTATTAAGAATTCAAGACGCATTTTAGATGCATTTTTACTCCAATTCATATGTTTGCATTTGTCCGCAAAGCATTTGAAAGAAACCGAAGCGATTATAAAACGGTACAAGCTTCTCATCATACAAAACAGAAATCATATATATTTTATTTTCTTTTAGTTTTGCAATCATTCTCTTCATCAATTCGGTGCCTATACCCTTTCCCTGATAATCGGGATGTACCGTTAGGTCCTGAATATAAGCATCGGTAACCCCGTTCGAAACGGAATCCACATAGCCGACGAGTGTAACGCCGTCGTAACAAGCAATATGAAAGTAAGAATTCATTAGAGGGTTTTTATAACATTCCTCCATGCCGTTCCAACCGACGCTGCGGCGCAAATCCGCAATTGCTTTTGTAGATGTCGATTTGTTTTCGATATATGTTAACATTTGCATCAGTCCTTATAAAAAATTATTATTTATGCTAAGGGTTATTAGACTAAATCAATATTTTTGAAAGCCCATTCCATGCGCCGACCGTCTTCAATCAGATATTCCTTAAACTCGCCTTTGCTTTCGCCGTTTGCAATTTTACGCCAAAAGCGTTGCGCCGGAATATTTTTGATTGGTGTATTGATAATCCAGTTACCTTGATGTAAAGAGAACAATTCGGTGATAAACAACTTGCTGACACCTGAATTTCTATATTTCTTCAAGATAAAAAATTCAGCAACTTCAAAGGTCAAATCATTCTGCTTTAGTGTCCTTATCAATGCAAATCCGGCAAGATTGCCGTCAACTGTAATTAAATATGGGTATCGCCCCGCTTCGGTCCAGTAATAATCCAAATACTTGTAACCGTACAAACCGGCTTTGTTCAACTCTAAACGATCTTCTTCATCATCAAATTCACTCATGTCATGAAGATAAATTTCAAGCATATTTCTTAAAATATGTTTCTTTTCATAGGGTACGGCAAAAATTTCAGTGTTCATGATTAATTTCCTTTGCAATAATGAATTCAGCCCTGTGTCAATAACCCCATCCCTTGACATTTATTATATTAATAGGTCATTCAAACAAATAATTTTACTGCCTTGACTTTCATAATAACGCAGCATTTCGTCAATTTTCCTTTTATCATAACTGGTAATACAATCTGATAGGACATTAACGCCATAATTTGCTTTGCATAAGTTGTAACAGGTTG
>CAYNMU010000104.1:0-6391 GCA_964398395.1 uncultured Eubacteriales bacterium
TCAAAGACTCTTTGCTGAATACGAATCCCTTGTTTTCTAATGTATTATCCATTGTTTTTTATTAAAGATGAAAGGCAACATTTGAAAAATGCTGCCCGTCATCTATATGCAAATCTTCACACTAACCAAAAAGTAACCAAAGTCTATTTTACCGGGAAATAGCCGATTTCTGTCACAAGCTTTTGTCCCTCTGCACCAAGAATCCAGTCAATATAAGTTTTGATCTCACCGGTAGGCCTGTTGCACAGGTACATATACAGGTAACGGGTGATCGGATACTGTCCTGATTTTACTGTTTCAGCATTGGCAACAAAGGCAGGGCTTTTATCATCTTTTTTCACCATGCAATGTTTTACGCCGGCAGCATAAGCAGCACCGCCATAGCCAATCCCATATTTGTCTTTTGAAACTGCATTCACCACCGCCGCAGTACCTGGTAAGGTCTGGCAACTGGCAGCGTAATCAGTCTTTACAACATTGTCCTTGAAAAACACATAAGTTCCTGAACTGTTCTCACGACCATATAATTTGATATCCTGATCGGGTCCGCCAACCTCTTTCCAGTTGCGTGTTTTACCCGAGAAAATGTTACTCAGTTGCTTTATAGTCAACTCTTTAATAGGATTTGATTCATTCAGGAAAATGGTGATGCCATCTTTGGCACAAGGAATTTCAATCCCCAACGAGGCATAACGGTCTTTTAGTTTATCCATCTCCGACTGCTTCATCGGGCGGCTTGAGTTGCAGATATCGGTGGCGCCATTGATGAGGGCAGAAATACCCGTTCCTGATCCGCCACCAGTTACCTGGATAACTGCATTCGGATGTGACTTCATATAGACTTCGGCCCACTTCTGTGCAAGGATAACCATGGTATCCGAACCTTTTACGGTAATCTTTTTCGGCGCCGGCATAAAGGCGAATCCCACCAGGGCAATCGCGATAATTGCCATCAAAGCTAAACTTCTTTTCGATTTTTTCATAACTATTTTCTTTAAAAAAATATTCTTTTTTATGATCCTTGAATGACTTAAAATTTGGCCTGGAGCCGGATTGTCAGGGTATTCTGACTGAATTTCGTGCTGTAATCGGATGACACATTGGTCCCGTTGACATTTACCGCGGGACCCATCACGTTGCTGACCTGTGATTTTGTTTTTGTATTGTAGGAGGTTCCAACCTTTTCATTCATAGGCATATCATATTCAATGCTTAACTTGATATTTTCGGTTAGGAAATAGGTATAGGCAATTCCAATGGTGCCGTAGGCAATATCGGAAGTCCCGCTGGCAAGTTTACGGCTGTATGTATAATTGGTGACATCTGTCGTAATATTATTCCCGCTGGTAGTCACAGTTGGTTTACCGGTAATGGTCTTGGTCGAACCTGTTGCGAAATCTGGTTCATAGGAATACATTCCCTGGTGACCAACAGTATCTCCCTTTAATTGTCCAATCTGTTTTCCGGTGAGTTTCGTGTTGGGATCAAAATAGTCGTACCGTAACGCCACCTGGTGGTGTTTGCCGATGTTCTTGATCAGATATACATAAAAACCCGAAAAATTCTTTGTCATGGCCGGTGCACTTTGCGTGGACCATTTGGTAGTATTGGTAATCCTGAGGGTGTCGTTCAGCATTTTCGTACTGGTAGTGGTTGTTTTCACAGAGTCTGAAACAAAGCCGGGAAATGCATTTTTCCCGAAGATGTATTCCCCCTTCAAGATCAGGCCTCCCAGGATATCCATGTAAAGCTGGGCTTCAGCGCCGACCCAGTTTTTCCCGATGGTGGCGCCGATGCTTGAGAGATCCTTATTCTTTGTATAGTCTCCATTGAGCAGAACCGTGTTATTGGCTTTCACCGATCCCAAATATCCATGCGCACCAATCGTCAGACTGCCAAAATTCCCGAACTTGAAAGCATATGTTAATCTGGCCATGAGGTCTTTGGCATTGTCAAAATCCTTGTTGTCAGGATTTATATTGACATTGTTCCATTTCCCCTGAACAGGATCATAGGTTTTACTATTATAGGTAGCATTATCATTTCCGTTAAACAAAGCTAATTGAAATTTCAAAGGAATCGACGGCGGGGTAACTTCCAGTTTGGCGCCAATCGCATATTCGCCTGGATACAGCGTAGTGATCATTCTTGACCTTTCAAGGACCTCCAGGTCGCTTGAAGAATATTCAACTTCATAATTTGGTCTGTTAAACTTACCGGCCCAGAATGAGAATGTTTTTAACCAGGGATCATTCAATCTGGCATAAGCTTCTTTGATGACAAAATTGCCTGGCTGAAAATCGGGCTGAAGTACCAGGGCAACACCGGTGGCCGGTTCATATTGCAGTTTAAATCTTGCACGCCTGATCTGAAAATAGTTTGAGGGATAGATGGTCGCATTTTCGAAATGTTGCCACTGGGACTGGACATAGGCCGAAATTTTTATTTTGGTCAGTTTGGCAAGGTCGGCTTCAGCGGTAGCAATCCGCTCTTCAACGCCACTGATCTTGTCGCGCAGGGTGCCGACATTTTCTTTCAGGGTATCCTGTTCTTTTTTAAGGTCATCAACTTGCTTTTGTGCTTTGATACCGGTTGTAAAGATCATGATAAATAAGATCAATCCGAAGGTTAAAAGGTGCGAAATCTTTTTCATATTTTTATGTTTTAATTTGCGGCAAAGGTATCGCACACCATCTTTGGCAATGTTAACGGAAGGTTACGTTTGCATTAAATAATTGTTAACGGAGATTTAAACCGTATACTCACCCCGAATCCCCTCATTTCCGGACGGAAAGGGGGTAAGTTACTTATCCGCCGGTGAGAAAGTAATGGTAAACGTGGTGCCATGATCATTCTTCAGTTCAAGTTTCCCTTCAATCTGCTGACACAGGATCTGAACGACCTGCAAACCCATACTTTTATACTGTTCGAGAGGAAGGTCTGTTGGCATGCCGATGCCGTCATCCTGCAGCACAAGGCAATAACTATCGTTATCGGGATCAGCTTTAAAGGTGATCCATATATTGCCCGTCCGACCATTGGGGAATGCATGTTTATAGGAATTACTTAAAATCTCATTGACAATCAACCCAAGAGGAATGGACGCTTCAATATCCATCACCGATTCGTCGGCTTTAAATGTTAACACAATATCGCGTCGGTTATAGGTTCCTGCTATAACAGATGCGAGCGACCGAAGGTAATCTGAAAAAGATATATTCTCAAAATCCTTCGACCGGTATAGCATTTCATGGACAAGCGCCATGGTACGAATTCGTAATTGCAGATTGGTTAAAGATTGGAGCAGTTCATGATTTTTTGTTTGCGCCATCTGCATGTTGATCAAACTAACTAAGATCGCAAAATTGTTTTTAACTCTATGGTGAATCTCCTTCAGAAGATTTTCCTTTTGTCTGGTTCCTTCCATGATTTCAATTTCTTTTGTTTTCCGTTCCTGGATATCGCGTGTAACCCCGACCATACCTTTAAATATCCCGGTATTGGGATCAAAAAGCGGGTTTAATATAGATTCTACCCAAAAATAACTACCATTCTTCTTCTTTGCCTGGTAGATAAACTGTTGAGAAGCACGGGTTTCCAGCATTTCGTTGAATTTTGCCTCAACAAAGTCGGCATAATCCGGATTTGAAAGGTCATTGGGCGATAATTGTAAAATTTCCTGAGGCTCATATCCATACACCATCAGGGAAGCTGGCGAGGCATAGGTGCGTTTTTTCTGGCTATCCATATGCGTAATAAAATCAACAGAGTTTTCGGAAAGAAAACGAAACTGCTTCTCCCGCTCGCGGGTTTGCAGTTCAGTTGCTTCCCTTTCCTTGATTTCCTCAGATAACAGCACATTCAGCTCCTGCATATCCCTTCTGACCCGCCGGGTATATAAAAGCTGAAAGACGAATACTATCATTAATACAGAAGCCAACCCGGTTAATATCTGAACAAAAATAAACTGGTACTTCTGGTTTTCCATCTTCAACGACTGGATTTCATGTCGTTTTATGAGCATTTTTCCCGATTCCCTGATTCGCTGAATATGCTGATTGGCTTCGAGAATAGCAATATTGCTTTGATTTCTTTCCTGTTCCATGGTCTCGCCAACTGAAATGTATTTCCTGTAATTTTCCAGTGCTTGTTTGTAATCGCCATGTTTCACATAATATTTATAGAGGTGACGGTACGCATTTTCAACTAAGTTTTTCCGGTCATATTTGATAGCAAGGCGCAACCCTTTGTCAAAATAAAACTTACCGGAATCCGGTTTTCCCATCATGTAAAAATCGCCTCCGATGTTGATCAATGAACTATTTATTTCTATCGGGGTACGAATCCGTTGTCGCACACTCAAAGCTTTCCTGTTATACAAAAGAGATTTCCGATAATCTTTTCTCTGATAATATATATGACCTATTCGGGTATAAAATGAACCCAATAAACGTCCATCGGTAGTATCTGCATTAACAATGAGATCGTTATAATATGACAATGCCAGATCATACTTTTGTTGATCCATATAAACACTACCGATGCTATTAAGAATATATAATTCATTTTTCTTGTCACCGGCACGTCGAAAAGCTACAAGTGCCTCGCGATATAAACTGATCGCCTTTTCATAATCCCCTTTGTTTTGATAAGTTATCGCCAGATTTTCAAGGAAAATTCCGGTTGATGATAATTTATTGGTTTTTTTTGCCAGGTTAAGCCCTTTTTCAAAATAGGACAATGCTTTATTATAATTAGTCAATAAGCAGTTTAAGGCGCCAATTTGTCTGATAACGTTCAACTCCCCTGTGGTATCCTTGTTTCTGTTATAAATTTTCAATGCAGCCAGGTAATGTTCCTGTGCCTGCATGAAATTACGTCTGCTTGCAAAATAATCACCCATGACCATCCTTGCCCTGGCTTTCAATTGCGTACTGTTTTCAATTATCGAAATCTGCAACGCCATTTTGATATTGTTAAAAGCCTGTTGAGGAAGGGTATCCCAGATCAATTGGGCAACTTCCAGATAAATTTCACCCTTTTGTACCTGGCCTGAATGGGGCATAATACGGTAGAGACTATCATGGACACACCTATCCAACGGGGTGTGCTGAGCAAATAATCCGTGGGTAATGACACAAAAAAAAATGGCCGACGTCAACAAACACTTTTTCATAAAATGCCTTTGCCTTTGCGGTCAAAGGTAGCAAATACATTAAGATCACACATGAAAAGTTAATTGAATCGTTTAGGAATGGCAGGATGATTCGTATAATGATGTTCGCGAAAAACTTATGCTCTTTACCGGCGAAGATTTGTTATGGGGCTGTTGAAACTGCTTTTTCGGCCTTGAATTTTTTACTTGCCTTATTCCACTCTTTTAACAGCCTTATACCTTCCAGTGCCAACCGCTCTAACCTGGCTTGCGAAACATGTACATCCTGCATATCTTTAAGGATGATATTGCGCTGATTTTTCCAGTTGCGTATTTCATCAATCAACCTCACCTCAAAATGTTCCGAAAAAAAAGGCTGTTTCGCTGTAATATGAAGATGCTTAATCCGCTTAACCGATTGTTCAAGCGAGTATCCGGAACCCATATTAAGATTTTCAATTTTTTCCAGCATCTTTTTCAGTTTTTTTTCTATCATGGATGATAGAATCCATGAGGCCTCCAGATAAAATTCATTTTTAATTGCAAGCCCTGCTTTTTGAACCTGCTTTTTGCACTTATTTTTCGGTTTTTCATGATACTTTCTGTTCTTCTTCATGGTGTTTTAATTGGAAAAATTACAACTACTAATTTGCAGTAAAATTAGCAATTATTTTTCAGATCAGTTCCCGGGCTTGGAATTTGTTCACAAATATCCTAAAAAAAATAAAATAAAACCTGTTTAACCTGATTTATTCATGGTAATTTTCTCTGTCGTTCTCTGTGCAGTTTCTCTGTGGTTCTCTGTGAAATAAAATTACCCAGAGGTTCACAGAGAAGACACTGAGGTTCACAGAAAAAAAGGTAAATAGGCACCTTTTGTGAATTAATCAGGTTAAACTGTCGTTTGCCCTGAAAAGGCTAAATAGTTTAATTGCTTTGCGCGGAATTTCGCGTATAAGTTACTCATCGTCAGCATCGTTAATCTTAACGAATGCAGAATGTACCGGAGGGGGGCACGGTGTTAAGGCGCCACGGCATGCGACCCATATAACCTCGTTAAGTTCCTGGTCGGGGGCACGGTCTTCCCGTCCGAAATTGAATTCCTCACTTTTTCGTTGCCATTCATTAACGGCTGTATTTTTCGCGAAAAGATCGGTCTGTGGCGGTCTGATATCAAATATAGGGTGATTGGCCGAGGCATCAAAGCAACGCCACAAGGGTTCAGCCGCTGCGTCA
>CAYNMU010000105.1:0-6349 GCA_964398395.1 uncultured Eubacteriales bacterium
GACAGAATCAGTAAAAAGCCAATCGTTACAAATAATAATCTATTTTTCATAATTCTTTATTTATTTCAGGTTGCCGTGTCTTTTTTACATTACCGCTAATGTTTAGCCTGTACAACCATGTGCCGTTATAACCTTCGCTAAGCAGAAAATATTATCAGCATTGGTTTTACAGGCATATTACCAGCTGTAAATAGTTCAATCGACAAAAGTCTCCTTGATGATTGTCTTGACCCTTCTGATTTCCTTAGCGTTAAGTTCCCCAATAATTTTAATAATTCTGGTTGAATCAACAGTTCGGATTTGATCAATTGCGATCCAATTATTATATCCCTCAAGTATGAACTTGACCCTGGTAAAATAATCCTTTGATTTTGAAGTAATCGGAGCGATTGTTATGGTTTTCAGATATTTATTCATTTCGTTAGGTGAAATTACTAAACAGGGACGTGTTTTTCTAATTTCTCTCCCAACAGTAGGATCCAAATTTACAATGATGATTTGATATTGCTTTATTTCCATTCTTCAAGATTTTCGTCAATAAAGATGTCATCAATAAGAAGTTTGTCATCACCATTCTCATGCATTTGCTGGAATGATTTTTCCCAACCCTGCCTAGGTTTTGTTATAGGTTTTAATATTATTCGTCCTTTTTCCAAGATTAACTCGACTTTATCTTTGATCTCATATTTTTCTAACAAAGATTTTGTCAATCTGATGCCTTTTGAATTTCCGATATCAATAATAGATACTTGCATAGGTTCTTGCTTTATAATTACATTGTAATTACAAAAATACAATTTTATTTATCACGGCACACCTTCTTTTTGTCTTATTTTTATGGCTGGTAACGCCCCGTTTGCAGCCACAGCAACAGTGAGTGTTTTCTATGCCCTGCCAATGCCGGATTACTGCGGTTGCAAACTCGTTGGCCACAGCGTTTTTTAATAAATAAAACGTGCTTTCAGTCTATTATTTGTATTTTGTCTGAAACTATTGACTTATTATTATCGTATATTCTCAGAATGTAAAATCCGGCAGATAAATTTTCCCGATTTAGTATGATTGTATGACCGGTGAGGTTCGTAATTTGCAGTTGTTGCTGTCCGAATAAATTGTATATAGTCAGTGTTGCATTCGTTAAATTATTTGCTAATTCTACGGTTGTCAGTTTTGAAAAAGGATTCGGAGTGATTGTCAGCTGTTCCCGGAACTTTGTATCAGAAATACCGGTATAGAGTTGACAAAAACAATGGTCGCAATACGGATTGTTTAGGTAGAGTATTGTTTCATCCTGTTTGAAACACTCAAGATCAAATTGATCACCGTTTGTTGCAATTGTGCTTTCAAGCGGATTAAATAAACCTTTCCAGTAAATACTGCCAATTCCTTCAACAACTCTGTCGGTGAGAGCAGGTCCCCAAAAATCTAAGTATTTTCGATATTCCCCATTAAATAACTGTAGTGAATCAACATTCGATACAATATTATAGAATTCCTGAGGAGCGTGAAATGTCAGGGAATAGTGGTGAAAGAGTGTATCCCCTACAGACAGATTGAAATCGTACAATATTTCCTCGCCCGAATTTTCTACAATTGTATAAATCCTCCTGTTTTCTTCCCTTATAGCGGCATAATAAGTTGAAAGAGGGTTTGTCACCGTTGAATCATATAAGGAATAAACTTTTGTATAAACCTTACCGTTCAATATAGTATCTCCGTTCAATCCATAGCGTGTATTCATCGCGATGTTAGAGTTAAAAATATTCCATCCGTGATCTCCCCAAAATGCATTTGAAACGGGAAAAGGATGATAAATGCCGGATTGTCCATATCCCACTATCAGGTTTAGCAGGAGCGATGTAAGCATAATAAAAGTTTTCATGACTATTGTTTTTTGAATTTATTTTTACTTTGTGGCTAACGTCAGGCAATATGGCAAGTGGCGGTTTGGAGGGCACGTCCGTATCCATCGTTACGAACCCTGATGCGGGCTACAAAACTTCGAATACGTACTTCCACCGCCATTTGCTATATTGCGTGTTAACGGATGCCCTAATAATAATTATTCATTTTAAAACAGTTATAATCACATAGTAAATCGTCAATATTAATGAAAAATTTCATATTCTCATAAATACTTCATCCGATTTTTACCGATGTCATTGTTAATGAACCTGCCACAGCTTTGTCATTAAACAACTGCACATCCTCGTTTTCTTCTTTTAAAGCCATTACATACAATAAGGGCAAGTAATGTTCAGGGGTTGGTATAGCCAGTTCAAATGCTTTGCCATGGCAACGGTAGTTGATAAGTTTTTTATGGTCGCCGTTCAGTATATATTTTTTCATTTTTTCGCTGGCTTCCAAAGCCCAATCGAAAGCAAAATTATCTGAATCAAAGTTATCCCAGGCCACCAAACGCAAGTTGTGAACCATATTGCCACTACCAATTATCAGCACTCCCATTTTTCGAAGCGAGCTCAATTCTTTCATCAAATCGTAGTGGTACTGGGGTTTTTGGTAATAATCGAGACTCATTTGTATTACAGGTACATCTGCCTCGGGGTACAGGTGCTTAATAACACTCCACGCGCCATGGTCGAGACCCCATTTATGGTCTAATTCAACATTGGTGGTTGTTATTAACGATTTTGTCTCGTTAGCCAGTTCAGGGCTACCCTGTGCCGGGTACTGCACGTCGAAAAGGGCTTTCGGGAAACCTCCAAAATCATGTATGGTTCTGGGCAGCTCCATAGCCGTAACAAAAGTACCACGTGTTTCCCAATGAGCCGACACGCAAAGAATGGCATTTGGCTTAGAAATTGATTTTCCAATAGTTCGAAACCCCTCAACAAATTCATTCTCCTCGATTGCATTCATTGGACTGCCATGGCCGAGAAACAGCACAGGCATTTTTGGTGTGTTCGTTAAAGGTGTTGTTCTTATATTTACAGAGTTCGATTTCATTGTTCCAACTGTTAATGGCAATAGTGACAATAGTTTTAAAAAAAGTTATCTTTCCACTTTTTGATTTTGATAATTACTTAAATTTTTAAATATCCAATTATCAACAGAATATTTTCCAGCTCCGGCTATTCTACATAAATTGCTGCGTAAAGCAATGGCAATTCTTTGAGCATAAAAACACCAACAATAATTCGGAGAAACAGTAATGATATTGAAATATTATTTGGGTAGTTACCCGTGTTAAAACTCTTTTTTATTTATCCCTTCATAATTTCTGTTTTTTTATCTGTTCATTGGAACTTCCATAAGTAATACTTCGGCATCGGCCGAATTTGCTTCAACGGTAAATTTATCTGTAAACCAAATTCCGAACCCATCACGCTCGTTCAATGATGTTCCGGCGATTGTTACATCTCCCTTAATAATGAAAGCGTAAACGCCATTCCCACTTTTCTTTATGGGATATACGGTTGAAAAACCCTTGTCAAATGTTCCGAGATAAAACCATGCATCCTGATGAACCCAAACGCCCTCATCATTGTCATTGGGCGAAACAATTTGCTGAAATTTATTGCGACGCTGTGAGGTATCGAGCGTAATCTGGTCGTAGCGGGGTATAACATTTTCCTTGTTCGGCAATACCCATATTTGCAGGAATTTCACGGGTTTGTCTTTATTCTTATTGTATTCGCTGTGTGTAATCCCAGTGCCTGCGCTCATTACCTGCACATCTCCATTTTTGATTACCGACACATTTCCCATGCTGTCCTTGTGCTCCAGGTCGCCTTCAAGAGGAATGGAAACAATTTCCATATTGTCGTGTGGATGGGTTCCAAAACCCATTCCTTCGGCCACAGAATCATCGTTCAAAACTCTCAGGACACCAAAGTGCATCCTTTTGGGGTTATAATAGTTAGCAAAGCTAAATGTATGACGGCTGTGCAGCCAACCGTGGTTGGCATCACCACGAGTTTCGGATTTATGTAATATTGTTTTTGCCATGATATGATTATTCATTTTTTCAGGCTTGTTTTACAAATTGAACCTCGCCGCCAATTTTTACTTCGTCGCTCACCAGTACACCACCGGTTTCCAAAGCTGCATTCCAGTTGAGTCCCCAGTCTTTACGGTTGATTTTTCCAGTGAAAGAAAATCCCGCTTTTTCATTTCCCCAGGGGTCTTTGTTGGTTCCGCCATATTCAACATCAAGTAATACCTCTTTGCTCACTCCCTTAACGGTAAGCAAACCTTTAAGTTTAAATTCATTATCGTCAATTTTTGTGAAATTTATGCTTTCGAAAGTTATAGCCGGATAGTTTTCAACTTCGAAAAAATCGGCACTTTTCAGGTGATTGTCCCTGTCAGTGTTATTGGTGAAAATTGATGAGGTTTCAACGTTTACTTTTACTGAGCCATTTTTGAAATCTACTTTATCAATTTCGGCTGTAAAATTTTTAAATTCACCTTTCACGTTGCTGATCATCAGGTGTTTTACTTTGAAGTTAAGTTCGCTGTGTGAGGGGTCAAGTACCCATTTTGCTGAATTATTGCTTAGATTTTCCATTGCATTTTTGTTTTAAATGATTATGGTACAAATGTACAATGGTTCAAAGGGCGGGTGGTAACAGTTTTCGGAAGAAGGGTTGTAATCTTAAGCAATGAGGTTTTGCATCTCATCACGAAACTCGGATGGCGTTTGCCCCGATTTCTTTTTAAATACGTTGGAGAAGTATGATTTCTCGTTGTATCCCAACTCAAAACCGATTTCAGAAATTGATTTATTTGTGATTGCAAGCAGGTTTTTAGCTTCGGTAAGTTTTCGGGTTTCAATTATTTCCGAAACGCTTTGATTCATTATTTTTTGACAAATCAGGTTCAAGTTTCGCGATGACATGAATAATTTTTCAGCATAAAACTCCACACCTAAAGGTCGGCGAAAATTATCTTCCAATATTTTCAGAAAGTTTATAAAAGTTTCATTTTGAATGGAGTTGTTGGAGTTTTCATTTTCTGTAAGTTTTCTTCTTTCCGACTCAATCATGATAAACAGTGCACTTAGCAGATGCCTTACAATAGATAAGTCCGGGGTTGAGTGTTTCATCTCCTGATTGATGATTTCGCAAATTGTGCTTAAACGGTTGAAACATGCTCCGGTATGCAATACCTGGTTGGCGTTGTTATGAAAACTGTTGTATAATTGAAAAATGGTTTCGGCAATAAATTCACTTTTGAAACGCAGCACCCACATGTCGAAATTGTCATTCTGTAATTTTGTAACTATCTGGTGTGCTTTCCCCTTTGCAATGAAGCTAACCAATGGGGCTTCGACAGTATTCGATTTAAAATCGACGAAATGTTCCAGTTTGCCTTTCATTCCGACAATCAGCTCTTCAAAATCGTGTATATGAGGTTCGTCAGGTGTAGCTGCAATTTCTTTTGCGCTGACAGCATCAATCCTGAATATGTTAAAGAGTTGATTCATTGTTACAAAGGCAGAAAAATATTAAGTTTAGAATGTGATCTGTGCTTGATGAGATGGTCACCAGTTAAGGATTATTGAGTAGCCTCAGGGTTTCCGTTAATGCTTTGCTTGCAACCGCCCCAAAGGTGAATATTTACTAAGCATCACGAATGCTGGTTTTGTGACGGTTGAAAGCTCGTCAGGCACAGGCATTATTGTTGAAAGGTCAAAACCATTTATCTAAAATTGTAACTCCATATTATAAAACCAGTAAAGAAAAATACAAGCAAATTTATTATCCAATATTTCTTAAACCATTTATTAAATATTATTGAAGTTACAATACTTATTAAAAAATATCCCCAAATCGCCGATTCAACTGCATAGGCAAGCAAAGTAAATGGAACTTGCTCACCACCAGAATGACCAATGTCTGCAAGTGGAATCACAACAATACAAAAGAAAAGAATTAAACCGGTCCAGATTATATAGATTAACCATGGTGTTGATAACCGTCTTTGTTTTTCCACTGTATTAACCATTACAATATCAAGGTTTTATTATGAAAGTCCGAGACTGTTTATTTGTTTTGATTGAAGTTTATTTCCTTCTTGTGCGAATGCATTTTTATTATTTCCGTGCTTTTTCAGGTTGAAGTTATTTTTTGTTTGTGCCTAACGAGTCGCTTTCAACCGCAGCAAAGGTAACCCTTTGCAATGTCTCACCAAGGCTGGTTTTGTTGCGCGTGCAAACTCGTGTGCGCCCAGCATGGGCAGGCAGCGCACACTTGTTGTAAGCTGTGGAAAAAGTCCAAAAATACAAATTTTTCTTTACAGTTAACATTACAAGTGTGCGTATCTTCCAGGGGGTGAAAGACCCTTATACGCCGGGGACACCCGGAAATTTCAGTAAGCCGCAAGG
>CAYNMU010000106.1:0-6244 GCA_964398395.1 uncultured Eubacteriales bacterium
TTACAGGAGTCGGATCGGGAAAAGCGTTGAAGTACGGAAAACCTTTCCTTGAACTGATTAAAGAGTATGTTGAGGAAAACGAAATCATCCGCCCGATGGACATGGTTGTCAAATCGGTGGTGAATAAATCAGGGATAAAAGTCTTTATCATCCAGGGCATTGACCGCAAAGTGGCGCTTGAAGATATTGCACTGGCAAAAAATCTGGGTTTTGACGAGCTGATTACCGAAATGGAAAGTATCGTTGGATCAGGAACCAAAATAGACATCAAATTTTATATTGATGAATTCGTTGATCCTTATCACCAGGAAGAGATATTTGAATACTTCCGCAAAGCCGAATCCGATTCAATTGAAGATGCGTTGAGAGAATTGGGCGAAGATGAATTCACTGAGGAAGAAATCAGATTAATGCGCATTAAATTCATGTCGGAATTAGGAAATTAAATATATTATTATGCAAGAAGAAAATTTTGAAAACCATTTTTTCAGGTTTAATTTTAACACATTGCTTGGTCTGTGCCTGCTTGCCGGCCTGGTTGTTTTATATGTGCTTTTTTTTAACAGCCGTAAATCTCCTGAATCACTGGTACAACAAAATGTCCGGAAAACATCAGGAAAAGCGCTTTCGGTGGCGTATGTCAACCTCGACAGCCTTAATTATCATTACGAATATGTTAAAATTTTACGAAGGGATCTGGAAAGTACCGGAAAAAAGTTGCAATCGGAAGTCATGGCCGAACAGTCGGCTCTTGAAAAGGAGGGCGCTGAGTTTCAGCGCCAGGTCGCCGCTAACACGATTTCTGAGGATAAAGCCAAGGTTATTTACGAGCAACTGATGCAGAAGAGTACTTTGCTTGACCAGAAAAAACAACATTATACCCAGCAGGTTGCTGATCAGGAGATGAATATGAATCTGCGGTTAGTAGATAGTGTAACCACCTTTTTAAAACGCTTCAACCGCCAGTACAAGTTTGATTACATCATGGGATATAAAATGGGAGGAGAGATCCTGATCGCTAATGATACCCTTGATATTACAAAATCGGTATTGGATGAGTTAAATACTGAATATCAGCGGCGAAAAAAATGATCTGCCTTCCACGGTTTATGGTTGTAGTAGCGCTATGTATCCTCTTTGTTTCGTGCGGTGAAAAGAAGGATATTCCGTCCACAGAAGTTGCAATGCCTTCAGATTCGCTTATTTCCAGTGAAAAAATGGTTCATATCCTGGCTGATGTTCATATCATTGAGGCTGCTTTGGTTATTGAGCGCACTGAAGGCCTTGTAAAAAAAGAGAAACCGGGTCTTTATTACCGGGGGATATTCAAAAAATACCATATCAGCCAGAGCAGGTATGATGAGAACCTTAGGTTTTACAGACAGAATCCCGCAAAATTATCAAAGATGTACGACAAGGTAATTGAGGAGTTGGAAACCCGGCAAAAAAAATTTCACCCAACAAGATAGTTATTTTTTGGTGTAGATTGCCACTGCATTGCGCTTGGTGGCGCCATCGTCAATTGTGTAATTCCAGTTGATTGTTTGTCCGGAAATTGTTCCGGATCCATTGATTTTAAGTCCGTCGCCGATCACCTGGTTTGAATCCAGGGTGATTTTCGTACCCGTAACCAACGCACCTGCATAAGGATCGGTTGGTAAAGTACCTGCAAAACCTGAGATCAGTACTCCGTTGGTGGAGCTGGGATCGGCAATGACAGTTGCTTCATAGTTTAGTCTGGTGTAAATCTCGCTGACACTATAATTTCCGAGGATGGCATCCCTTGCAGTGCCAGGATCCGGGGGAGTCGAAGCATCCTTGGCACATCCTGCCAGCACGGCAGTCAATGCCAGGATCAGCATGACTGTATTTACTTTTTTAGTTTTCATGTTGATTGGTGCTATTTTGAGATTAATATTTACACTTTTAATTGTTATAAATTTCCACAATCCGATCAGCAAGGCGGCTTGCGCCGATGCGAAATAATTCCGGGGTCAGCCACTGATCGCCAAGTACTTCTTTGACTAACCAATGGTAGTTGAGCGCTTTTTCGGGGTCGGAGATACCTCCGGCGGGTTTGATACCGATTTTTTTACCTGTTTTACGATGGTATTCGCGAATTACCTGAAGCATGACGAAGACAGATTCTTCTGTGGCAGCCGGGGAAATTTTTCCGGTACTGGTTTTAATAAAATCGGCTCCTGCTTCGATGGCAATTTCGCTTGCTCTTGCAATATTTTCAGGTGTAAGCAATTCTCCTGTTTCAAGGATTACCTTTAAGATCTTTTGTTTTGTTATGTCGCGCATGGCATCCAGTTCGCGATATATCTTGTGGTACTCTTTATCCAAAAAAGTTCCGCGTGAAATCACCACATCAATTTCGTCGGCGCCTTCATTGACAGCATACCGGATCTCTTCGAGTTTGACGGAAAGAGGCATCTGTCCGCTTGGAAACGCTGCTGCGGTTGTAGCCACTTTAATAGGCGATCCTTTCAATACAGTTTTTGCAGTAGCGATGAACGGAGGATAAATGCATACGGCTGCAGGGAAAGGGAGACCTTTATCGCCAAAGGAAATGGCCTTTTCACACAGAGTTTTAATTTTTATATGGGTATCAGATCCCTCCAATGAAGTAAAATCCATAAAGGAAAAAACCTGCCTCAAAGCAGGTTTACTATCTGCAAGTGCTGGTTTTTTAAGAAGAATCGCCCGGAGTTCATCCTGTAAATTGGCAAAGGAGATACCGTTGAGTAATGAAAAAGAGAACATTCGGTTACTGATGATTAGAAACTAAAGCTTATGCCAAGGCTAGGCATCAGAGGCATCTGATCAACGCGGGTATAAGAGACACGGTCGAAATAGAAGATGTTTTGCTGATTCAGAGTATTGGTAACGCTTGCGTTGATTTCAAGTTTGGTTGTTTTGCCAAGAAAGAATATTTTTTTCAGGTTAAAATCGAGGCGGCTGTAATAAGGGAGCCGGCCTTTATTATAATCCCCATAGAGAATACCAAGGTTACCATTCGCGGTGGTATAATTTGTTCCCATGTTCTCAAAGGTAATCTGTTCATAAAAACCCTGGGTTTGCGTAAACGGGAAACCCGAACCGAAGTTATACCTGACATCGAGTTCCCATCCTGATTTTTTACCCCAATTAAACGTTGACACCACATTCAGGTTATGCCTGCGATCATAAGGCGGGACATAATTTTTAACGCCATCGCTACGGTGGATATATCCAAGCGAATAGGTTATCCAGAAATGGATCTTTTTCCAATCATATTTAACCGAAAAGTCCACGCCTTCAGCATCGCCGGTTTCATATACAAAATCTTTCTTGTAATAATCGGGGATTTCCGAATTTTCGGGAGAATCATCGTATAATTTATTCCGGTTGAGGCTGTATAGTTGCGGATAGTTTTTATAATATCCTTCAATATTAACCGACAGGTTGTTAAACAGATCCAACTCAAACCCAAAAACAACCTGATTACATCGCTGTAACCCGTTTTTCACTTTTTTGCCTTTAAATTCGGTTGGGAGGTTTGTGGGGCTTGTGATAAAACCATAAAACAGGTTGACCACATCCTGATCATAAGTTGTGCTCAGCAGGTTTTGAGAATACATACCTGCTGCCATTTTGAGACGGAAATTTTTAGCAAGATTATATTTAATTGCCACCCGTGGTTCGAGCGATGCGGCTGAAAGTGAAGCATAATACTGTAATCTGAGGCCTGGTTCAATGATGAATTTACCAGGCATCCATTTATATTTTACGAAAACTGCTACTTCGGTTGAATTCTGGGGATCGCCACCAATTTTACGGTTAACGCTGTTGACAAATTCAAGGGTCGTTTTATATCCTGAAAGTTCAAGTCCATATTTCAGCGCATCGCGGCCGAAAAAATAGGTGAAATTCAACCCTCCGTTGAAACCGGCGATGGAACTTGACCTGGGTGATTGATTCTGAATCTGCATCAGAACTTTATAGTAGGAATAAGCAAAGTTTCCTTCAATCAACACTGAACTTCTACCGGGGATGGCGAGGAAATTTAAACCTCCCCCGTATGCTTTCCAACTGTAATCATCCAGGATTGAATAGTTGACCTTGTCGGAAAAATCAAATCCGAAAAGATTCACCTTGCTGCCATTCGGTGCATTGATCGCGATTTTCCCGTATATATCGAGGTAGTTATAAGGGAGTCCGTTTTCATCAATGTATTTATAAAAAATTTTGCTTGACTGCTGAAGGTATGAATTTTTCACCGAAAGGAGGAACGTAGCGCTGGCATCATTTTCAGTTTTTGGTTTGTAAATTGGTCCTTCGAGCAGCGCTTTTGCGCCGAAAGTACTGATGTCAAATTTCC
Organism: uncultured Eubacteriales bacterium; assembly: GCA_964398395.1. Classification (GTDB taxonomy): domain Bacteria; phylum Bacillota; class Clostridia; order Oscillospirales; family Acutalibacteraceae; genus UBA1447. Next base: position 4,367 of record CAYNMU010000106.1, read on the forward strand.
CGGAGATGCGGTTTTTATTCCCGTCGCGCGTAGTGACATCCATCACGGAAGAAAGACGCCCGCCATACTCTGCTCCAAATCCACCCGTGTAAACATCCACATTTTTAAGAATATCCACATCAAACACCGAGAAAAGACCGATAGAATGGAAGGGATTATAGATGATCATCCCATCATACAGCACTTTATTCTGGATTGGCGGGCCTCCGCGGATATACAATTGACCTCCCTGATCGCCTGAGAATATGACGCCCGGAAGGATTTGTAAATATTGAGCCAGGTCGGGCTGGCCACCAATGGTGGGAATGGATTGGATTTCCCTCGGTGTGATTTTGATGATGCTGGTTTGAGTTTCCCTGACCTTATCCTGCCGGGCAGCTGAAATATTGATTTCATCAAGTTGGACCGTAGATTTGCTGAGATAAAGTTTTTTCGACACAAGGTCGTTAGTCTTAATAGTAATGGGAATTTTCAGAGTGTCGAAACCAACATAAGTGACCATCAGGAAATACTGGCCGGGTGGAATTTTGGTAATGGCAAAATAGCCATTTGCATCGGTTGGCGCCCCGATAGAGGTTTTATAAAGGTAAACATTTGTAAAAAGAACTGGTTCCCCGGTTTCCTGTTCATAAACAAAACCACGGATTGAACCGTTCTGAGCGAAGCTTTGCTGATGGAAGAGTAGAAAGAGCAAAACGAGTAGAAAATATCCGGTGAGTACTTTGTGTAGCTTCATAGAGGCAGGTTGATGAATTTAAATAGAAACAACAAAATTAATCATTTTCATTTAGAAAAAAAGTAAAATCCGTTTGTGCGATAACGTTGTGCCTTCGTTTCTACTCAATTGCAATTTTATAAATCTCCTCGGAGTCAGGTGAAAAAAATTCAAACTGTTGAAAAAGTTCAAGTCAGCACGTCAAATACGAATTAGCTGAAATATTCGGAGATTGAAAAAATATTCTTATTTTTGTCAAAGTCCAATCACATTTTAATTTAAGCTATGCAGAAGTTATTATTATTGGGAGATGAGGCAATTGCCCAAGGCGCTCTGGATGCCGGCATTTCCGGAATTTATGCTTATCCCGGGACTCCTTCCACAGAAATTACCGAATTTGTCCAGAATTCAAAATTCGCCCACGACAACCATATTCATTCGAGTTGGTCAACCAATGAGAAAACTGCCATGGAGTCGGCATTAGGCATGTCTTATGCAGGAAAACGTACCATGGTATGTATGAAACATGTTGGGTTAAATGTTGCGGCCGACCCCTTTATCAATTCGGCTATAACAGGCGCCAATGGCGGGATCATTGTCGTTTCAGCCGATGATCCTTCGATGCATTCCTCTCAAAATGAACAGGATTCGCGTTTTTACGGAAAATTTGCACTCGTGCCAATTCTCGAACCAGGCGATCAGCAGGAAGCATATGATATGGTTCATTACGGATTTGATTTTTCTGAAAAATATAAAGTGCCGGTTTTGATGCGCATCACCACCCGGATGGCTCATTCACGTTCAGGTTTGGTGAGAAAACCGGAAATCAGAAAACAGAACGAGTTGAAAATGCCTTCTGATCTGCGTCAGTTTGTGTTGCTGCCAAGTATTGCAAAAAAGCGTTACAAGAACCTTTTAAAAGATCATTCTACGTTTATCGCTGAGTCGGAAATTTCGCCTTTTAACAAATATATTGATGGATCTGATAAGTCGAAAGGGATTATTGTTTGTGGCATTGCCTACAATTACCTGATGGAAAATTTTGCCGACCGCACCGTACCAAATCCGGTGTTGAAAATCGGCCAATATCCTATACCCCGCAACCTGATTGAAAAGATGGCAGATGAATGTGATGAAATTCTGGTAATAGAAGATGGTTACCC
>CAYNMU010000107.1:0-6233 GCA_964398395.1 uncultured Eubacteriales bacterium
TGTAATCATCTAACATTTTAATTATTTGTTAATTACAAAAATTTCATCTTTTTTATTTTTTTAATAATAAAATTTGCACCAGCAATGAAACATTCAATTGGAACATCTTGATCCAATGGTTCCCCCTCAATTTCTTTCTTGTAGAATTTAATTGCTGCTTGACGTATTTTTTCTTCTTTTTTTATTATAGTCATAGTTTTTATTTATAGTTTTTATTTATAATAAATTTTCTTCTTTCATTACCTCTAAATAATCTGATGGACTATCATCGCCAGACATTAACCATTCAAGATGTCTCGCACGTTTTGAGCATTTGTGTAAATCAATGACTAAGTTTTTAATCTCATTTAAGATAATTGGTCGTTCTTCTTCTGTTGCATCATTAAGATGATCATATTCACTATTGTCATATTCTGAAATAGATTTACCATCATTTAAAAAATCTTTTTCAATTTCATCTGCCAGTTGCTCCAACTTAAAATATGCATAATCATAATATCCTCCACTCATGTTTTTAATTTTTAATTATTTATATCTTACAAAGATAGTTTATTTTTCGTAATATTGCAACATTTATTTAAATAATTTTTAATTTTTTTGACTATTTATTTAATACTGAACACTATAATTATTTTAAAAATTATTTTAATATTGCTAAAACAAATAAAATATGGAAAAATTTAAATTTATATTATTGTTGCTACTTATCTTATATGTACCATTTAATAATAATGCACATAATTTCAACAGTGAAATAATTCAACAAGATGAAAATGAAATGACGTTAAATAATATAATGAATGAAATGATCATATCTGAATTAAAATGTGTTGATATTTTAATGAGTCAGGTAAAACTCGAAACGGGTAACTTAAAACATATAAAAAATAATAACTTGTTTGGATTTAGAAAATCTGAATATATGTCATTTGTTACTTGGCAAGATTGTATTAAATATTGTAAGGAATGGCAGGACAAGCATTATAATGGTGGTGATTACTTTTTGTTTTTAAAGAAAATAAAATATGCCGAAGATGTTGAATATATCATTAAATTAAAAAATATCATGAAAAAACATTGATGATTTAAATAATATTACATATCTTTGCATAAAATAATGTAAAATTATGAGTCTGAGTCTGAGTTTAGTGAGTAAAATCTTATTTTTGGATATTGACGATGTAATGATTACTTCTAATCAATATTTTAGTAAAAAATTACACCCAAAATATAATTGTTATCCATTTGATAAAAAGTGTGTTACTGTATTAAATGAAATTATTGATAAAACTGGTGCTGATATTATATTATCATCTGATTGGAAATATCACTATACTATTGATCAATTAAATGAGATATTTAAAGATAATGGAATTAATTATCCTGTCATTAATATAACTACTTCATTATGGGAAACTAAATTTAAAAGTTATTCTGAACTACATAATTGTCGAGCAGAAGAAATTTTGGATTATGTTGAAAAACATGAAATTGTTAATTATGCTGCTGTTGATGATTTAAATCTATTGGGATGGATACCAAATAATTTTGCGTATTGTGCACGAGCAAGTGAGGGAATAAAACAAACTGGAATTAAAGAAAAAATAATTAACATTTTAAATAAAAAATAATGGGATTAAAATACACTAAAGAAACACCGAGGCTTATTATAAAATTTATTGATAGTGATACCGATAAAGTTCTATTTGAAATAAAAGATAGAAGTTGGATGAATGTTGGTGAGTTTTTTGCTGATCATACAGTTACTTTATTGATCGAACAAGAATTTAAAAATAAAAAATTGCCCCAAAATGTTCTTGTACTTGCCGTTGGTGAATATCATTTAAATACAAATCAATAATCATAAATAATTAATTAAAATGATAAAAGTAGTACCTTATATTCAGACAATTGGAACTGAAAAATTTAAAGAATTTCTTACACAACCTTTTAATATAAATATGCTGTTAAATGATAATGATAGTAATGTAACATTATTTGAACGGTGGAAGCATGGCGAGGATATTAATAATTGGTATAGAATCACTAATGATGATATAATTCTTGAATTTGATGCTAAGTATTATACGATTAAAAATAATGTTAATAATACTTCAAGTATTGTTCATGTTCCAATGACTATTAATGATTTTATTAATGACATGATTAGATTTGATGTTAATATTTATTGGAGTGATTGGATTTTTAATAATTTTGAACCTAAAGATTATCTTCATAAAGATGAAATCTCAAATTATTATAAGGAATTATTAACAAAAATGGATAAATCACATGAATTGATTTAAATGTTTGTGAATTTTAATTAAAAATTAAATGAAAAAGAAAATTGAACTTGATGATTATTATTATCATGAGGCATTGGATAGGGCATATATTGCTGCCGATATAATCGAAAATATGCTCATTAAACATCCAGTGATTGATCAGCACAAGGAATTAAAGAAGTTGGTTAAAAAGGCTCAGAAATGCCTAATAATGGCATATCAAATTGTTGGTGGTCTGGAATTTGAAAATCAAAATAAAATATCTAAACATGATAAATTAAAATGAACACATATATTAAAACAATCCACGAGGAACGATCAAATGAGAATAGGGTATTTGGTGCTTTATTAAATTATAATTATGACGAAAACTTCAATGAGGTTTTGTTCTATACATATCATAAGGATATTTACATATTTTTTGATACCATGATAAATATGTTCGATTATGTATTATCTGGCGATAAGAAGATGAAAAGAGCCTATATGGAAGAATGTGATTTTGATAATTTATATGATATGGAAATTGAGGGCAAATTTAATGAACAATTAAAATGGTCATAAAAAATCTGGCATTAATTTAATACCAGATTTTTTACACAATGTACAAATTTAAATTTCTCTTATTTTATTCATTAGTTGAATTGATAGATTTGTTTGTGTTGCCGACTGTAATGAAATAAATTCTAACACTTCTTCTGGTTTTTTATCAATATTGTTCCAGTAATATTTAGATAATTCATTCAATGGCAATAAATCAACAGTTTTCTTTAATCCAAGAAAATCACTAATGAGCATTAATGATGAATATTCAAATCCATTAAATTTCCAAACATTAATCGTATCGATAATGTCCGATTCCCAAGGTTTGGTGCTTAATGAGTTTTTTAGAATTGTTGGTAATTGATTAACTGTGCCAAATTTGCCACTATAATGTATAAATCTTTTAATTAATAGTGGAATGTCATGTGAAATAATATTATGACCACATAATATTGGTAATTTTGATAATTGATTGAGCACATCCATGAATGTTTCAATTACTGTTAGTTCGTTTTCATTAACAATTCTCTTCAATTCTCTTTTAATACTACCATCCTCAATGTACATAAATGCATAAGTAATTGCAATAATTTTACTAAATTCTGAATACTGAACTGCATTATCTTCATATACTTTTTGAGAAAATTGATGTTCTGAACTTTGAGAAAAGTCAGTAATGTTATCAACAACTTCCATGTTATGTTTATTCTTAGATAAGAATTTCCATCGTTCATACATGGACGAATTCTTTTCTTGAAGTTCAGCAAGTGTTGGGTATTCCAACACCGTTTTTACGTTAAAAAATAGCATATCATATATGCTCGTTCTATCAAAAACCCTCTCAAACATTGTCATGATTCTTTATTTATGAATTAATAATGTACAAATATAGTGAAAATATTTTATTTACCACACTATGTATTGAATAAAAATTTAAAAAATTTTATAATTTGTGATTTTCTATTAGTTTTAATCTCATCATAAATGCATTGTACATCCGTAAGATCATATCTTTTCAATTCATCAATATTGTACATTTTATTGGAATGTTTCAAAATATACGGAATTAATTTAATTTTATTTAATTCTCTTTTTTTGTTTTTTCTATCAATTTCATCAAGTAATTGTTTTCCGTCATTATTAATTTCAAAAATTACTTTATTTTTTTTTCTTTTTGTGTCATCATCTAAATATAATGAAAATGCGTCATAATTAAGATTATCATCGTCATGATCAATTGATAATATTTCATCTTTTTTACTGCTCATTGTCTTTAATAACAACATTTGCCAAATTTTTATTCTTGGTCTTTTTTGTTTCTTTGATTTCTTTTTTTACTTCCTTATCATCTGCTTGATATATTTTTTTATTGAAATTATCATTAAGACTATTAAATGAATTTTCCTTGAGTTCATCAAGTTCTTCATAAAATCTTTTTGCTTCTTTTTCCAACATTCCCTTCATTTCTTCCATTTTGTCGGTAAATTGTTTTTCTTTTTCGGCAATTTTTCCATTTGTTTCAATTATGATTTCAACAAATGTTACCAAATCATCAATAACAATATTATTATTTTTGGAAGATATTTTAATTAATTTTCCTGAATCGTTTTCACTAAGAATATCACACTTAACATCCTTATTTTCATTAAAGACCCATCCTTTTGGAATGCCTATTTCCATTTCATATCGTCCGTCAACAGTATTTCGTTTAATACATGACAAATATCCAGTGATGGGTTCTAATATTAATTCAATTGCTTTCATTTATTTAATTAAATATGTTAAGAATATTCCCAATGATATCCAAAGAATTATTTTTTCAATATTGCTTATTTTAAATACAATATCTTCTTGTAACTTAAATCTTCCATATATTTTTATGACTAAATTACTAACAATATAAATCATAAAAATAATGGAAGAAATAAATAAAAACTGATACATTTCAGCTAATGTTTTCATGGTTTATTCTCCATGAGTTTGACCCTGATGAATCACCTGTCCTGTGGGTTGTTGTACTACTGGTGACTGTGCCACTGCTTGAGGTTCTTGAAAATATTGCTCAATAAGCGCAATTTGTGCATTTAATATTGCCAATTTTTCAAGATAAAAAATCATCGTATCAATTTTATCTTTATAATTAGTGTTTGGGTCTTGTGCCAAACGTACTAATTCCAATTCAGAGAAGTATTTTTCATTCCCAATTTTGTTTTGTAAATCAATTCTCAAATTTGCCATTTTTCTTTTTTAATTTTTAATTATTATTTTTTATAATTTGTACAAATATAACTAATATAAATACAACATCCAAGAAAAATTTCAAAAAAGATTAAATTTTATTAATTAGTGGCAACAATTTACTAATTAAGATATTTTCAACGTTTTCATTATATTTAATTCTTATGAGCGGAATTTTATTAGCATCACAATATTCATTTTTAATTGCGTCTCGTTTTTGTGTTATTTTAAAACCTTTTTCTCCACCAAAATAATTTATTTGTTTGAAATGTTGTTCGCCATCATATTCAATACATATATTAAAATCCGTTAAGTAAAAATCAAATAATAATTTAAATATATGTTTACAATCGTTAAATTTATGTCCATGAATATAATTAATATTGTTTTTAATGAGAAATTTAAGTACTTCCAATTCGCCTTTAGATTTTTTACACATGGGACATCCAGTGCCCTGTAAATGTCTATTTGGTGTTTGCTTAAATTCTCCGTGTTTGGGGCAAATGATAATAACTTTTGATTTGTTATTATCATAAATTACTTTATCGTATTCATATTTATTAATATGAATTTCGTTTGCTTTTTCAATAAAAAGTTTCTGATCTAAAAAATTTCCAGAACATATGGGACATCCACTACCATTTAAATGATTATTTACTTTTTGCATAAAATCACCGTGCTTTGAACATGTTATTATTATTTTAGTTTTTGCATTTGAATATATTGCCTTAGTATATTCGTATTTATTATCATGAATTAAATTTGCTTCTTTAATAAATTCTTCGGTTGTTTTATTTCTTCCAACACATTTAGGACAGCCACATCCAATTAAATGTGATGCTGAAAGTTGCTCGAACACACCATGTTGGGGACATATTATTTTAATTCTTTTATCACAGGCTTCATAATTAACTAAAGAGTAGTCATATTTGTTTTTATGTATTAAATTTACTTCTTTAATAAATTCATCGGTTGTTTTATTTTTTCCAATGCATTTGGGACAGCCTTGACCAATTAAATGTGAATATACATTTTGAAAAAATTCACCATGATCTTTGCAAATAATTTTTATTTTAGTTTTTGAGTCAATATAATTTATTTGACTATAATCATATCTGTTGCCATGTATTTCTTCAAATTGCTTTATTATTTCATCGGTTGCTTTAT
>CAYNMU010000108.1:0-6185 GCA_964398395.1 uncultured Eubacteriales bacterium
TGGAGGAATTTATTGAAATGTGGGTATACGGCATACGGCATGTCATCGGGCCGGAACTTAACAATGAGGCGATGGATTATTGCGAATGGAAGAACGGCTACCGGATGGAGGCGATGACAAGCGTTGCGAGAGGGCTTGTTTTAAAATTGCAGGGTATTGGCATGAATGTGGTTCAAAATATCATCATGGCAAAAATCGGTTACATTCAGGGGAAAACCATCGGTACCCAAAAGCTTTCCACAAAGTACTGGTTGTTTGCCATGGGTACCGGGATTCCCATCATTACCAGTTCTCTCGGTATTATACCCAAATTCTTTTATCCGTTAACCGGTCCAAAGCGTGATAGGATGTATGCCGACCTGGTTGAAAGACGCAAAAAAATGGTATTAAGAGTCACTGCCGCCGGTGATGATAAGGAAGAACTCGCCCGTATCGCCGAAGCCGAACTAAAAGGCGAATATATCAAAAACAGAAGTTTTGATAAATAAAGCCGAAACAAAGTTTTAATTTTATATTTAATTTGGGGCGATGGAATGGCAATTCAGTATTGCCTAACCTTCGCCCCTTTTATTTTTTTCTTTTCTTGCTTACTATTTAATTTTATTGTACAATTTATTTAACCGATTTCGCGTTTATGCGGCTTTTTACCGGTTCGCTGGCTCTTATCCAAAGTTCCTTTACCTGGTAATAGGCTACAAGCGGGTTATAATTTATGCCGACCTGATTGAACGATGCAGTAATATTGCCTCTAGAGTTACCGGGGCAGACAACGAAGAACTGGTCCGAATTGTAAAATCGGAAATAAACTGTGCCTATGTGAAAAACAGACCCACTGACTAATTCAAACCGGACTTCAACCCTGCTGTAAATTATATTAAATTTTGATTTATTTTATGGAATGAGGAAGAAACTTTATGACGAAATTATTTGCCGCAATTGAATCCTTTTTTCTTATGTTGCTTGCCGGGATTATCGGTTTTTTTGGTTTGCCCTTAGGTGTGCTGATTTTTAATACAGATGCACCCAATCCCGTAAATTTAAGTGTTCCGGAGGTGAGGACAGTGACAATAACCAAGGGTGATTATTATGTCTCACTGCAAGGCAGCGACAACAACGACGGCAGCCTTGCGCACCCCTTTGCGTCGATTGAACAGGCGCGCAATAAAATCCGGCAAATCAAAGCGGAATCCGGCTTGCCGGAAGGCGGGATAACTGTTTGCATCAAAGGCGGCGAGTATAAAGTTTCTTCCCTCCTGTTTGACTCGCGGGACAGCGGCACAGCCGAAAAACCGATAAACTACCGTGCCTACGGTGACGGCAATGTAATAATAAACGGCGGAATTACCCTAAACAGCGGGGACTTCATCCCGGTTAACGGCGTTGCGAAAAGCAGGCTTTCAGCCGATGCGCAAAGCAAGGTTGTTCAAGTTGATTTAACCAAATATGGGCTTTCCGCAGCAGACTGGGGCAAGCTTTACGCAATAGGTTCTTTTAATACCGCAAGCAAATACGATGGGGAAACTTCTGGGGCAAACCAATGCGAACTGTTTTTTAACGATACCCGCATGACGCTCGCACGTTACCCGAACGGGAATGAATACCTCAAAACAGGCGATATCATTGATATGGGTGAATACGCTGAATATCCTCCACAGAACTATATTGGCGGCTGGGCAGCGCTTCGCAACCCGCGCGGCGGCACTTTCAAAACAGATTCAGCCACTAACAATAAGATAAAAAATTGGCAAACGATTGACGATGTCTGGCTTTTTGGTTATTTCTTCTGGGATTGGGCGGATTCCTCAACCCCCGTAAAAGCGGTTGACACAAACAGCGGTACACTCACAACTAAATATGCAAGTATGTATGCCTTCAAAAAAGATGCCCCGTATTACTTCTACAATGTTTTTGAGGAGCTTGATGTCCCCGGTGAATGGTACCTTGACCGTGTGAACGGCAAGCTATACCTTTACCCCACAGCAGAATTGTCAACCGCCGACATCAACCTTTCAGTTTCAACCGAAAATATAATTAAAATCGACAATGCCGATTATCTTAATTTTAGGGGTTTGCAAATCAAAGGCACAAGGGCGGACGCAGTGGCTGTTACCGGCAACGCTTGCGTTATTGAGGATTGCATTATTTCAAACTGCGCAGGCTCCGGTATTATTGTAAACGGAACCAACAACAAAGCTGTCGGCAATGAAATAAAAAGCATGGGCAAGGGCGGCATATCACTCAGCGGCGGCGACAGAGCTACGCTGACCCACGGCAACAACATCGCTGACAACAACCATATCCACAATTATGGTGAGATTTATAAAACCTACTGGGCCGGCGTTATACTCAACGGCGTCGGCAACATCTGCTCGCACAACGAAATACACGATGCGCCGCATATGGCTATCACCTATGGCGGCAACGACCAATTGATTGAATACAACCGCATCTATGATGTTGTGAAACAGTCGAGCGACGCGGGCGCTATTTACGCAGGGCGGGACTTTACGGCTTACGGTGATGTGATTCGCTACAACTGTATCTCGGACATCGGCTCCGGCGAATTCAAGCCGGACGGTATTTATTGGGACGATGCCCTTTCCGGCCAAACCGCCTACGGTAACATATTAATTAACATCCCCAAAAGTGGTTTTATGCTCGGTGGTGGACGTGATTTAAGTGTTTATAATAACATTATCATCAATGCCGGCACAGCAATACGCTACGACGATAGGGCAAGAGAAGGTGTTGTAAGCAACGGCTGGTTCAGGGGACATGTCAGCGACCTGAGCGCCGGGATGTGGCAATGGCTGCTCAGTTCCCCTTACAAAACAGAGATATGGGCTGCAAAATATCCGCAATTAGCAAAGGTCACAAGTGATTTCAGCGATGTTGATAACCCATATTTTGCTGTCAATCCCGCTTTCAGCGTTATTAAAAACAACATCATCGTTGACAGGAGCGGCAACATCGGCAGCCTTGCCGACTCCGTATATCAATTCAGCTCAGTCGAAAACAACCCTGCATACCTAGAAATTTTTAATCCCGGCTTTGTCAACTTCAAGGGAGGAAATTACCTACTAAAAGACAATGCATCTGTGCTGAAAAAGCTCACAGGATTCGAGCAAATTCTGTTTGACAAGATTGGAAGATATTAACCAGAAATCCTTCAATATAATAATTTATAAGAAGGATATTTCCTTTGCTTACTGTACAAATATATTGTGCAATCTATATTTAGATTAAATAGCATTCCCTTATCAAGAATATTTCAAGAGGGGGTATCAAGGCTTGGACGAAAGAGAAGAATATGAAAAGCTGTTGAATGAAGAGAGAGAAACGGAAAGGTTAGCCGAAGAAGAAGCGCTGAAGTATGTGCATCAAGACCGGCGTTATGTCGGCACCAAAGAAACCTTGGGTTATGTTCTGAATGAATTTTCCAACAAGTTTAATATCGGGCAATACCAAAATCGGTTTATCTGGGACGTTGTCAAAATTGATTTTATGATTGCAGCAAAAGTGCAAATATTTACCGGCATTTGGGATATCATCAATGATATGTTTATTGGTGCTATTGTTGACAAAACACGCACACGCTGGGGCAAGTTCAAGCCGTATCTCGTATTTTTATCTGCACCGCTTACCTTGATAGGCTCACTTTATTGGTTTATGCCTTTTTTCTTTCCCGATACCGCCGTGGATTATGTGCCAAAACTTATCTATTATTTTGCCCTGGGCGTAGTCGGTGAAACTGCCGGCACCTTCACCGGCATCGCAGCTCACGGGCTGCTGAACACCATCACGCCGCATCCCTTGGACCGCACAAGGCTGATAACCATGGCGAATTTCTGGTCCGGTTGGATGGGTGATAAACTGCCGGAACTTTTAATGGGTCTTTTTATCGACTTGATTAACCACCACATCATCAAATGGAAACTGCGCGACCTTTTTGTGGGTATGGGACTTACCTGTGCAATTATCTCCTGCGCCGGTTCTATGTTCTTCTTTCTCGTTACCCGGGAAAGAGTGCAGCAATCTATCCATAAGCCAAGCATTATGCAGGGTTTCAAAGCCATATTCACCAATATCCCCGTTCTGATTATTACCCTCTCCGAATTCCTAGGTGGATTCGGTGTCGGCATGGGGCGCTCCAATTACTACATTGATGTGTTAGGCATGGCGACTTTACAAACAATCGTCGGCATCCCAGCCTCTCCTGTCAGCACAATCAGTTATGCTTTGATTAAACCGTTGAGAAAACGGTTCTCCACAAAGTTTCTTTGGATCGGAGAAAATATCTATACTGACTTGTGCTGGCTTACCGTCTTCGGCATCGGCTCTTTTAATAAGAACTTCATGAAATTAAAGGTGATGATTCCAACCTTCATGTTGGAGGAGTTTATTGAAATGTGGGTATATGCACTGCGCCGTGTTATTGGGCCGGAACTGAACAACGAGTCGATGGACTACTGCGAATGGAAAAACGGTTACCGGATGGAAGCCATGACAGGCGTTGCTAAGGGTCTTGTCGGAAAATTGCAGGGTATCGGCATGAATATTGTGCAAAACATCATCATGGCAAAAATCGGTTATATTCAAGGGAAAACCATCGGCACACAAAAGATTTCCACAAAGTACTGGCTGTTTGCCATGGGTACCGGTATTCCCATCATTACCAGTTCCCTCGGTATTATACCCAAATTCTTCTATCCGTTAACCGGTCCAAAGCGGGATAGAATGTATGCCGACCTGGTGGAAAGACGCAAAAAGATGGTGTCAAGAGTTACCGCCGCTGGTGATGACAAGGAAGAACTTGCACGCATCGCAATAGCCGAACTGAAGGGCGAATATGTAAAGAACAAAGAAATAAAATAATGTTATCGGAACAGCTATTTACGGGACGGTCAAAAACCGTCCCATTTTTACAAGTATTCACGGCGGTATTCACGGCTGTTACATTTTCTTCTTGCTTACAAACAGATTTCGTTGTACAATTCATTTAGATATTCTTGCATTCCGATTCAATGACTAAATTCACGAGGAGGAAACCTGCTTGGACGAAAAAGAACAATATCAAGAACTGGTAAGCGCAGAGTTGGCTGCGGAAAGGGCATCCGAGGAAGAAGCGCTCAAGTATGTGCATCAAGACAGACGTTATGTCGGCACCAAAGAAACCTTGGGCTATGTTTTAAACGATTTCTCCAATGGTTTTAATATCGGCAAATATCAAAATCGGTTTATCTGGGACGTTGTCAAAATAGATTTTATGATAGCGGCGAAAGTAAATGTTTTTACCGGCTTGTGGGATATCATCAATGATATGTTTATCGGTGCTATTGTTGATAAAACCCGTACACGTTGGGGCAAGTTCAAGCCGTATCTCGTATTTTTATCCGCACCGCTTACCTTAATAGGCTCCCTCTATTGGTTCATGCCGTTTTTTTTCCCCGATACCGCGGTAGATTACCTGCCGAAACTTATTTACTATTTCACCTATGGTGTCGTTATGGAAACAGCCGGCACCTTCACCGGTATCGCAGCATCAGGTTTGCTGAACACTATCACGCCGCATCCTGTGGACCGCACAAGGCTAATAATAATGGCGCAATTCTGGTCCGGTTGGATGGGGGAAAAACTGCCGGAACTTTTAATGGGTCTTTTTATTGATCTTATCAACCACAGTATCATCAAATGGAAACTGCGCGACCTTTTTGTTGTCATGGGGCTTCTCACCGCTGTTGTCAACTGCGCCGGTTCCCTGTTTTTCTTTATTGTCACCAGGGAAAGAGTGCAGCAATCCATTGATAAACCAAGCCTTCTGCAGGGTTTCAAAGCAATCGTCACCAATATCCCTGTTCTGATTATAACCCTTTCGAATTTCCTAGGCGGTTTCGGCGTCGGCATGGGGCGCTCGAATTACTACATTGATGTGTTGGGTATGGCGACTTTGGAAACAATCGTCGGCATCCCCGCATCGCCTGTCAGCACGATCAGTTATGCCTTGGTTAAGCCGCTGAGAAAAAAGTTTTCCACTAAAGCGATTTGGATTGGAGAGAATATCTATACCAGTTGTTGCTGGCTTGCCGTCTTTGGCATCGGCTCTATCAATAAGAACTTCATGAAGTTAAAGGTTATGATTCCGACCTTTATGCTGGAGGAATTTATTGAAATGTGGGTATACGGCA
>CAYNMU010000109.1:0-6156 GCA_964398395.1 uncultured Eubacteriales bacterium
CGTAAATCGTAACTTTTTTTATACCTTTGCGCCCGGTTTTGAAGTCTTGTTCTTAATAATATACCTGGAAATGTTGATTAAATTCTCAGGATTTTCAGGTTTAATGCCCAGGTGGTGAAATTGGTAGACACGCTACTTTGAGGGGGTAGTGTCCTTAGGATGTGCAAGTTCGAGTCTTGTCCTGGGCACCATTGATCGGCTGTACTGCAGCCGTTTTTTTTGTTCTTAGAAAAATTTGATTCGCCCGGATGGCGGAATTGGTAGACGCGCTAGTTTCAGGGACTAGTGTCCCCAGGATGTGCAGGTTCGAGTCCTGTTCCGGGCACAGGCAATCAATGTGAAGGCTCCGTAGTTCAATGAATTACGGAGTTTTTTGTTTTTCAAGGGGACGGTAGCGGGGACTGTAAAATTTAGGTATTTGTGTCCTTATAGCACAAGTTTTGCAACCGGCCTTAGTCCATTTTGTCTTACCAATCTTTCTTGTGGGGAATTGGGGGCGATATGGTAACCGTTTGATTGAATCCAGTAAAATGGAGCATCTGCTCTTAAAATATTTATCTCAGGCGCTTTTTGTAGAAGCCAATCCTTGAGCCATTGAAGTTTGAGCAATACAGTACTTACTTCACCTGTACTTGCCGTATGAACCTCGGAGAAATAAACTTTCCCGCTATAATCTATTGCATAATCCCAACGATTTTTATCATTGTCTTTTTTCTGGTCAACCAGGCATTTATCAATGAATAGGCTCCCTCCACATTTTCGTGGGTCGGTTAATTCAATTTTATTACGCTCCTTAGCTATAATTGCCAGTTTCCCTTTGCGGTAACAATCTTTAACATCAGGGGTCGCCTGAACAGCTTCCTTAAAGGATTTTCTCTTTTTTATTTTGCGTCTTTTATTTTTCATTCGCAACAAGTTTTGAAACTATATCACCTGCTTTCGATGCAAAATCGGTAAGGCCACCCCAATTTGAGATTGCCTTGTCATCACTACCGGCATCAAGGGATGAAATGTTTTTAATGCGTACTCCATCAATACTTTGTTCAAAAAAGTAGGTTGAGAATGTTTTATCATTAATAATAGTTTCAAAGGTTGCTTTAAATGAATTGTCTTTATTCAGGGAAAATAGTTCTGAAAGATCGGATGGCTTCCCATGGTGGTTTTTAATATAATTCATTGCCCATAGCAGCTCCAATAATACAGGTGAGTGCGTTGAGATGATGAGTTGGTATCCCCTTGCAATAAGTTCAAGGAAAACAACCATCAGTGCTTGAATTGCCTTCGGATGCAACCCCATTTCCGGTTCCTCTATGATAACCATTTTGATATCATCTCTTAGCTTAACATTTCTGGATGGCATCAGGAAATAAAGTGACAGCAAAAGTGGCATGAATTCTTTTTGTCCGGCACTCCAGGTCATAAAAGGCAGTTTACTCTTGCCAACCTCAAGTAAAAATCTTCGCTTTAGGCTGGAGTTATCCGACTCCACTTTAGCTCCATGAAAAATACTGTCATCAATTAATTTTCTTAAAGGTTCCCTTATCCTGTTAGGTTTTGGAAACACTTTACTATGCTTGCTGGTGCTGTTTATTGTTTCCTTCTCCATCAGAACCCTCACTGTTTCACTGAATTGCTTTAGTACAAAAGGGTCACCGATATCAAATGTGCCGAAAGCTCTGGGCCATCCCTGGCTCATGGTTACAACCCTTTGTGCAGGGATATAAAATAATTTTTCGGTTTTAGAACTCTCGGTCGTGCCTTGTTTTGGCAAGAAGGATGAGGGTTGATATTCTTTGTCGTCAAGAAGAATTTTTGTATCCTCCATCCAGATTGCCGACATGCTTTCCCCGAAGAAAAGATCCAGAAAGTTCTCATTTTTTCTACCCCATTCATAATTGTTTTGTCTCAAAACCGAACTGATATTGTAACGGTCGGTTATCAACTTGATCAGCTGCAGTAAAATGCTCTTCCCGCTTGCCTGGGGTCCAACCAATAAGGTCAGGTCTCCGAAACGGATATCAGCTTCTCTTATGGGGCCTAATGATTTAATTTCAAGATGTTCCATTTTGTATCTGGATTTCGTTGTACAAAGTTAGCATTCTTAATTCTTTCATTCAAAATATCTGAATTCCTCTACCAGCAAGTGGTAGATTTCTTCTTTTACTTTTTTTGTGAGGGATGATATTTCTTTGAAGAGATTCTGCAGATCTTCTTTGCCGTGGATCACTGAATATTGCCGTATTTGAATTAATCCGCTGTAAGGTGTCAGGAAATCAGGGTAATCAAAATATTTGAAGTAAGGTTCTTCCTGCAAACCGACATTTTGTAATACCTGGCCCTTGCAGTAATTCAGGTTCCAGTGTTTGTAAAGCTCTTTTATCTTTTCTACCAGTTCTTTGGCCAGGGGAGGCTGGTCAGAAATTTCTTTGTTCAACGTCGTACTCCAGAAACTCTCAGGATTGGCGGGACAAAGCGGATTATCGACGAAAACTTCGGGAGCTCCTGATACCGGGTTGTCTTTCTCAAACTTTGTAACCACGCATCGGTTTTCGGCAAGGACAAAAGCAAAGCAAAGGGAGTACCAATATGACTCTGATTTGGCATTGATATTTGGAGGCCATAAATCATACATGTTTGACCATAAAGGATATTGCCCGACAATAGATTTCCCAATTGAAAACCAACTAAAAGTTGCTTTTGCAGAATCTAAATTATATGCGCAAAAGCTTCTGTTGTCAGCAGGTCCATTGAAACACTTTAATAAATTGAGCTTGAATATCCTATTGTCAAGGTAAAACCAAACACGATCTGGATTTTTACTCAGGCGGTTGCATGTGTCCATTTTTAGTCTTACAGGTGTTGCATCATCCATGAAACCGATATATTCTCCATCGACAAAACCATGTGGGGCTGCTATTCTTTCATGTCTTGTGTCTTTCAATGGGAAACCGCTGATAATTTTTAATCCTTCCTCTTCTTTTAATTCGTTTCGATAAAAATTATATCTGGGTTGTTTTATTATATTGTCTTTATTATCAGGTAAATTCGGAAGATTACTCCTTATATCTCCTCTCGAATTATCCAACACAACTTCTTTCGCTCCCTTCAAAACCGGCCTCAATGCCTTACTAACTCCTTCATCATTGGCAGTCCATACCAGATTTAGCTGGGGTTTTTCAAGATGGGTAAGATCAAGCACTTTCACGGTATTTTCGTTTCCGGCTTCATTGTAATTATACGTCCAGATGGTAAAAGCCAGGGGCCATTTGCCGTCGAGTTTGAACCATACGTTGCTTGTGATAATAAATCCGTTGTGGAATTTGAAATACTGATCCCAGATTTTCCTGAAACCTACATAGGTGGGTCTTGGAATAAGCCAGGAAGTCGGTGTGAAAATCATGACCACCGGGTGTAACTCTTTATGTTCCTGAGCCTGGATCTTTGAAATGTTCAGGATCTGCCCCAGAAACGCCAGGTACCTCTCTTTCCCGGCATCAGGACCGGTAAGCTCAAGGATGGAAGGATGAATGTTATATTCAGAGGCAGTACTTTCTCTTGCTTTTACATTTTCATCGGTATTCTTGTACGGCGGATTTAACAGAAAAGCAATCGGCTTATCGAAAGCTATATTCTTTAACAGCAATTCCTTTTTGAGTTCACTGAGGTACTCATCCGCAGAACAATCCAAAAAATTCAAACCTTTATTCTCACTGGTCCTCGGTATAACCGTGAATCCGGTCTCGATATGCCAGGGATCAACCTCCATTCGCCTTTCAATGATCTGCAAAAGGTCGGGTTGCAATTCCGAAATGATCTTGTGTTTTAATTTGCCTCTCCAACTGGAGATCAGGTTCCCCGAACCACCTGCCGGGTCAAGTACGATATAATTTTCATTCAAATGATCGGCGAAGCTCTCTTTCACCGTCCATAAAGCAAACTTGCTCAGGTTATCGTCGGTAAAAAAGATCCCATGCTGCTTCACATACTCGGGATCAATCCTGGCAAGCACTTCATCAAAACGACTGAAATAATAATCAACAGTGAGCCCACTGCCTTCATTGGTGAAGATATACTGGGTCTCAATGAATTTTTTCAGATCTTCAATCTTACAGGGAGAGATCGCAATATCATCGCTCCCTTTCTTCCCTTTAAACCCGGTAACAGAAATCTTTCCGTTTGGTTTTTCTGTGACTGTGGATGTGATGTCCCAGTAAGCAACAATGGTGTAAAAACAATGCATGGCATCGATTGGCCGGTCAAACATCGGTTTCATCCTTTCTATTGCCTGGATGAAGTTGTGGGTGTTAACCTGAAGACGGTCGCTGTCGAGATTCCTTAGAATTTTCAGGATCTCATACGATTCGGTGGTAATATTTTTCGCGCCGGCAAAGATATCCCCCTTCAGGTCATTCGGATCGAGCCAGTAGAATGCAGATTCCTTTATTTCACGTTTCAAAGGAAGTGCAGTTCGTCTTGCATTTTCCTTACCCACCACGTTTGGCGCTTTTTGAGCGCTTGCGGTATGATGAAAGATGACAGCGGTTTCGGGAAGTTTGTCGACTTTCCAGATGGCGACAAATTTATAAGCCACCACCATGATCGTGTTATACGCTAAACCATGTTTCTTTTGATAATGAAGGGCCTGGTAGAAGCCTTCAAGCCACTGATCATAACTTGTTTTGCTTTCAACGATGATCTGCCCGGCAACATAAACATCTGCGCCATGAACATCGCTTTCAATCCTGAATTTATCTCCGAAAAGCTTCCGGAACAGAGGATGCAATAAAGGTGTTTTAGCATCTTCATTGCTGTCGCTTCTCAGGTATTCCCTGAATAACTCCAATTCGTCGCTGACCGATTTCTGAGGCATAGATTGTTACAAACCGATTACCTGATTTTTTTCATTCTTTCATTGAATGACAAAGATATGATTATAAAGGAAAATGATTTTACATCGGTTAGTATTCTTATTTGACCAGCAGGCAACTCGAGCGATGCCGTATAATCCATCGTTGGATGGACCGCCAGCTGACAGGGTGAGTTTATATTTGATGACGAGCCGGGCTAAACCTAAAATTACCGAGGCTGTTAATTCTTAAAGTAATTGTTTAGTAATAATAATCTATAAATTTATACAATAGCTTGTTATCATACTCTGAATTTTGTATTTTTGTTAAACCATAAAATATGGCCAGATATGGTAATAAAAAATGAAAAGGGGCAATTTGCCAAAGGGCATGGCGGAAAACCCAAAGGGGCACTAAATAAAATAACCCTTGAACAAAAGGCAAGAGTAGAATGGGTACTTGAAATACTGGATGAAACTTTGGAAGAGAGTATTGCAATGCTTAAACCGAAAGAAAAGGTTGATTTATGGTTGAGCTTGCAGGAATTTATAAGACCGAAGCTCCAGCGGATGAATGTTGATTTAAATCAGGCCGATAACAAATTCACCAAGATCACCTTTGAAGTAATTAATTCCGCTGTTCTTCCCGAAGGAACTGGGGATTCCTTAACCAGTCGAGAGGACGTTAAAGAGTCCACGATGTTCAGGAAAAATTAGAATGCCAGGACCATGATCGTAATGAACCAGGTCAGGAAAGACATTCCCTGTAATCAGGGTGCCGGACCCTGATACAAAGCCAACACATTAAACCATATTATATAGTTGATGCCTACTCGGTGATCCTGGATCCGGAATCTGGGCTGATCCTGAATTACTATTAGGTGAAAATACAATCCAGCATTAAATCAAAATCGTAGGCACTGTTTCGCGGAAAAATTTTTCGCTTGCAAGGCTGCCGGTCATTTTTTTACCATAAAAAAGACCAATACTTAAAAAATGACGGCACCCGAAGGGCCCCGGCCTTGCAAGTAGAAAAATTTTGAAGATATCTTTGACGGAGATTATGATTTAATTACACCCTACCGAATGGTCGCGACCATACCTGTAATGGAGAGAGAGGGAATAGCCGCCACGTTATGAAGCCCGAGGGACGAGGGCGAATAAGGTGGCAAGACCAATTGAAAGACTGACAAAAGCTGGCAGACCAAGCGGCGTTTTTCACGCTGCTTGGTTGTAGAGTTAGCTGGCGAACCTGCTCAAACGAAGCTGAAGAGGCAATGCATTCACCGTTGCCGGCAAACGGCAAAGGG
>CAYNMU010000110.1:0-6156 GCA_964398395.1 uncultured Eubacteriales bacterium
GTCAATATCGGTGGCAAATATTTGCAAAATATAGCTTTTTTTAAGTTTTTCCATGTGCTCTTGCAAAAGAATTGCGATGGAATAAGCTTCCTCGCCGGTAGAGCAGCCGGCCGACCAAACACGAATGGTAGCACCTGACGGCTTTTGGGCAAAAAGGGTGGGTATTATCTGCTCCTCAAGGGCTAAAAATGCGTCAGGGTCGCGGAAAAAACTTGTTACCCCAATCAAAATATCCCTGAACAGCGCTTCCACTTCGGTTGGTGCGCTTTGCAGAAATTTTAAATAGTCTTCAATTTTTTCAATTCGGTTAACAGCCATGCGCCGCTCGATGCGCCGGTTGATTGTATTGGGCTTGTACTGCGAAAAATCGTTGCCCGTTTGTGCCCTTAAAAGGATAAAAATCTTCTTCATGATGCTTTCGGATTTTGGCTCAGCAGCTGATAAAAGCGGCGAAGAAGAGAAGGCATGAGAAACATAATCGACAAGTTGTTTTGGCATCTCAGCCGCCGAAAGTTCAAAATCAACCAAACCTGTCGCAAGTGCACTGCTTGGCATGCTGTCGTATTCGGCGCTCTCCAAAGATTGTGCCATAACCATGCCGCCAACACCCTTGACGGCTCTCACACCTTGCGTACCGTCGCTGCCGGAGCCGGAAAGAACGATGCAGATTGCCTTATCCTGACAATCATCAGCTAAGGAACGGAAGAAAAAGTCGATTGGCAAACGCTGCCCGCGCGGCGCGGCGGGTTCAAACAAATGGAGATGGCCGCTCATTAATGCCATGTCGCAGTTTGGCTGAATAATATAGACACAGTTTGGAGCCAACTCCATTCCGTCCTCAACCTCAAAAACTTTCATCCGGGTGTATTTTCTTATTAATTCGGTTAGAATGCTTTTATGGTCAGGTGCCAAGTGCTGCACAAGCAAAAAGCCATGCCGGTGTCCGAATCTGAGGGCATGCCCGAGAAAAAAGCCTCAAACGCGGCAAGCCCGCCGGCGGAAGCGCCGATGCCAATTACGGGGAAACTGCTTCGTTTATTATTCGCCTCTTGCGCGTCAATATCTGTTGAGGTTAAACCATTTTCTTCTTTTGAAGGTTCCTTCTTTTTTGCAGGCACAGTTATTTCCCTCCTATTCTTAATTGAAATTCGATTTATGTTATTGTCTTCAACTCAAATTTTGCTTCGTTGTCTCAGGCATAAAAAATGTAATGCATAATAATCTTGTCTGTTTAAGGCAAAAGCAGGGAACACATAAAATGCGTTCCCTGCTTGGCAACCTGTTTTTTTGAGGGAACAAGCATTTGCTTCAAATTTTCGAATAATTTAAAAAATCACTCTTTGGGCAATCTCCCGCAGCGCTAGCCCAAGAAAATCTTCAATAGCCATGGCACCCAAATCACCCTCGCCGCGCTTGCGAACGGAAACGGTGCCATCCTCTAACTCTTTGTCGCCCAAAACAAGCATATAGGGGATTTTGCTCAGCTGAGCCTCGCGGATTTTGTAGCCGACCTTTTCGCTTCTGTCGTCAAGCGTTACCCGAATACCTGCGGCAGCAAGCGTTTCTTTGATTTTTGCGCCAGCCTCATGGTGACGCTCGGAAATCGGCAGAATTCTAATCTGCTCCGGCGCTAACCAAAGCGGCATAGCACCCGCGTACTTTTCAATCAAAGTTGCCAATGTGCGCTCATAACAGCCGATGGAGGTGCGATGGATAATATACGGGCGTTTCTTTAATCCGTCAGCGTCGATATAGTTCATATCCAAGCGCTCTGCAAGGTAACGGTCAATTTGAATGGTGATGAGGGTATCCTCTTTGCCGTGGACATTTTTTGTTTGAATATCAAGCTTCGGCCCATAGAATGCTGCCTCGCCGATGGCTTCAATATAATTAATATTCAGGCTGTCAAGGATTTCCTTCATAACAGTTTCGGTGCTGTTCCAAACTTCGTCATCATCAATATATTTTTCTTTATCGTTGGGGTCACGCTTGCTGAATCGATAGGTCAAATCTTCCGATATTCCGAGCGTGGAAGTCATATAATTAACCAGGTCGATAACACCCTTGAATTCGTCTGAAAGCTGCTCGGGGGTGCATACTAAATGAGCTTCTGAAATTGTAAACTGACGAACGCGTGTCAGACCGTGCATTTCACCTGATGACTCGTTCCTGAACAGCGTTGAAGTTTCGTTGTAACGAATAGGCAGCTCGCGGTATGAGTGCAGCTCGGTGTTGTAAATGGTGAATTGGAAGGGGCAGGTCATCGGACGCAGCGCAAAAACCTCTTCATCCTTTTCTTCATCGCCCAAAACAAACATGCCGTCCCTGTAGTGTTCCCAGTGGCCGGAAAGTTTATATAAATCACTCTTTGCCATAAGCGGGGTTTTGGTTAAGAGGTATCCGCGCCTTTCCTCCTCGTCCTCCACAAACCGCTGGAGCAGCTGAACAACGCGCGCGCCCTTTGGCATTAAAAGCGGAAGGCCTTGCCCGATTAAGTCACTTGTGGTGAAAAAGCCCAATTGGCGTCCGATAATATTATGGTCACGCTTTTTCGCTTCTTCAACGGCGAGCAAATAGGTTTCCATTTCATCCTTGTTCGCGAAGGCTGTGCCGTATATTCTTTGCAGCATTTTTTTATTGGAGTCGCCGCGCCAATAGGCGCCGGTCGCTGATGTCAGTTTAAAAGCTTTAATCCGGCTTGTGTCGGGGAGATGGGGACCCGCGCAAAGCTCACTGAATTCGCCTTGTTTAAAAAATGAAATCTTTTCGCCTTTGCCGGCATGCTCTTGAATTAATTCAACCTTGTAATCCTCGCCGGCTTTTTGCATGAGGGCAATTGCTTCGTCTGCGTTAAGCTCAAAACGCTCGAGCCTCAAGCCTTCTTTGACTATTTTATGCATTTCTGCTTCGACTTTTTCGAGCACTTCGGGGGTAAAGGATGTCTCAACATCAAAGTCATAATAAAAACCGTTTTCGATTGCCGGGCCGATAGCAAGCTTGGCCCCGGGGAAAAGCCGTTTAACGGCATGCGCCAAAACATGGGAAGCGGTATGACGAAAAGTCTTTTTGCCTTCCTCGTCGTCAAAGGTTAAGATTTCAAGCGCGCAATCCTCGTTGATTGTTGTGCGCAAATCTTTAATCTCACCGTTGATTTTGCAAACGCAGGCAGCCTTGGCTAAACCTTGGCTCAAAGCTTTGGCAATATCGATTACATTCGTGCCCGCTTCATACGAGCGCACAGAGCCGTCCTTTAATGTTACACTAATCACAATTCGTCATCCTTCTCACTGATTGTTTTGATAATAATGATGATTATTATAACACTTTATTAAAGCAAATGTCAAATAAAAGCTATACAATAATATAGCAAAATAAAATTAAATTAAAAATAGTTGAAATAATTTATATTTCACTCCAAAATGCGGCCAGAACTCCGCCGATATCGGCATACATGCTGCTTAAACCGCCTGTGGGCATAATGATTATTTGTTTGAAGGAGCAGGTTTGCTTAACCTTCGCCACAAGTGCCTTAACAGCCTGAGGGTTTTGGCAATGTGTTATGACAAGCGTTTGCCCCCTTGTTAAACCGCTGGAATCGGCAATTTTTTGAGCAAGCTCGCTGATTGCGTTCGCTGAGCCGCCCCTGACCTTTGAGACAAGTTTAATGTTGCCATCCCCGTCGGAGCCGAGAATAAGCCTGATGTTTAGCGCAGCAAGCGCTTTGCCAAGGAAGGCGTTCATTCTGCCGTTTTTAACAAGGTTGTCGTTCTTTTCCAAAACAAAAAAGATTTTTGAACCCTCAATAAATTTATCTGTTTTTGCAATAATTTCATCCGTATTCAGTCCGCTTTCAATCAGTTCTTTGATTTTAAGCGAAATAAGCAATTCGCTCGCGGATGCACTTTTTGAGTCAAAAATATGCACTTTTTTACCGGCTTCCTCAGCAATCGCTTTGCCTTGCATCGCGCTGTTGTACGAGCCGGAAAGTTTGGAGGAAAGGGTAACGGCAAAGATATAATCCGCATCGCTTTTAATAAAAGCGTCCGCATAATCCCCTGGTGAGGGGCAGGATGATTTTGGCAGCACCTTGACATCCTTTAAAACATTCAAAAAGTTTTCAATGTCAAGATTTTCGTCGTCAACATATTCGTCGTCGCCAATCAGCATTTTTAGCGGTATGGATATGGCATGGAGGCTTTCTTTTAAGTCCTCCGTCAGTTCGCAGCAACTGTCAACAATAAGCTGATATTTCATCATTTATACCCTCCTAATTAAACTTAAACAACATAATTAATATTAAAAAATGTTATTTAAATTCATTCTATAGCAAATAATGCTTAATGTCAAACAATAATTTGTAAAAGCGTTCAAAGCAAGCAAACAAAATAAAAAGACACACCCCAAAAGGTGTGTCTTAATAATTACACGATAATCAGTTAATTATCTTTGTCTTGAGAAACAGTCACTGCAATATACAGGTCTGTCGTTCTTCGGCTGGAATGGTACTTGTGTGTTTTTGCCACAAGAAGCGCAAACAGCGTCAAACATCTCGCGGTTAGTTCTGGGGCCGCCTCTGCTGCCGCCGGCTTCGCTCTTGCGGGCTGCGCGGCAATCTTTGCAACGGGTTGGTTCGTTTGTGAATCCTTTTTCAGCGTAGAAATCCTGTTCGCTTGCTGTGAATTCGAAGCTTGCTCCGCAGTCTCTGCAGGTTAGTGTTTTGTCTTGAGCCATGAAATTTGTTTACCTCACTTTATAAAATGTTTGCCTTGTTTCGGATTTAAACCGAACCCCTTGCTGAATAAACAATGCTCTGCATGAGCTTTCAAGGCTATTGTCAATATACACCTATTAATCTCACTTGTCAACAACTATTTTTAAATTAATTGAAAAAAATATTTCTAAAGGGATTTTAAAGAAAATAAAACCTTGACATAATTAATACAAAAGTATAAAATATTACAGATGGTGTGCTGTTGTTCCAAGTAATACACCATATAGGGTTATCCCTATTGAATTTTTTCAATGTCAAATATTTTCAAAAAAAAGAAGAAGGAGGTGCAAATTCTTTATGCCATGGTGGATAGTTTTAATAATTGTTCTGGTTAGTGTTGCTGCGGCAAGCATTGTGGGCTTTATCCTCGGCGGTATAAACAGAAAAAGGGTAGCCGAAACAGCAATCGGTTCAGCAACAAAAGAAGCAAAAAGAATCGTTAACGAAGCAATATCACAATCTGAATCCAAGAAAAAGGAAGCAATCTTGGAAGCAAAGGAAGATATTCACAAGCAGCGCGCAGAGCTTGAACGGGAATTGCGCGAGAGAAGGGCAGAGGTTCAGCGGCAGGAGAGGCGCATTGTTCAAAAGGAAGAAACGCTCGACAAAAAGAGCGAAAACCTTGAAAAAAAGGAAGAGGCGTTGGATCTAAAAATCAAAGGCGCCGAGGAACGTGTAGCGGAGATTGACAGCATCAAAAGAAGTCAATTCGAAATGCTCGAAAGAATTTCAGGCTACACCAAGGAACAGGCTAAGGATTATTTGCTAAAAAGTCTTGAGGATTCGCTTGTTCATGAAAAGGCGCTCAAAATTATTGAGTTTGACCAAAGAACCAAGGACGAATCAGACATTCTCGCGCGTGAGGTCATTTCAACCGCAATTCAGCGCTGCGCGGCAGACCATGCGGCGGAAGCAACCGTGTCGGTAGTAGCGTTGCCGAATGACGAAATGAAGGGTCGCATTATCGGGCGTGAGGGCCGCAACATCCGCACCCTTGAAACAATCACAGGCGTGGATTTAATCATTGACGATACACCGGAGGCAATAACCATTTCAAGCTTTGACCCCGTTCGCCGCGAAGTAGCAAGGGTTACAATCGAAAAGCTTATTGTAGACGGCCGTATTCATCCTGCAAGAATTGAAGAACTGTTTGAAAAGTCGAAAAAAGAAGTGGAACAAACTATCAAACAAACCGGCGAGCGCGCTGTATTGGATGCAGGCGTCAGCAATGTTAATCCGGAGATAGTTAAACTTCTTGGCAAACTCAAATACCGCACAAGCTACGGTCAAAATGTACTGAACCATTCATTAGAAGTTTCTTATATCGCAGGGTTGATGGCTGCTGAAATCGGTTCCGACATTAAACTTGCAAAAAGAGCAGGACT
>CAYNMU010000111.1:0-6077 GCA_964398395.1 uncultured Eubacteriales bacterium
TACGATTCCGTTAACCATCTGCCTAAATTTAGGGCGACAGGTAATTAAAGTTTCTTATATTACAGTACCAGTCACCCTTCCTGCATCAATTGTGCCCCTTGCCTGGTACATCAACCCTATGCCGGGACCGCCGGAACATAATCCTGTCCGGGTGCGGGAAAACGCAATAAAAATGGGTAATTTATTCGGGGATCGGCTTCCACCGTGACGTTAATTCTTTCTCTGCTGCAAGAAGGGTCGTGTATTCCATCTCATCGGGAGAGAGCCGGTGGGGTTCGAAGGGGCCATGCGCACGGATCATATCTGCCAGCTCGCTGCACCGGCTCCGGACCCGGTCAAAGGCCGGGTCATCAAACATGTCTGCCGGGCCGATCAATTCGCCATTGCAGAGCTGGAACCCGAGACACGTGACACGTGGCGGGCCGTCGAACCTGGTACAGTTCGCATCACATACACCGACCGGCATAATGGGCCCGTTGTGCGACCCCCGCATCCAGCCGGCTACCAGTACCGGCGTGCAGAACGGTTCAAGAGCTTCCCCGACAGCGGGAAAACCGCTGTGGGCCCGGACGATCATGACCGGGTCATCCTTCCCGATGTACCGCCCTGCCACCAGGTCTAGGCGTTGGGTGCTGGTCGATGCAGCGATCTCACCATCCCTCCTGAACACATGCTTGATCACATACCGGGACGGTGCCCCGATATACGCGAGGAGACGATAGAGCTCTTCAGGGCACGAAAACAAGATCATCCGTTTTTCGATGAGGTCGTGGACCTCAAAGATAAATCCCTTGTGTAGGGAGGGGTCAATTACGAGTCCGGGCGTGTTGAACGGATCGGCAAAGATCTTGTACAGGAAGAAGTTCCATGCCCCGGGCTCGGTTTTGTCGGCCATAAATACCAGCACCGGATCACTGGCCCGCTCCTCAAACTCCATCTCGGCAACACCGGCCCCCATCCCCTTAACGTTACCTGAAAAGGCGTCTGCAAGCATGTCCTGCCCCGCACCATAGAGTTTCATGCTTTTTGCAACTGCTGTGCACTCCATGAACACGTCCCAGGCAAGTTTGTGGACTTTTTCGTTGTCCACACCATGGGTGTGCGTCATGATCAGCTCAATGTCATCTCCGCAGTGCGTGACAAACGAGTCGATCAGCAGTTTGCCTTCCTGGTCCCGGAGCAGCCTGGCCGCTTTCTCCAGGAGCTTCGGGTGGGTGCGGGAGTGCCCGGGAAAACTCCCCACATCCGCCTTCATCACAGAAATAGTTGTTTTCGGCATCATATCACGGTAAATTCTACGTTCCTTCGTAACAGGAAAAAATTACTTCGTATTGTTTTTCAGAATGGCATTCCGGACAAGGGAAGCGGACCCGTACGAGCTGAACGCCCTGAAAAATACAAGGCTTTCAGCATATGCCATGGCCTGGATTGCCTGTTCTGTATCCCCATCAACTGCGTAGAGTTCCCGGAAAAATTCCTTAATTGCAAATTTGCAGTTGCCATCAACAATCTGCCGGTCTTTTTTACCGGGGTTTGCGGCACGGTATGTCTCAAGCGTCCACGCCTGGATGTCGTTGTAGAGGGCGGGTTCATACACTTTTAAGGTGTTGAATACGACGTCCTGCCAGAAGGTCCCGACATTTCCCTTGATAATATCGCCTTTTGGGAAATGCTGGTTGATGAGTTCCCGGGGGGTACCGGTAATGCCATGCTGGGCGATGCCGACATGTAAGTTATTGTCCCGCAGGGCTTTTGCGACTGCCTTTGTCTGGGGGATATCGATTGACAGCTGTTCGACTACGTTCCCTGCATCATCGTAAATATGACCATGCGTGCTCCCGTTGGCAATCGCAAGCACGTGGGGAAATACCCCGGTCGCATTCAGGGCACTGATGAATTCAACTGCTTCCCCGGGCGTGGTCAGGATCAGGCCCTCCCTGTCTTTCCTGCCAATCTCCCCTACTTCCACTTCCAGGCCGAAATCCTTTCCTTTCATCTGGCTCTTAATATAGTGCGCCAGCCCTGTTGTGACCTGGATATTCTGTTCCAGTTCTTCCCTGACATTTTTCCCTTCAAAATTGAAGAGGTGTGAGGCGTCAATGGCAAACGAGGTATACCCGGCGGCGACCTGGGCATCGATCAACTGCCTGGTCTGCTCGATTTCTGTGGGGTCTCCCTTCTTTATCGTGATATGATCTGCGTGAAGGGCCCAGGCATCAAACTGTACATCCTTCGCAGCTTCGTTGATTTTTTCTGCGAAATCCTTCGGTGTTAACCCCGTATATCCCCCTTTCAGGTCACATTCGGAACGTGCAAGTTCTATAAATACTGCGGAATCTGTATCTTTCGCGGCCCTGAAAATTCCCTTTGCGACCGTCGTGATCCTGGTATTCGCGGCCATTATAATTTTTTTCTGGCCTGAAATTCCATCAAAAATTGCTGAACCCGAAATTGGACCATATCCGTTCTGTTTCATAATAATGCTCTGCTCCAGTGTACTCACTCTTCAGCCATAAACTTTTCAATCATCGCGATCTCTGTCCTGCCCCCCACGTAGATGGGCGTGAGCTCATCGATAGACCCCGGCATGATATCCCGGATATCGGTCCTCCCGTTGCTGATTGCCCCGCCGGCCTCATGGATGATCATTCCTACCGGGTTCGCTTCAAAGAGTAATCGTAATTTTCCTTTTTCCTTACCCTTAAACCCAGGATAGCAGAATACACCGCCCTTATGAAGGATCTGGTGAAAATCTGCGACAAAACAGCCACTGAACCGGAGTTTATACCCGGCAAGTTCGAGGCTCTCAATCCACCGTGCATGGGCCGGGCGGTAATCCTTCCTCAGGGCGCCGGGTGCGTAAATTCTCCCTTCCGGAATCCTGATATTCTTGTGCTTTAAAAAAAATTCACCGGTATCGTCGAGAACAAATTCATGGACCCCTTTTCCCGTGGTCAATGTCAGGGTGGTAAGAGGCCCGTATAGGAAGTACAGGGCGGCAACCATCTTTGCGCCCTTTTCGAGGACGTTCCCTGGATAGATGCCGATAATAGACCCTGTGCAGAGGTTCACGTCAATAAGTGATGATCCATCGAGAGGATCGATGACAACCCCGAAATTATTCTTCGGGTCCTCGACTTCGATGATCCGGTGCTGTTCTTCCGTCGCGATATAACGGACAAGCCGTGTCCTTTTCAGTCCAGAGATGAACACCCTGTCTGCATAGGTATCGAGGGCCATCTGTTCTTCGCCATATACATTCCTGGTCTTTTCATCTACCGGTGTTTTCCTGAGCGTACAAAAAAAACCTCTCCTCACCTGCTGAGCCTG
The DNA here is from genome assembly GCA_964398395.1 of uncultured Eubacteriales bacterium. Lineage (GTDB taxonomy): Bacteria > Bacillota > Clostridia > Oscillospirales > Acutalibacteraceae > UBA1447. Next base: position 3,331 of record CAYNMU010000111.1, read on the forward strand.
TTTGCTCAAAAAGAGAATTAACTCCGTCAGGTCTTTATCTGTTCCTGCACTGACAAGAAAATCTTTGAGTACCATTTTTTACAGCCTTCCTCTGCCACAAAAGCATTAATTTATCGGGGATCCATACGGATCCACTGATTCCCTGTAGTCTTTTGTTTCCGGGGTTTATCAGGATTATTATCCTGCCCGGTATGTGTGTGTCTTCATCCAAATGACCGGTACGCCATTTCATCGTAGCCCGGACCTGGTATTGGGGGTAACGTTGCTGAGGTCGCAGACCATGGGTAAAAAAAATGTACTGGTCTTCTTGGACCTTCAGCCAGGTAACTACTCCTGGTACATCCTGGCCTTAAACCCTGGTAAAATACGCACTACTGCCGTTTTCAATCCCTGATCAATGAACGAAGTGCCCACAAAAAGCGTGCGACCTGGAGGCCGGGCCGTTAACCGTAGCACACGTTCCGGATTTCGTGGGAGACTGTCCAGGTACCCGTTGTTCCGGAATAACTACACGCTACCCCTAGGAACCCCGGGGCAACTCACGCCCGCTTGGCGTTACGTATTGAAAAACAGGGGGGCTTTTCAAGCCGGTTATGCGATCCTGAAACATACATGGTGCGGAATAAAGCCTGTTAAAAAAAGATTTTATTCCTTCCAGGCAGGAGATCCGGGCTCCTTGACCTGCTCCCGGTATGTTACTTCGAGTACACCATGCCTGAATGATACCGATACCGAGTCCTTCTCTGCAGGGGGTACATCTGCGGTCGTATGGTATTTCCGGTTCCCGTCCCCTGCCTTAATATGGACGGTTGAACCGGAGAACATCACTTTGACATCATCGGGGGAGACTCCCGGAAGTTCGGTCACCAGGATCACATCGTTTCCAACCCGCTGGACCTCCACTTCCGGCTCGATCGTCCCATTCCAGGCGGGGGCCTGGTTCTGTTGCGGGGCTGGGCATACCGGCATGTTGACGTAGATCCGGAAGTTGAAAATGACGGGTGCGGGGTGCTCGCTCATACCCGCCTGTTCAAGCATTTTCCTGATAATCTCCCCGATGTTTCTGAAATTCTCATCTGGTGCGCTGGTCATAATGGTATTCCCGGTTCGTTATCTGGTCGGTTTAAGTTGCTCATCCAGCTGGCTGGTGAGCCGTTTTATCTCGTTGAAATTCTTTTTAGCCCGGAAAGTCTCTTTCCGGAGGGTATCTACACCGATGTCCGATACCGCTTTGAGTCCTGCCCGCGCCAGGGTGGCAAGGGCATTTTCAAGGATTGCGCGCTGGTCGTAGTTGTAGAGCATCTCCCATGCCTGCCGTTCAGCCGCCTCGAGGGCGTCCCGGTCAAGAGATCCCTTTACTCTCTTCGCTGCATCATCAAAGTGTTCCCGTGTTATACGGATGTTCACCACGGCGTCCTGCCGTTCCTTCTCACTCGTATCTGCCATTACCGTGATAAAGTCACGCATTGCACCAAGTTTTGCCTGGCGGACCAGTGCCTCGATATCAGCGCCGACATACCCTTCGGTCTGCCCGACAAGGTCATCGATACTGATGTCATGGGTAAGGAGCGCGCCGGCATCCCGCAGGTACACCTCGAAAATCTTCTTTCGTCCCTCTTCATCGGGTGGTGGCACATAGATATGGCGTTCCAGCCTTCCGGGGCGCAGGAGTGCCGGGTCGATCATATCAGGCCGGTTTGTTGCCGCAATCACGGTGACGTCTTTCAGCTCCTCAAGACCGTCAAGTTCCGTGAGTATCTGGGAGACTACGCTCTCTGTCACGTGGGATGAACCCACGAAGGAACCCCGTTTCGGCACGAGCGCGTCAACTTCATCGAAGAAGATGATTGATGGGGATGCCTGCCGGGCCTTCCTGAATATCTCCCTGACCCCCTTTTCAGACTCTCCTACCCATTTGGAGAGGAGCTCAGGTCCCTTCACCGAGATGAAATTGCATTCTGACTCGTTTGCCACAGCCTTTGCGAGCAGGGTCTTCCCGGTCCCCGGTGGCCCGAAGAGGAGGATCCCTTTCGGTGGCCTGGTCCTGAGTTGCTCGAATACGAAGGGGTACTTTAGCGGCCACTCAACCGCCTCCTGCAGGTCTTTCTTCACGTCGTCAAGGCCCCCGACATCATCCCATGTAATGTCCGGGATTTCCACCAGCACCTCGCGCATGGCACTTGGCTCGACCTGTTTCCGTGCCTCGTCAAAGTCAGCCCCGGTGACCCTGAGGTCATCGAGGATCTCTGCCGGGATCTCCTCATCCGGTTTAATCAGGGGGATGATCCTCCGGAGTGCCCTCATTGCTGCCTCTTTTACGAGCAGTGCGATGTCTGCGCCGACACACCCGTGGGTTGTATCCGCGTATGCCTGCAGGTTGACATCCTCTGCCAGGGGGACCCCCCTGCTGTGGACCTGGAAGATCTCAAACCTCCCTTTCTTGTCGGGAATGCCGATCTCGATCTCACGGTCAAACCGCCCTCCCCGGCGGAGCGCCGGGTCGATCGAGTCCGGAAGGTTGGTTGCTGCGATGACAATGACCTGTCCCCGCCCCTTCAGGCCGTCCATCAGGGAGAGGAGCTGTGCCACGACACGGCGTTCCACCTCTCCTTTTGTCTCTTCACGTTTTGGTGCGATCGAGTCGATCTCATCGATGAATATGATCGTCGGGGCATTCTCCTGTGCCTCTTCGAAGACTTCACGGAGCTTCCCCTCGCTCTCCCCGTAGTACTTGCTCATGATCTCCG
>CAYNMU010000112.1:0-6066 GCA_964398395.1 uncultured Eubacteriales bacterium
TGGCTGACGGTTTCGCCGCTGGCCAACACGCTCGGCTTCGTCCCGCTCCCGCCGCTCTACTGGCTGTACCTGGCCGCCATGCTGCTGGCCTATGCGATCCTGACCTAACTCGTGAAAACCTGGTTTATTCGCAGGTTTGGTGAATGATGGGGCAAGTTGTCCGGGGTGGCAGTGCAGCGTTGGTCCGGCGAGGTGCGGTCGGGAGGCGGCAGGTGCCATGCAGGCATTTGCAGAATGCACGGCATATCGGCAGTACTCGTGCAGGTTGCAATGGGTTTACCTCTCTTGGCGCCCGCCAAAGTCGACCCACAACGCTCTAACACTCATGGAATGAATATCTTAGGGCACTGAGCTCTAGGTTGGCCCTCCACTAGCTAAAGGAGAAAGAAGATATTGCGAAAACAGGAATATCGACTTTATGAAACCAAATTACATTCGGCCTTTGAAAGGACATTTATGTTAGGAACTATCTTAGTGATTCTGCTCATTTTGATGTTGGTTGGCGCACTCCCTACCTGGCCTCACAGCCGGAACTGGGGATATGCTCCAACGGGCGGATTGGGTGTGGTGTTGGCCATCCTGGTCGTTCTGCTTCTGTTGGGCAGAATTTGAGTTGTCTGGGCGCGGAGTCGAACGCACCGTGTGTCATCGACACGGCCAAGCGGGGTAAGGAATGCCCTCAGGGCATTGGCCCCGGTCGGTGCGGGCGATCGTCCTCGCCCAGCCAATTTTCCCTCAACGAAAGCTACTAGCCAACCATGAAGGAATTGATTTATGAAAACTTCCACCATTGAACTTGCGGAAGCCCCAAAAATGGCTGTGGTTTGTTGAGGCCCATTCCCAGGCGCCGAAATGAAAAAGGGCCAGATCCGCTACACCGGGCACCAGGAGATATGCTGGAATCAGATGGCCGGCTGCTAGAACAACTTTGCCGTCACGTTGGCGGCGATCAAACAGAGAAAAACAAAACGAACTATTATGAACAAACTCGAAATGAAGGGCGACTGGAACATCACCAAGGGCAAGCTGAAACAGAAGTGGGGCGCGCTCACGGATGACGATCTCCAATGCGCCGAAGGCAAGCACGATGAACTGTTGGGTCGCATTCAAAAGCGCACCGGCGAAACTCGTGAAGCGGTCGAAAAGGCCGTCAAGGAAGCCTCATCCTGCTGCTGCAAATAGGTTGCGAACCGCGCGGGCGAACCAAGGGAGCCAGTCAGTATCCAGCGCCCGTGCGGGAAACTGGAGGTGAGCTGGATTTTTCGTTGATGGGACGATTCACCCACTGGGCGTAGCCGCCGATGGCGGTCGGCGCATTCTTTTCGCACCGCAGTCAACGCCGACTGCTGTTGGCGGCCTCTTGATTATTTGCTGTATGGCGGAGGTTCAGCGGCGAACAACCACGGTTTGCTTATGGACAGGGTTTACAAACGGGCTGATGAGATCAGCCGGAGGTTATCGTTGCACAGGCTGTCAGCCTGGGTGGGGTCTTCCTTTGATGCGTTGATCAATCGCGACAAACCGGCGCAGTTGTTCTTGAAGCGCCCGCTGATGGTGCATGAGGCGCTGGCCTCGATCCGCTGCTCCAGATTGGCGCCTTCAGCATCACCAACGGTGCCTTCAGCTAAGGAGGGGGAGGTAAACTACATTAGAAGACCGGACGTTGTCATGCCGGAGGGGGCGACGGTCCAATGCATCGACGAATTCGGCGAGGACTTCCCGGAGAATAGCCACTGGAAATGGAGCTAGCCAATAACCACCGCTTGACGGCCACACCGGCCATCGCTGCACCGCCGGGGGGCAAAGGCTGGCACAGCCAGCCGGCTGAGGAAGTGCTGACCCGGCTTGCCTCCACTGCGGGTGGACTCTCCTCGCAGGAAGCGGCGCAACGGCTTGTGACCAACGGCCCGAACGAGCTGAAGGAAGGAAAACTCATCAGCCCCCTCCAAATCTTCCTGGGCCAGTTCAAGAGTCTCATCATTTGGATTCTCGCCGCTGCTGGAGTCATCTCCGGGCTCCTCGGTGAAGTCGTGGACTGCATCGCCATCCTCGCCATTGTCGTCCTTAACGCGATCATCGGATTCTACCAGGAATACAAAGCCGGGAAGTCCATCGCGGCGCTCAAGAAGCTGACCGCGCCCCAGGCCAGGGTGCGGCGTGACGGACAAGTTACCTCGATTCCGGCATCGGGAATCGTGACCGGGGACATCCTCGTGCTGGAAGCTGGCGACCTGGTAGCCGCCGACGCCCGACTCCTCGAAGCGGCCTCCCTCAGGTGTGTCGAGTCCTCGCTCACTGGGGAGTCGAACGCAGTGACGAAACAGGCCATAACCTTAGCGCAGGGCGAAGTCGCACTGGGCGACCGCGAGAATATGCTGTTCATGGGCACGAGCGTCGCGGCGGGCACCGGCCGTGCAGTGGTGGTAGCCACGGGGATGAAGACGGAGTTGGGCTGCATCGCCGGTCTAATCGCAACGGCCGGGGCGGAGGAGAAGACCCCGCTTCAACAGAAACTCGATTCGTTCGGGCGGATCCTCGTCTGGGCGACGCTGGGCATCGTAGCGCTGCAGTTCGGGCTGGGGCTGCTGCGCGGAACAGATCCCTTTGAGCTGTTCATGACCTCAGTCAGTCTTGCCGTGGCGGCCGTGCCGGAAGGGCTGCCGGCCGTCGTCACGGTTTCGCTCGCGCTCGGCGTGTTGCGCATGTCCCGCCGCCGCGCGCTTGTGCGCAAACTGCCCGCGGTCGAGACGCTTGGCTCGACAACGGTCATCTGTACCGACAAGACCGGCACCCTGACCGTCGGCGAAATGACCGTGCGTGCGCTCTACGTCGCCGGCCACACTTATGAAGTCACCGGTGAAGGCTACGGGCCAGGAGGCGAGGTCCGGATTGAAGGCAAGAAAGCGGTAGCGGAGCACGCGGCGCCGTTGCTCGAACTGGCGACCATCCTCCTCGGCTGCAACAACGCCCATCTCGTCCAGGATGACGGAGCATGGAAAGTCGTTGGGGATCCCACCGAAGGCGCCCTGCTCACGGTCGGTCTCAAAGCCGGTGGCAACCCGGAGCGCATCGACAAGGAACTGCCCAAGGAGCACGAAATCCCGTTCGACTCCGACCGCAAACGGAGCACGGTTATTCGCCGCATGCGCGACGGCAAGCTCCGGGCTTTCACCAACGGCGCTCCCGGCGTGCTGTTGCAACTCTGCAAGAGCTTTTACACCCGCACCGGGATCCACCTTCTGACCGATTCGGACCGCCAGCGCATCCTGGCGCAAACCACCGCGATGGCGCAGCAGGCCCTGCGCGTGCTCGGCTCTGCCTACCGCGACCTCGACAGCATGCTGCCCAGCGCCCTTACCCCGGAGGCCGTGGAGCGCGAACTCGTGTTCGTCGGTCTGACAGGCATGCATGACCCTCCCCGGCCTGAGGCCAAAGCCGCCGTAGCCAAGTGCCACACCGCCGGCATTCGCGTGGTGATGATTACCGGAGATCATCCGGATACCGCAACTGCCATTGCGCGGGACATCGGCATCGCGGCAGCCGACGACACAGCCGTCGCGGGCGTGGAGTTGGACCAGATGTCCGACGATGAACTCCGCAAACGCGTCGCCGACATCGCCGTTTACGCCCGCGTCACCGCAGAGCATAAACTGCGCATCATTCGCGCCTGGAAAGCGAACGATGCGGTAGTTGCGATGACCGGCGACGGGGTCAACGACGCCCCAGCCATCAAAGGCGCTGACATCGGGATCGCCATGGGGAAAGCAGGCACGGAAGTGACCAAGCAAGCAGCGGACATGATCATCACCGATGACAACTTCGCCTCCATCGTCGCCGCCGTGGAAGAGGGTCGGGGCATCTATGACAATATCCGCAAGACCCTGCAATACCTGCTGGCGGGTAACACGGGTGAACTGCTGCTCATGACAATCTGCGTGGTCGTGGGTTTGCCCGCGCCGCTCCTGCCAATTCACCTGCTTTGGATTAACCTCGTCACCGACGGACTGCCTGCGCTGTGCCTGGCGGCCGACCCCATCGACCCTGACGTGATGAGGCGCCACCCGCGCCGCCGGTCTGAGCGCATCACCGACCGCCGATTCTTTCGCACGATGTGCCTCACCGGCATCCTCACGGCGGGTGTGGCGTTCGCGGTTTACCTTTATCTCCTGAAGCAGGGAAACTCCGAGGGGGCTCGCACTTATGCTTTCGCTGTTCTGGTCTTCGCCGAACTGCTGCGCTCCTTCGGCAGCCGCAGTGAAACCAAGCCGGTCTGGCGAATCCCTTTCTTGACGAACATCAACCTCGCCATTGTGGTTTGCGTTTCATTCGGACTTCAGGCGTGGAGTCAACACAACGCAACTCTGGGCCGCTTCCTGAAATCGTCCTTCATGCCGCTCACCGACTGCCTCTGGCTGGTTGCCGTAGGAGCTATCCCGCTGGTGGTTCTGGAGCTGCTGAAGCTGGTGCGAAGAAACCAGCGCCCCCCGCAGGGCGCCTCCGGTCCATAGACTCAACCCAACCGCACCCCGGTAGAGAGCAAAACCAGGAGAAACGTCTCCCCTGATCGGCCGGACGATTGCCAGTGGATCCCTCCAAGCGGCTCGTTCACCCTGCAACAAGCATGCTGAGGCGGTGGTGGTCATACAAGTTACAATGGCTTTGACCCCCCGACCCCCCACCAAAGGCGGCGCTAAGACGCCTTAAGTCGCCAGAAATGAATGGGTTGGAGCGCCGGGGCTCAGGTTGGCCCTCCATTAGCTGATGAGGAATGAACAACTTGCGCAAACAACTGCATCGACCCTGTGTTACAAAGTCAAAAGGCAAACTCTGCTTCTAAAGTAAATGGAAGCGCGAGATGAGTTGGAACACTAACATAAAGTATCCGGCCGGAGAAAACGATACGTCAACCATCCACGCTCAACCTTCGAGGCAAATCTCAATCCCGGTTTTTCCTGAATTGATGCCGGTTGTGCGGATCTCTCGACCGAGTTTTTCGCAGGAGTTGCGGGATTTGGCGCACCAGTTCGCCAGCCGCCCGGCTCGCCTCTCCGAGATCCTGGCGGCTACGCAAGGCAGGGGATTCAACCTATTCCTGTTGCTAATCGGACGCCCACCGGAAACGGGGATCTGAAATCACGGATGTGGCCCTGCATGAGATTGCCGTGGACGACATGCTTGTGGTTTATCCAAATGACCTCTGCCCAGTGGACGGCGTGGTGATCGAGGGGCATGGCGTGATGGATGAATCCTACCTGACGGGCGAGCCGTTCCAAATTACCAAGACTTCCGGCTCAACCGTGCTCTCGGGCGCGATCAACGGAGAATCGACCCTGACCATTCGGGCGACCGAGCAAGCCGCCGATTCGCGCTACGCAAAGATCATGGAAGTCATGCGCGAGTCCGAAGCCAAGCGACCCCAGTTACGGCGGTTGGGGGATCGCTTGGGCGCGATCTATACCCCGGTCGCGTTGGCGGTCGCTATGCGGCAGCTTTTCGCTTTCGTGATGCGCCGCGCGCGGAGAGCCGGTCCTTCGTGAGCCATTTGGGGCCGAAACATCACTTCGCGCGCGTGATGATCGTGTCGGGAGATCGCGAGTCGGAGGTGCGCTATCTCGCCGACCAAGTTGGCATTACCGAAATTCACGCGCAGAAGAGTCCGGAAGAGCGTGACGGACTGTCCGCGAAGTGCTGATGCAATTGTACCAGGAACAACATCACTCGTAAGACGTTGCTGGTCGTGGATGACAACCCGATGGTTTGCGACGTGGAGGCACAGGTTCTGCTGGAACTGCACCCCGATCTGACGGACATGCGGGATTCCTGCGAATTCCTCCGCACGGTTTTCGGGCAGCAGGTGATAACGAAATCGCTCCAACTACAGTTCGAGATCTCGCCCAACCTCCCGCGTGCGTTGTTACTGGATCGCCTGCGGATGCGCCAGGTGCTGATGAACTTGCTGAGCAATTCCATTAAGTTCACGGAGCGGGGCTGCGTCAAAACGCGAGTCTCCTGGGAAGGCCAGGCAGACGGCCGCAACGGGATGCTGTTGATCGACGTCGAGGACAC
>CAYNMU010000113.1:0-1700 GCA_964398395.1 uncultured Eubacteriales bacterium
TAGGTCTTCACGCAAACCACAATAACATCTGCATCGGCGCATTCGCTGAGGCTGTCGATTGTTTTGACTTTAACGGTTACCGCTTCATCTTTATGGTGTTCAAGATATGTTGTAATTCCCTTCTCTTTTATTGCCTGTGCAATTTCGCCCTGATCGAGAAAGCAGACATTTTCATAATGCTCAGCCACCCATGCACCGACACTTCCGCCAATCGCACCCGCTCCGAAAAATACAATTTTTCTACTCATAAATGTTCCCCCTTATTTATTAATATAACCAAGAGAAAAACGGACAAATACTATTTCTTCGGCGTAATAATTTGCACCGTTTTCAAAAATGCATCCGATTGTGTCATTTTTTGCATCGATGAGCGACAGCGCGGAATAGGAGGCTAACCCCGGATAAAGCACCTTTGATTTTGACCAGGTTTTGCATTCATCGCTGCTTAAACGCACGGTCATTTTCTCACGATAGAGCGAGTCGGCGACATTTGTAAACAAGTAGAAACTCCCGCCAGGTTTGTCAATTTTAATAATATTCCCTTGACATGCCGGGTCGGGCAGGGTTTTGTCAAGCTCTATATTATGCCATGTCATGCCCTCATCGCTGCTTACAGCAGTAACGCGGAAACCGGGCTTCACAGGCCGGATATTAATATATAAATCTCCGTTGTCAAGCTGGACAATTGATGCTTCTTCACCGCCCGGAATAGATCCTCCGAGCTGCCAAGTGCTGCCATTATCCTTACTATAAATAATATGAGCATTCATCTTTCTGTTTTCAATATGGTCAGCCGGAATAACAAGCGTTCCGTCCTCAAGCTGAATTCCGTGGCTCGGTCCTGTAGCGTACCATCTCCAGCCGGCAAGCTTTACATCCTTTGTTATCTCAACGGGTGTTGTCCAATTTTCGCCATTATCCTCGCTGTGCATTTTAAAAACCCTGTCATTCTGCTTGCAGAAAATGAGCCAGATAAAGCCGGTACTTTTATCGACAACCGGGCATGCATTGCCGACTGTGAGGTTTCCGTCTGCAACGAGCACCTTTAGCGGTGTCCATGTATTGCCCATATCATAGCTTTTGCGCACAACAACATCCGTCTTTGCCCAATCCTCCTGACTGCCTACCCGGGCCTCTCCAAAAGAAAGAATTGTTCCGTTTGTTGCAGTTATCATTGTGGGTATTTTAACAGTATCATAGCCCGCAATACCTTGAGCATACAAAACAGTATGATATAAATCCGCAGGAAACGGCTTTGCTTTTGCATCGGGCGGCAGCATGATGACACTTGCAACAATAACGCCCATCAAAACAAATACAAGTGCTGAGCAGTTCGCGCGTCTTACAACACGGGAGATGCTTTTTTTTCTGACTGAATTAATAATAGCGGAAAGTCCGGCTGGCACCAGAAGCAGGCATAACACGATGCCTAAAATAAGGCCGGTCAAGATAAGAACATACAGCTTATCCGCTGCTAAATATTCTGATGTGGCATAAAGATTGCCGGTACCCGCCAAGACGCCCGCTCCTACCGTTATAGCAAGGACAGGTAAAAGGAAGTTGTTCAGCAAATTGCAGCGTTTCGGTTCGTGGTTGAATCTTTTGAAAAATCCAAAAAATCCGAATATAACTATAACAATTCCGGCTATCAAAATCGCGCCGTAAAACAATGGATAGAACGGTCTTGCAGTAGGCTTAAA
>CAYNMU010000113.1:1800-5913 GCA_964398395.1 uncultured Eubacteriales bacterium
ATACTGCTTGACATAGAGAAAAAGGCGTAATCGCCAATATCACTTACCGAAGCCGGTATCGTCACCGCTGTTAAAGAATCACAGAACGAAAACGCATCCACGCCGATTTTTTGCAGCGTTTCCGGCAGTGTGAAATTCTGCAGGTTTATGCACTTGATAAAAGCCTTGTTGCCTATTTCTATAAGACCGCTGTTAAAAGTAACCTTGTACAGGTTGCTGCAGATATAAAATGCGTTGTTTCTGATTTTGGCAACGCTTTGGGGAATCACAATTTCGCTGCCGCCTGTCAGAAGCTTGTTACTGTCATATTGAAGCGGCGATTTACCGTTCGGAAAAGATATCAGTTCCGTCATATCCTTTTTATAAAGCACACCATCAACAGCTGTAAAATACTTGCTGTTTTCTTCAACAATATATTTTTTTAAGGCTCCGCAGTTAGTAAACGCCCAGTCTCCAACTTTTTCAATACTCGCGCCAATCGTTATATTTTTAAGATACTCTGCATTCGCTAAAGCAAAATCCATTATTTCAACAACGGGTTGGCCTTTATATTCATCCGGAACGGTAAAAGATGTTTTTTTTGAATCTCCCTTATAACGGTAAAGCGCATAACCACCTAGCGTTTCTTTGAATTTCAAAGATTCTTTCTCTGTAGTTGCTGCTGAGCAGCCTGCCAATAAAATCACTGTAATTCCTATTAGCATCAGCGAAATTATTCGTTTCACAAGTTCCCTCCTAACTGTAAAAGTCTATCTGCTTAACCAAATAAACCTATTGACAAATTACGGTTATTTTATTGCTGATTATGCTTGTGCCAATGTAATTTTATTAATACCCTTTTCAATTGTTAAATTCTCTTTGCCTATCAGTTCAAGGCTGATGATTGTGTTATCGTTGCCGGTGAATTCGATTTCGATTTTGTCGTTATCAATATTCATGTTGTAAGAAACAGGGCCTTTCCCTGTCGGATAGTTGGTGACGGCTATATGATTGAAGCCTTTCAGCCATTCCCGCGGGATACCTCTGCCGACAATTACCGTGCCGTCGTGCTTTTCCGCTATGAGGGAATTTACCAGAACCTTGTTGCAGTTGGCAACCGACCATGAGTTTGGAATGCTGCCCCAGGCGTCCGTTATCACCTTGGTTGTCAGGATGTTTTTGTGCTTATAATTGACGGCCATTTCCCACCATGCCAATGGAGCGGACTGTGTGTTTTCTATCATATATTGATAAGCTTTGATGCCGATATCCCTGTATTTTTCCGCCCTGAGCGCCGCGGAGCCGAACCCCGCGTTGTAGCCGCTGCTTTCCCCCGGAAACGCGCCGAAGGTGCGCGGGTCCGCTCCGATTTTCGCCAGCCTTTCAAAACCGTAGTCATAGGTCGCATCAATTAAATCAATCTGAACACCCTTTTGCTCTGCACCGAAAAGATAACCTTCCCATGCCCATCTGCCAAACATAAAGTGAGCAGCCCAGTTTGCGTCATTTGGAACCTTGCAACGGTTGTTGTCATTTGGTTCCAAAATTGACACAGGCAAATAATTAATTTTGTATTTTTTAAGGGTAACTGACAGTGTTTTTTCAACCGCATCAAGCAGTTCATCGTAAATCCTTTTTGCCCATACGCTTTCATCTTTATATAGTGAGTCGCTAAAATGGTCAAAAAGCCTGTCGGAAATATATTTATATGCGGTCAGCCCCGTGAGTGCTGACCAGTTATCCATCAGCCAAAAGCCGTCGGTGTCAATGTCAATAGTATGTTTTAAATAGCCTTCCGGCGTTCTGTCAAACTCGGTTTTTCTGATAACATCCTTAATTTCGTTATACCTTGAAGCGATATAGTCAAAGTCGTTAGATTTCATCAAGTACAGCGCAAACGGCAGACTGTATTTCCATTCGGCATCGCCGTAGGAGCAGTTTTCCAGAATAACTTTGGAATGGTTTTTAAAGTTGCCGTCGTTCATTTCCGTGAGCGCCATGAGAATGCCGATTACATCGTGGTTGCAGATATTCCGGTAACAGTTTTCACCGGTATTCAGCTTGTCACCGTCTTTTATTATCATTTGAAAGATATAACCGGCCTTGTAAGCATTAACAAGCATTTTTTCGGGCAGTTCCAACCCGGTCAGTACTTTCAACTTCGCTTCCCAATAGGCTTTCATATGTTCGTAATGCCCGGCAGGCTCCCCCGCCTCGATTATTTTCTCTTTTGACGGATAATCATAGCTGCCGCCGAAGCGGTCAACAGCTATTGCATATTGGCGTGTAATTATTTCACCCGGATTTATAGCGCTAGAATAAACATCAAAAGGAGCTTCCAGCTTTGCTTGCCAAAACCTTAATATTTTTCTTTTATACCAGTAGGTTCCGCTCTGGTAAATCTTTTCGGTTTTGACTTTGGGCAGTTTCAAGGTTTTTTCCGAAATGTTTTCAGTTGTCATGGTGGCGTAGACAACCACAAAATCATTGCTGTCGATGGTTACCTTGTCTGCAAAAGTTTCGATCCGGTGTTTTAATCCATCCTTGCTGTAAGCGGAAATATAGCAAGGCATATAGTCATCCCGAAGCGTCCAGTCGATTTGGTCGGCATTTTTAACACCGAACACCATGACGGTATTCATACGGTCCCTGATAAAAAAGCTGCCGTCGGCAAAAATAATCGGGGAATTCTTGTCGCCTTCCCAGCCGAATACGCTTGTTTGAAAATAGTGGCTCTCAAAGCAATAGGTTTTAATCCGTTTATTATAGACCTCAATAAGATATTCGCCGATAACCACAAAAAATCTCTTTAACTTTTCTTTCATGATGTTTCTCCTTCACTTTGCTCAATATCTGTTGTTAAGCCGCCATCTGCTTGCGCCAAAACCGCAAGACGGTCATCTTCTCGCCGGCGCAGTTCTTTAATAATCTCACGGTGTTTATCTTCGGTTAAATCGTAAAAATGCATCGGCAATATAGTGATCAGTGAAACAACGCAGCTTAATACAATAGTAAAAATAAACAGTTTGCTCCTGATTACCGGATCATACAAGACCGTCCAATCCGATGTAAAACCCATACCGGCATAAACGGTCGGCACGAGAAGGGCCATAAAAGGCCCCAGCGGCGCGGTAATCATCCCCATTGTTCCCATAAAAGTTTCAAACCGCTCACCGGAAACATACTGCTGGTAATCCCAGATGTCCGGCGTCATCCCCCTGTCGGCGATATCACGATATTGATTGATGACACCTGAAATATAGTTTATTGCGATAAGCAGAACAAAGCTGTTCATTAAAATAGCGCCTATTTGGAAAAAGGATATGAAAACGGCAAAATATCTAGCCGCAAGCCATACTTTCTTTTTACCAAAGCGCCCGATAAAAAACTTTGCCGTTAAATACCCGGGTATATTGCTGGTGCCAAGAATCGCTGCCAATGCCCCAAAAACCCAATCCTTACGAAGCATATAGACTACCATAATCGTGTTAACATTAATCAGCCCTTGAGAAAAACCGCCGAGCACACCGGACGCGGTTCTTATCCAAAGATACTTATTCCGGATTACAGCCTTAATCCCTTTCATAAACGATATGTTGGGGCTTCTGTCAAAATCAATGATAACCCGGTCTTTCACCTTAAAAGCCAGAAACAGACACATTGGAGAAAAAAGAAGCATACTGAACAATATTGATGTGCGGTATGAACGCAGACTTGTAAACCCTCCTGTCGCGGACACAATAAGAGGCAAACTTATATTGACCAGAGATGGAATCAAATTGTAAATTAAAGAACCAAACGCCATAATTTTTGTGCGCTCGATTGTATTTGGGGTAATGACATTTTCAATCGATCCGCCCTGATCGTTATAGTTTGCAAAAAGCCACCAAACCTGAAACAGCAACCCCATAATCCAAAATTTGTTATAGTATGAAAAATTATTATAAGGGAAATACACCAGCAAAACGGAGGTAATAACAAAGAACGGCCAGTTAACAAATATCCACGGCCGGTATTTCCCGTATTTAGGAGCGAATTTTTTAAGCACCCACTTTTGAAAATAGGAATTTATCACATGCATAATAAACTTTGACCCGACAACCTGCGGCAAAGCAGGCATAATAAACTCAAAAC
>CAYNMU010000114.1:0-5902 GCA_964398395.1 uncultured Eubacteriales bacterium
TATTTCTTGCAACAAAATTCGGAAATGTGAGAAATGCTAAAGGAGAGTTTTTAGGAGTGAATGGCAAGCCGGAATACATCAAATCTTCTTGCGAAGCCAGTTTGAAGAGGCTTGATGTAAGTACTATCGACCTTTATTACCAGCACAGGGTTGACCCGAATACTCCGATTGAAGAGACTGTTGAAGCTATTGCCAGGCTTGTAAAAGAAGGCAAGGTGCGCTATATTGGACTTTCTGAAGCAAGTCCTGCAACGATTAGACGTGCCCATAAAATTCATAAAATAACAGCATTGCAAACAGAGTATTCTTTATGGTCACGCGATGTGGAGAATGAAATTCTTGCTGTTTGCCGTGAACTTGGAATCGGGTTTGTTCCGTACAGTCCACTCGGTCGAGGTTTCCTTACCGGGAGATTCAGGAATGAGAAAGATTTTAATGAAGGTGACTACCGTCAGAATCATCCACGTTTCCAGGGAGAAAATTTGAAAACCAACTTGAATCTCCTCAGCAAGCTGGATGAACTTTCAAAGGTAAAAGGTTGCACCAAGGCTCAAATCGCTCTTGCATGGATACTTGGTCAGGGTGAAGATTTAGTGCCGATACCGGGCACAAAACGCAGGGTATATCTTGAAGAAAATGTCAAATCAGTGGAAATAACCTTGACCGAATCGGAGATGACACAACTCAGCAACGCGATGCCACCTGGTGTTGCCTCCGGACAACGTTACGCCCCGCAAGCCATGAAAGCTGTGAACAGATAAAATATTTTAGTGAACCATGAAAAGTCGACATACGAACAATACTGCTTAAAGAGGTAGCAGGGTTACCGTTTTATCACTAAAAAGTGATATATATTAATTTATTTTGATATATTTAAACTTTATAGTGTTTTTTTCGTATCTTTGTACACTCATTTTAAGAGCATTGAACCCTAAAGACACAGAAACCATGGAAACCAGGGAAAAACATTTCGTAAACTTTTTTAACTTCTTGAAAGATGTCATTGAAAGACAATGTTCAAATATTTTTGAACGATTTTAAAGTTAAAGCAAGAACCTTCGGGATTGATTATTACCCACGCCAGAAAAATACCGATGCTTTACTTCAATTAGGAATAACAGCATATATTCGAGAGGAAATAATAATGAAATTAGAAGTCAGGGATTATTATCGGGGTCCAACGGAAGATATAGACCCCAAACGACCTGAATTTTATGAATTTGGAACCCATTACAATGGAGAGGAAATTTATGTAAAACTAAGTTTGGGTAAGTTCGGTAAATCACCACATTGTATGTCATTTCATCAACCTGAGGATGTTATAGATTACCCATTAAGATAAAGAAAATAGTAAACGTCAGAGACAAGAAAAGAGATAAAGAACATAGTCATGGAAGTAAATAGAGATTGCCCATTTTGTGATGAAAAAGCGGTCATTAAGAGCAAAATCGTCGAAAAGGAATTTAAAAAGGAAACATTTCAAATCAGTGATTTTTTCTACAAATGCGAAAGTTGTGGAGAAGAATTCACAACAAAGGAGACCGATACCCTGGTAATAAATCAGATATATAACCAGTATCGGGAGAAATATGAATTACCTTTTCCTGAAGAACTTATCCAATTACGAGAAAAATACAAGGTTAGTGCACAAAAAATGTCAATAATTCTTGGGCTTGGAATAAACACGTATTCCAATTATGAAAAGGGTGAAATTCCATCAACTGCGAATGCGAAACTAATTTCAAGTGCCAAACGAGCCGAAATGTTTTCTTTATATTTGGCTCAATCTAAAGGGATTCTTGGTGAACTTGCATATTTGAAGATTGCAAAAAATGTAAAAGCCTTGGTGCCCTCAAAGGAAGAAGATTGTTTTCTTTGCAATTTTAATTGGTATCGCGGACCAAATAGGTATACAGGCTACACGGTTCCAAGCACAGAAAAAACCACCAATTTATTGCTCTACTTTCTATCAAGTTGTAATCCTGATTTCAACGACAAGCTTAAGTTGAATAAGATGTTGTTTTATTCAGATTTTTTAAACTATAAAACAACGGGAAGATCGATCTCAGGAATATCTTATCGGGCAATTTCATACGGTCCAGTGCCTTCGAATTATGATTTTATCTTTGCTCATTTTATTGAAAAGGAAGAAATTATTGAACCTGTTTTTTATAAGGTCAATAATTCAAAGGTCATCGAATGTTATAAACCACTTAAAGATTTTGATTTATCAGTATTTAATACTGAAGAACTTAGTTCACTCAACAAGGTTGTAGAGTTGTTTAGAAACACACCATCATGGGATCTTGTCGAAATGTCGCATAAAGAAAGAGCGTGGGTTGAATTGAATAAGACGAAAAGCATAATAAGTTACCAGGATTATGCTTTTGATTTAAGTATTGATAAATAATCTATTCTCTCGTGTTTATTTTGAGAATTTTCCTGTATCAGCTCCCCTTACTGCTCAAAGTTGCAACACGATGATTTCTGCCTTTCATATTAAAAAGTTCATTTAGAGAGTATCCGGTCTTTAATTCTTTGATTAAACCCAAACTCATTGAGTAAAGTGTACAACTTACAGGGGGTTAGAACATACCCGTTCCCACCGGGCATAATGTTAAAATTCATTAAAAGAAAACTATTTTTTACATTCTCCGGCACCAATCCGAAATATCTCTTGTAATATTGTAATTAAATCCGAAATACCATAAATAGTGGCAGATTGGTTGCATTGCAGATATTCGCATGAATACCTGTAATTGCTGAAAAAACACTCTAAAAAAATATCAAAAAATCAACAAATATGAAATGGTTTTCAACATTAATTATCTTATCTCTTGTTTTTTTTAACCTGACTTATGGGAAACAAATTGATGAGATGACAGCAAGGACTGTCGGGCAAAACTTTTTAACAAAGCGGATTAATTCAACGACGTTAATGCGTGTTTCCAGTCTTGATCTGGTTTATACTGCCCAATCAAATAACAAGGATAACTCCGGTTCAGGGGCAGGAGGAGCATGCTTCTATGTTTTTAATGTTAATTCTTCCCATGGTTTTATTATCGTATCTGCTGAAGATAATGTGATTCCGGTATTGGCCTACTCTGATGAATCAGGATTTAATGTAAACAATATAGCTCCTGATGTGTCCTGGTGGTTGAATGGATATAAGGAGCAGATTGAGGAAGCGAGAGCTAAAAACATGCAGGCAACAGAAGAAATCAAATCCCATTGGGAGTCACTTAAAACAGGTATAGGTTCCTATATGTTTTACAGATCAGTAAAAACCGTGAACCCTCTCGAACAAACCACCTGGGATCAGTCGCCCTATTACAATGCCATGTGTCCTTATGATAATGCAGCAAATCAATTTTCCGTAACCGGATGTGTTGCAACAGGCATGGCCCAGATCCTGAGATTCTGGAGTGCGCCTGCCAATGGAGCCGGCTTTCATTCTTACACTGATCCCAAATATGGTACCCAGTCGGCAAATTTCGGCAATACCACCTATGATTGGGCGAATATGCCTCTGTCCGTTACCGGGGCCAATGTTGCAGTTGCAACCTTGATGTATCATTGCGGGGTGAGTGTCGAGATGACCTATGGCATTGCAGCAACAGGCGGAAGTTCAGCCTATGTCGTCTCCTCCCAAAGTCCTGTGCAGGCCTGCGCCGAATATGCACTGAAAACTTATTTTGGTTACCCGAATGCTGTTGGGAAAGTCAGGTCAGACTATCCCAATAAAACGGATTGGCAAACTCTGTTAAAAACGGAACTTGATGGAGGACGTCCTATTCTTTATGCAGGTTTTGGAAGTGGTGGCGGTCACTGTTTTAATTGTGACGGGTATGATGCAAATGATTTTTTCCATTTTAACTGGGGCTGGTCAGGGCAATTTGACGGGTATTTTGATGTCGATGCACTAAACCCCACTGGCACTGGTACCGGTGGCGGAACCGGGGGTTTTAACAGCGGTCAGCAGTGCGTCATTGGAATTCAGGGCCCCAATGGCGGCGGGGGTCAGTCCTCCACCCTTTATCTGTACGATTCTGTTACAGCATCACCCCAGGATATAGAATATGGTCAGGCTTTTACCGTACATACCAATATTGCTAACTATACCACGATGGATTTCAACGGTTATTTTTATGCTGCAATATTTGATGCAAACAATACTTTTATCGATTATGTTCAGGTTCTTTCAGGTGTCACACTTCCTGCCGGCGGTCATTTTAATGGTGGGGTTACATTTTCCAACACCGGATTGCTGACGATGCTTCCTGGAAATTATTCTATCGGGATTTTTTATTCCGTCTCCAACGACAGCCTCTGGATAAAAGTATCCGATACTAATGGCTATACGAACCTGGCATCTATCAATGTGCATCATGCCAATACCCTGGAGTTGTATTCGGACATGGTATTAACTCCGGGTTCTCCTCTTGTCCAGGGGGAGGCTGCCTCGGTCCACCTTGACATAACGAATACCGGCACAACTGACTTTACCGGAACTTACGATGTCTCCCTGTATGATCTTAGCGGATACCTAGTCGCTACCATCGGCGAGCTAACCGGTCAGAACCTGGCTGCAGGGAGTCATACCAACGGTCTGACCTTTAACACAACAAATCTGAATTGCGTTCCCGGAACATACCTTATGGCCATGCAATATTTGCCGAGTGGTACAGGTCAGTCATGGGAATTAACCGGTTCGACCAATTATCTCAATCCTGTGGAAGTTACAGTTCAGCAGGTTCCGTACGGCGCAGATCCCTGGGAACCCAATAATTCCCTTCAAACAGCATCAAACCTGACGGTCACGTTCACAGGGAACACTGCCATCATCAATACCCTTAATGCCAATATCGCAAATTCTCCAACAACTGATTATGATAATTATAAATTGGTTTTACCGCCTGGTTACAGTTACACGGTTGGCGCCATATTGTACGATTTATTAAACCCCGGTGGCCCTGCCCAGACCTATACTGTGGATGCAATTTGCTCCGTTTCCACGGATATGGGAACTACCTTTACCAATACATTTGATGGCCCTATGACAAATAATGTTGTTTCTCAATCAGGTGGAACAATTTATTTTCTTGTTTCGCCTAAATTCACAGGGGAAGCGGGAACGTATGACCTGTCACTGACTGTCACCAGGAATCCTCTTGGAATAAATGACCTGACATCGGGTGAAATAAATATCTATCCCAATCCGGCGAAGGACGTTCTTATGGTTGACCTTACTGCATTTAACGGCAATTTCAACCAGTTCCGGATCATGAACACGCAGGGAAAGCAGGTTATGACGGTAAATCCGAACGGGGACCAGACTTTCAGGGTAAAGATTGATAATCTTTCGGACGGAATTTATTTCCTGCAATTGCAAACCGAAAACGGAGTCTATTCCAAAAAGTTTGTAATAATGAAATAACAGGCTCACTCTCCGGGGGGTTAGACAAAGCCTTTTTTTACCGCAGAGGCCCGGAGACGCATAGAAATAATTTACTGAATTCAAATATTATGTTTCTCAGTGTCTTTGCGTTTTTTTCTTTTCACTTAAAGGTCCATAACTCAATTTGAGGAAGCGTACGAGTATTGATCCCTTATACGACTTTGATCCGAACTGTGCAGATACCTGACCTTAATCTGAATTGGCGTGATTTGTTTGGTTCGGAAAATGTGCCATTCTGTCGGGTATAACAACCTTGTTCCCCTTCACCATCTGTTTCTTGGATTTCGATATGTGTAAGGGCAAGAAATAAGTGCTATTCACAGATTACACAGTTTATTAGGCTTTGTCCACAAGAAGTAATCGTATTTCACGAAAAAGCGGTCCTCGGTGGTAAGGTCGATGTGGTATTCTACGATATGACCACCCTCTATTTTGAGGCCAGTG
>CAYNMU010000115.1:0-5852 GCA_964398395.1 uncultured Eubacteriales bacterium
AATTCAGTTCGAATGGCAAAAAGTTCACCGGCAGCTCCAACGACCGAATAGAGTTCAGCATCCCATTTTTTAAGCGTGGATTCGTATTTCCAGTACAACCCTTCGCCAGCGCCGGCTGCTGAGTCCTTGTCCTTGCTGAAGATGCGTTTTTCACCGGAAACACAGCCCACTTTGGGGTCGTTGAACAAATAAACGATGCGGCGGATTGATTCGCGTCCAAGCATGGTGTTTGCGTCACAAAACACAACAAATGGTGTTTTTACGAACTTCATCCCACGATTCATGGCGCCGATCTTTCCACTGCGCGCGGGAAGATGATGAACCTCCACCCCTGCATATTGTTTCAGCAAATCCGGGGTGCCATCGTCAGAGCCATCGGTAACCCATACCATGTGCAGTTTTTCCTTAGGATAATCAAGCTCTAAGGAGTTTTTAATTTTTTCGGCAATGAAATCTTTTTCATTATAGGCAGCAATGAATAACGTTACCTCCGGTTCAAATCCGGCAGTATTGGCTCTTCTCCGGCTAATGCCAAACATGCGCCTGATTCTTATCAGCAGGAATAAGACGATTCCATAGCCGATATAGGCATAGAACACGATAAAAAGGAGAATCCAGAAGGTGATTTTTAGTGCCAGCATAGCATCCGTTAATTTGATTGCGTGGAAATTATTTTTTTTGCATAAATATTGAACTCATCCACAATGCCAAATTCAAATGGGACGATCTCGTTCAATGCCTTTTTGATAGATTCTTCACCGATATGCTTGTCTTCGATCACAAAGGTGATGTGTGGGTACATCGTGATGAAATTTTTAGCTCCACGTATTGCTTCCGCTTCCATGCCCTCTACATCTAATTTTACTAAAATATGTGCTTCCGGATTAATATCTAAGGAAGCTATCAAGGAGTCCAATGTTCTGATTTCCACATGGCAATCGGGAACCTGGCCCAGGTTTGCAAGGTGCGAAGCACCAGTATTGACCGGATTAAAAATAAAGGCAGCGTGTTCATTTTTCGATCCCAAACCAAAGGAAAACGCCTGGATTTCATCGGTTAAATCGTTTAATTTCAGATTTTTAGTGAGAACATTGAAGTTTTCAATTACAGGTTCAAATGCAATGCATCGGATATTAAAGCGGGAGAGCAACACACAATAATCTCCAATACAAGCCCCGCCGTCAATAAATACAGAAAAAGTATGCCGGTTATCAAGCAGGTACTTTTTAACTCCCCACTCATATTTATAATTGGCAAACTGGAAATCATTGGTATTTTTCCGGCAAAAGAATGTTCCGATGGTAGTGTGAATGATCCGGTCTTTTTTATGGGAGGTTTTATATAAAAGATATCTGATGGATGCAATGATTGAAAGGAGATCGCCATGCTTTAAATATTCAAAAAAATACCTGGAATAAGTTTTTAATTTTTTCATATTTTGTATTTTACTTCACTCCCCCCGGCCTCCTCTCCTCAAGGAGTGGGGGCCGGGGGGAGAGGTGGTTTTAGTTATGGGAGGTTCATTTATTTAAGTTCTGTTCCAATTTCACGATAGATCTGAAGTACATTTTCAGCCATGGCTTTCCACGAAAATTTTGCAGCCTGTAAAAATCCTTTCCCGATCAACGCATTTTTGACCAGGTTGTCGCTGGTTAACAGGATCAGAGCTTGGGTGATCTCTTCCGGTTTATATGGGTCAATGATAAAAGCAGCATCGCCAGCCACTTCGGGCATTGAGGATGTATTCGAAGTAATTACAGGCACTCCGCAGGCCATTGCTTCAAGCATGGGTATACCAAAACTTTCACGCAGGGAGGGATAAAGAAATATCTCACATTGGCCATATATAGCAGGCAAATCAGTATTGACCACATACCCAGTAAGAACAATCCGTTCGATTAACGATCTGTCACCGATTTCACTTAGCAACTTAGCAAGTTCAACCTGGTCGTAATCAAGCATTACCAACCGGATATCGCTACCGGTTTGTTTTACGAAATCAGAATATGCTTTTAACGTTCCTTTTGTATTTTTCTTCGGATCGGTATTTCCCAGGAAAAAGAAAAAACGATCCGGTAAATGATATTTTTCTTTAACACGCTGAAATTCACTCTTATCGGCGATTAGTTTAAAATGTTCGCTCACCCCGTTATATACTGCCGAGAGCCTTGAATCGCCCCGAATGCCAAAAAATTCTCCGATACGGTCTTTTTCAAAGTGTGACACCGTGATAATTTTCTGGCTTTTCTTCACAATTTTTGGAACCACCATGCGGCGATAAGCATTCCCAAACTTCTGGTAAAGAGATCCGCTACCCTGCATTATCCTCGTGTAGCTGCTCTCCATGTAAATGATATCATGCAAGGTTACCACAATGGGAATACCAGTATTTACGGGGGCAGTATTGCTTGTACAGTGCAGTATCTGACAACCGGCTTCCTCTGCTGCCTTTGGCAGGGCAAACTGTTCCCACATAGGGTAAAAGCCACCCCCGAGCTTCACAATTTTAAAATTCGGAGTTTCTTTTAATACTGAATCATCCTCATCGGGCTTGATAAAAATCACATATTCGTTATCATGGTCAATTTCCTGCAGGTTACGGATAAGCTCCAGTGCCACCATATCCATACCATGTTTTTTCTTACGAAAAAGCCGTTGTCCTTCTATCCCTATTTTCATTTTGCAATCTTGAAAATTAATTCAGGCGATTATTGTTTAGGCGGTGGTTTTACCGCATTATGTTTTGTATGGATGAATTGCTTGTTTGCGCCTTTGATCTTAATTAGCGAACCAAACATGAGAAACATTCCCTTTGGCAAGCTAACCATGGCTTTTAATGTGGCAGTATTGTAAAACGAATGTGGTATCGAAAACAGGAAGGCAAGTATACATAGCGCAACAACTACAACCCATAAAATGTTAAATAGCCCTGAAATTCCTAAAAAGTAATTGACCAGAAAAAATAATGTGGCAACAATTGTTAAAGCTCCGAGAAGCAAAATACGGGGAGGTTGAATAAACTGAATAGCCTTATCAAAATAATCAACATTTCCTTTGGTGACCAAAGCCTTGAGCGATGAAAAAAAATCCTGGCGAAAATAATGTAACTGTGCTGAGAGCCAGCGCCGGCGCTGGTTGCTGAAAACTTCGGCTTTCTGTACTTTTTCATCGTATACCATAGCATCGTTGAGATACTCGATTTTGTGGCTGTCCTTCAGCATTTTAAGCTCTATCTCCTTGTCAAATCCACCTATAGCTGTTATTGACGACATCATGGTTTTGAAGAAATTATATCTGAATGCCATCCCGGAACCTATTATAGCTGATGAAAGGCCTAACATGCGATGTCCTTTGCGGAAAATATGGTTATTGATCTCTTCACTTATGGCATCGAGTAGTGCAAGGGGTGTGTCCATATTTTTGGCAGTACGATGTCCCTGGACAGCCATATAATTCTCTTCAAAAGCAGCATTAATTTTTGATAAAAAGTCAGCAGCCATGAGGTTGTCAGCATCAAGCACAACAGCAATATCATACGCTTCCGTCAACTGTTCCATCGCTTTGTTTAATGCTTTCGACTTGGTACTCTTATCAAAATTTACTTCTATGACTTTAACCGGTAATTCCTTTAACCGGGTGATGGTTTCAGGTTGAAAGGAGTCAGCGATTATAACAACGTCATAGTTGTCGCGAGGATAAACCTGGGCCAGGGCATCTTTTGCAACGTCGATAATTACATCGTCTTCTTTGTATCCAGGGATAAGAACTGCGATTTTTCGTAATGCGGAGTGGTCCGGGTATGAACGTTGTTTGTAAAACAATCCTGCAAAGGCAAAAACAAAGATGTAGAGTGTTGATAACGATAATGCAGCATACACTACGATTTGTACAACCAGATATACAGATTGAAATACAGGATTCATTTATCAGTCAGATTTAGTAGTTTTGTGTTACATTTTCATTGCCGGGACTATTTCCGCATGCGAATTTTATTCCTCAGCTTCAGCGCGTACTTTCGCAGGAAAGGAAAATACTTTCCGCTTTTTAAATTATACATCACTGATTCTGAATCGAAAATCATTTCGAAATTTTCGGTGCATAATACTGGCTTTTTAGTAATCCTGTTTATTTCAATTGCTTGAGATAATGAGCTTTCGAGAAACAGAACGTATGGTTTGGACATATATGTTTTTGCTTTATGCACGGCATGACTGTTTGCTTTCATCCGGGCTTCTTTATCAGGCAGATCCAACAAAACAAGTTCGTTATATTTGACCTTATTTGCCGCGAGCCAGGTCTCTGTTTCTTTTCTGTATTTTTCAAGGCGGGAGGTAACGATGGTTCCGATTTTGCTCCCTGGTATGAACAGGGGGGGAGCGTTGAGAATAAAATCCCGGTATTTTTCCCCATCATCATTTTGTTCGTCAGTCGGATCTATACACAACACTCCGTCAATATCGAAGCAAGCTTTTTCGAGACTGGTGTGATTGAGTATGTTCCATTGGAAATATCGTGGAAGCGGAACAATTTCAAAGTAATAATCCACTAATTTTTCCTTTCCGGGAATCACATAAATGGCGCAGTATTTTATTGAGAAATCGGAAGTCAGATGCTGTAGACTTTCCTTGCATTTTTCCATGGCTGAGCCAGAAGCAATGCTGTCATCAACAACCAGAATTTTCTTAAAATCCCTGATGTCGAAAAATTGTCCCCGGGCTCCTGCTTTATAAATATGCCCATTTAAAAATGAGTTGATATCCGTGTAGGGTCTGTTGAGGTAAAGTGCAAGTAAATTGGCAGGTAACATTCCGCTTCTCGGAATGCCAACTATCAAGTCGAAATCCCGTGGAAGAATATTCAACCGTTTGAGGATTATTTTATTCAAATCTGCGACATTCCTGTAATACATAAGTTTAATATTAAGATAAAGTTTCCTGAATGTGTTTGAATAATCTGTTTACGTTGTTTTTCCAACTGTGCGACTGGGCAAAAAGGATACGTTGTTTGGTTTTTACATCGCTGGTATCACTGAGTGCTTTTTCTACCGCTTCCTGATATTCACTGATGGAGGAACAAAGATAAACATGTTCACCGAAAAGCTCCATCGTGGCCGTTCTTGTAGCAATAACAGGCTTTCCCAAAGCAAGGTATTCATCCACTTTCCGAGGATAATTTCCTATTGTGATTTCGTTGAGTAGTTGCGGATTCAGGCAGATTTGTAAAGTGGACATGTATGCAGGAACCATATTTTTTGGAATGCTTCCCAAAAAAAATACATTTTTAAGCGAGTGAAGTGCATGTGAAGCAAACAGTTTGTCTTCCCTTCCAATCATAACAAATGAATAATCGGGTTTACTTTTTGCAAGTTCGTAAATCAGGTCGGCATCCAAACGAAGACTATTGATGTCTCCGATATAACCTATTCTTGGAGTTGGAATGGGATCAACCTCCTTTGGAGTTATAAAATCCAGAGCTGTATTGTACGCTGAAAGGTCAACACCCTGGCCGATATCATAACTCTTTGTATTGAATGAACGTGCAAAATCGGCCAATTGGGGCGAATTGCAAACAATCAGGTCACTTTTTTTAATAAGCATCGGCTCCAACCGGCCTGCATGTTTTTTCCAAAATGCGAAGGGTTGAAGATTATCTCTTCTGTAATATACTGAAAGAACAGGTTTGAGGAACTCTTTGGAATAAAAACTACGATAAATATCATTATCAATAAAATGGATAATCTCTTTAAAATGCAGTTCCCCGGCAATTTTCTTTACGTAATTGAATATTTTTTTGTTGTTGAGTTTATTGAAAAAATCAAAAAGAAAACCATCAGGCAGTCCATTGACAGACCA
>CAYNMU010000116.1:0-5803 GCA_964398395.1 uncultured Eubacteriales bacterium
ATGGAAAGCCGGTTATCCAATTTACAGACACAGCTGACAAAAATCAATACCGAATCTGCATCCGCAACCCCTGAGCAAAAGGCCCAGTTAAATGTTGACGCAGCTAATCTCCAGTCTCAGGTAGACAGCATTAATACCTCTATAACAATGGATGTTTATTTATATACCGACTTCTATATTGCACAAGCAATACAAAATGTAGCGACCTATAAAACCGAAGCAAATAATTTAAATGCAATACCTGCCGCAGCCCTGACGCAAGCACAAACAGATGAAAAAGTGCTGCTTGCATCTCTAATCCCCGGAATGGAAAAAGTAATCACCAATAAAGACTTTGCAGTTTATACCGAGCTGATTAACCAACAACTGAACGCGAATACCGATATATCTCAAACGGACAAAGCCATTCAATTAGAGCAGAACAATTTAAGGCTTCAGTATAATGTTACCAATGAAGATAAAAACAATTCCGTACGGCATAATGATTTTGCTACCGTAACGGCCGATGACATAATCAGCAACATCGGCCTGGCAAGAAAATCGCTTGCCTATAACCTTGACTTTTCCGCAAATCAAAACGCGCCTGTTCCGCTGACGAATGAGCGCAGAACGCAAATCACCGATAATATAACTGTATTTATAAAGCAGCTGGATGTTGGAGCGACATCCACAGATAATTTTATGCATATGGGGTATATCTTAACTGTAGGCACATTTATGTTTGAACTGCTGCTTCTGATGCTTGCCGGCGGCGCTATTTCCCAGGAGATTTCAACCGGCTCTATCAAATCCCTGATCATTTCTCCGACAAAAAGGTGGAAAATATATTTTGCAAAACTAATGTCCCTTGCTACAGTTGGCGCAATTGCCGCAGTACTGTGTTTTCTAATCGGAATATTGGCCAACGGCGTATTCTTCGGGTTCAACTCTGGCTCGCCCTATATTTATATTTCTTCCGGTACGGCAATGATCATGAATTTCTATGTATTCAGCCTTGCAAAACTATTTGTCGGCCTTATTCCGGTTGCGTTTTATATGGTGTTGGCTCTTGTTTTATCTACTGTAACAAGAAACACCGCGGCATCTGTCGGGATTTCAATCGGCGTATTGTTTGGGGGAACAGCGGCATATCCGGTTCTTGCAAACATTTTGACAGGTGAATGGATGAAATTCCTTCCCTTCCCGAACTTTGATTTTGTCTCAAAGATTTTCACGTTTGACCCCAGTATTTCAGCCATACCAGGTGTCTCCACAACAATTGCTTTTTCTGCGGTATATGTAGTAATAACCGTATGCTTAATATTCTATATCGGATTGGATTCATTTAATCGCAGAGATATAAAATAGATTCCGTAAATGTGGCCACATCTCTACCGGAGTAAAATCAATTTCATCATATCGAATGTCTAAAATAATACAACTGTTCTTTTTGAAATGACCTTAACAAGAGCAAGCACCTCTCCCCTTGACATGTACACTGACCCGTGGAACTTAAAACGCATAAAAACAAGCGATTTCGGAACGCTGTTTGAACTGAATTACATCATCAGACTGAAAAAGCCGGACAATGAAAAAATCGTTCATTGACGAACTTCGCTACCGCAACGGCAGCCTGAACATTTCAATGACACTCAAAGAATTCGAAGATTAATTTTCTCCCTCCAAAACGAAAGGCTCCGCGAATCGAAAATCTGCGGAGCCTTTCGTTTGTTATAACAATATGGAATCAACTCTTTGTTTTCTTCAAACCATTTCTTTACCTTTTTAACAGGTCATGCATTTAAGGTAGCAAACAAACAATTTTTTCATTCGGGTTCCTTGAAAATCGTATCGTACGGCCAATCGGCCAGCCCGCCAAAGTCAATGACATCCGTGTAACCCAGTTTTATCAGCAGCTTGGCTGCCGGCTCGCTTCTGCGTCCGCTTGTGCAATAGACGAGTATTTTTGCGTTTTTGTCGGGCAGTACGGTTTCGGCGTTGCTTTTGATTTCAGAGTTTGTTAATAGCACGGCGTTCTCAATATGGTCCTCATCATACTCCTCTTGCGTTCTGACATCCAAAACAGTGACACCTCCGGCGTCAATCAAGTCTTTCGCCTGCTCGGCTGGGATTCTTTTATATTTTCTGTTAAACATGGTTCTGCCCCTTTCGATATGATTTTAAAATCAAATATATCTGATATTGATGTTCTCTATTTTGCCGACGGCATCAGAAACAAGGTTGTCTTTGTCCGCTATTAAAACCCCGTCTATGGACAAATGCTCTATCTCGCCTTTTTCAAACACGGTTAAAAAAGCATTATCATCAAAATTATTTAAAAAAGCATCGCGGACGATCAGGTTTTCCACCGGGCATTTTACTTCGATGCCTCTGGTTTGATTGCCGTTTTTATTTTTTAAAATCTCCAGCCCATCGATTAAAACGGTGCCGATGCTTGATGTGTACCTTGTATCCGCTCTGTCCTCGGAGGAATATGGCCCGCCGAGCTGCATGAAAACGGCGTTGTCATCAGGGCTTGAAAAACGGATGTTCTTCAGCGTCATCCTTTCGATTTTTCCGCCGAGCCTGAACAGCAGGGGGGAAGAGTACGTATACTTGTGGTTTTTCTGCGTCAAATCAATGTTTTCGAAGGTGATATTGCCGATGTTGCCTTCGATTTTGTCATCGTGGAACCAGGGGTTTATATAGAACCCGAAGCTCTTGAATTCGCCGGAAACATTGCGGATAACAACCCTGTCCAGCCTGCCTTTATAGCGGCTGAGCAACCGTATGGCCTGGTCTGCTTCCTTGAGCATCAGCCCGTTAATCAATACATCTGTGATATCGGATTTGCAGTCGCCCTCGTCGGGTGCAAGCGCAATAATATCATCGCCGGAAGTTCCTTTGATATTGGTCAGTGTTAAAAATCTGCCGGGACCCCAAAAGTGAAGACCATCCTGGTTTTGCCCGAACAGTATGTTCGGGAGCTGAATGTCGATGTTATCCATGGTGACATTTTCAAAGTTCGCCACCATCATGGTAAAGGTTCGCTGGTCCACTGTTGTTACATCGCGGATGACCAAGTTTCTTATGCCGTAAATCCGGAAGCCGAACGTCCAGTAATTCGTAAAATCTTCTATGCTGTTTTCATCAAATTCATGGTCGGTAGGTTTGCCGTGATGCTCCTGATGTAAGCAATTGAAATTGTAAGTTCCGCCGTAAAGATTGACATTTTCTGTCTTAATTTCATAAAAATCCTGGTTGCTGTTTTGTAAAAGCGGCACGGTTGAATTATCCTTCAAATAAAAGCCGCAGCTTTGATTCAGGCATTCAATTGTTGTGTTTGAATGAAAAACCAAGCCGCCGACCAATGCCGCGCCGTCCATCACCAAATGCAGCGGGTGCTCCAGCGCCTTGTCTAAAAGCTTTTGTAAAGCTTCTGTGTCATCGGTTCCGCCGCCTGTTTTTACATTGCTGTCCAGCACCGCGCAGTCGCTCGCAATATAGGTTATTTTACTCATTGTCGTCAATCCTTCTCATTTTCCTAATTTACAATCAAAGTATATCACTTGTGTTAAAAAAGGCAAGATAAGAAAAGTTATATTTATTATACAAAAGCAGAAACTTTGTGATATAATCAAGCAAATAAGATTGAAGTATGTAAAAATTTAAAACAAAGGATTGTTTATAATTATGATGAAAATAAATAAGGCGAAGGAAACGATGACGGCAAAGGAACGGGTGCTGAAAACCTTTGCCCTTGAAAAAACGGACAGAGTGACCATTGGCTATGAAACCAACAGTGCGGTACACATGCGCGTGGCGAAGGCACTGGGCATCCCCGACGGCAATCATGAGAAGGTGATTCAGGCGCTGGGTGTTGACTATAGGGGAGTCGGTGCGCCATATACCGGCCCGTCTCTTTTTAAAGAGAAGCCGGATAGACGCGTGAACGAAATCGAAGGCTGCTACATGCGCTGGATTGAGCATCAGTCAGGCGGTTATTGGGATTTCTGTGATTTCCCTCTGAAAGATGCCGACCCTGAAATCATTGCGAATTACCCCGTGCCGGACCCCGATCATTTTGATTATAAAAAAATTGCCGAACAGCTTGAACGGCATAAGGATAAAGCGATTTACACCGGCGGAGCGGGTACACCGGATATCATCAACTCAACCGGCAGAATTATGGGTATGGAGGATGTCCTTGTCAACCTTATGATGGAAGACGAGGCTACACTGCATTTTCTTGACCGTAGGATAAATATGCAGATGAGTGTGCTGGAAAGAACCCTGGCGGCAGCCAAGGGCAAAATCGATTTCATGTGGCTCGGCGAGGACTTGGGCACGCAGCATTCCCCGATGATCAGCCTTGATTTATTCCGCAGGGTTTTCCGCCCGCGGCACCAAAAGTTTATCGATTTGGCAAAAGCTTATAAGATTCCTGTTATCATTCACACCTGCGGGAGTTCCTCCTGGTCATATGAGGACTTTATTGAAATGGGCATGAACGGGGTCGATACTCTTCAGCCTGAAGCGGCGTACATGAGCCCGAAGTATTTAAAAGAGCATTTCGGGGGCAGGCTTTGCTTCAGGGGTTGCGTTTCAACCGCAGGGCCATTGGCATACGGCAGCGTGGAAGATACGGTTAAAGATGTGAAGGACACGCTGGAAATTATAATGGACGGTTACGGGTATCATTTTGCCCCGACTCATGCCATACAGGATAACACACCGACGGAGAATGTCATCGCGATGTATAACGCGGCGCATGAATTCGGGATTTACAGGTAAGATTATTACCGGGCGGGATTAAGCAGCTTTTAGACGATTGGATGGTAGGTAAAAATGCTTGATAAATCAATTCCGTATTTCAGAGTTCTGATGGTTAAGACCGATATGAAAACATACCCCCGCTTTGATTTACCAGAAGGGTATAGATTTTCCGGTTATATGCCGGGTTTTGAAATTGAGTGGGCTAAACTTATGGTTGAACTTGAGCAAAAAGACAGTTTAGAGAAAGCGATGCAGCTTTTTCAGAATGAATTTTTGCCGCAGTCGCAATTGCTGCCAAAACAATGCCTGTTTGTATTGGACAGTGCAGGGTGTGTCGTTGCATCTGCTTCTATTTGGCCCGGCGAACATTTTGGAAAAACGCTGCAGCGGATTCATTGGGTTGCCGCTTCCCCGGGGCATCAAGGGAAAGGGCTCGTCAAGGCGCTGATGACAAAGCTCCTGGATGTTTACAATGAACTCGGCTATAAAGATTTTATCTATCTGTCAACAAAGACTTGGAGTTATAAGGCAATCAATATTTATGAAAATTTCGGGTTTACCCCCTATTTAGGCCCGAAACCAGTAAACTGGAAAGGCGATTACTATGAGACGGAAAATAAGCAGGCATGGCAGATAATAGAAGAAAAGATAAAGGAATATGAACGTTTTAGCGGATAAGTCTCTGATTTACTTGAAACAGAAGGCGTATTTTTAAAAAACTTGGTTTGAAACTTTTTGAATGAAAAGGACTAAATAAAAATAATTCTGAGAAAGAGGTTTATAAAAATGAAGTATCTGCTTTTCATCCCGCTGTTCATCCTGCTTTGGGTCATTTTTGATGTTATCCGTGCCCTGTCAAAAAAAAAGATTTCCAAAAAACCAAACTATAAGGTGTTTGAAACAGAGATTTTAGCCAGACTCGGCAGGGGTGAGGAAATACCGGATGAAGAGATTTCGGAAAAACTTGAGCCAACATTAAACTTCATTAACGGTCGTTATGACTGCTCCGACTTCAGGATGATTTCGCTTTTGCGGATTTATCTTCAGT
>CAYNMU010000117.1:0-5775 GCA_964398395.1 uncultured Eubacteriales bacterium
AGATACGAATTCGTGACTGGAGTTCAGACGTGTGCTCTTCCGATCTCTTTATCCGCGCAATAAGTCGCGGCAATAATAAATAAATATCGATAGGAGAAACCGTTATGAATCAGCAGCTATCTTTCACTACCGTCATCGAGAACGCAGCAAAACTCCCATTTGTCCATATCGACCGAAAAGAGTTCCTGACCAAGAACCTCGGCAAGCTATGTACACAAACACAGTTGCAAAAGGCAATCGCTGAGGGAACGCTTCATGCCGACATTCCGATTTCAACATTGGACAGTTTGGCAAATGCAGTTATTAATGCAGAAACCATCAAGGTAACTGCAATATCGGCAGCAGCAGGTATACCGGGCGGGTTCGCAATGGCTGCTACTATCCCGGCTGACTTGGCACAATTCTATGGATTTGTAATCCGTACGGCACAAGAATTGGCATACATATACGGTTGGGATGAGTTGTTTACAGAATCGTCTGAGCTTGACACGGCTACGGAATCTCAACTCATTTTGTTTATCGGCGTGATGTCCGGAGTAGGAGCCGCTAACAAGGCCGTGGCCACGTTGTTCGGTGAAACGGCAATGAGGGCTGTTGCAAAAAAGGTTGCTGCCAAAGCCCTTACTAAAACATGGTATTACCCAATTGCTAAGAAAATCGCGTCAATGTTGGGACAAAAATTGGTGAAGGCAACATTTGCAAAGGGAGTATCAAAAGCTGTGCCTATAATTGGCGGAGCTATCTCTGGGGGTCTCACACTGGCAACGTTTAAGCCAATGTCACACAAGCTTAAGAAACATCTCTCAACAATGGCTCATATGTCACCGGAAGAGTTTGCCGAATATGAAGCCGCTATTGTCGCTGATGATATAAACTCAGACACAGATAGCGAGATGGTTGAAGTAGTAATTGAGGATGTTGCAACAAACTGCTGGGTATGTACTTGTGGTGAGGAAAACAAAGGTAAATTCTGCATGGAGTGTGGTAAAGCAAAACCCACCGGGATACCGCAATACAAATGTGACAAATGCGGTTGGGTACCCGATGATAAGACTCACCCACCAAAGTTCTGCCCGGAATGTGGCGACCCATTTGATGACGGCGACATAGTATTGGTATAACGCGAAAAGTGTGGTGTGAATCACTGTACCTTCCCTGTTTTGTTTCAAGAGATGAGGTAGATTAATAAAATGCAGGACAGATATGCCGGTGATGTAGGCGATTTCGGTAAGCTCGGTATGATTCGGCAAATAGCAAATACAGGGCTAAAAGTCGGTATCAACTGGTTTCTTGCTTATAAACCGGATGAACATGATAAAGAGGACGGTAAACATATAGGCTATTTTATCAACTCGTTGTTTCAGGGATGCGACGACGAGTTGTTAAATAAGCTGAAACAAATCGTTGAGGAAAACAGAAGTGTTGCCGCGATAGAAAGATCAAACTTTGTTCCCGGTGCCCGGCATTACTCCGCAATTCTTAAACCGGGAAGCGACAAAACCTTTTCGAGAGATATTTGGTTTAGAAACTCACTGGACGCATTGGCAGATTCGGATATCATCTTTTGCGATCCGGATAACGGATTACTTGTGAAGAGCGTTTCGCCGGTTTCCTCAAAAAGCGATAAGTACGTAATGGAAAACGAATTGGTTACCTATTATACAGCCGGTAAAAGCGTTGTTTTTTATAATCACCGTTGCAGGGAAAAAGAGGAAGTGTATCTGCGGAGATTTGCGCCGCTGCGGCAACATAGCGTATTTGAAAATGCCGAATGTAGAGGACTGAAGTTTGCCCGCGGGACAGTGCGTGATTATATATTCATCTTGCAGCCATATCATTACGAAAAGGTAAACGGAGCCATAGAAAGTATGATGAAAACCGATTGGAATAGGCACTTCTTACCGCTAAATATCAATCAGCCTTAATATTAACTTTGATGGAGGCGTTAATTTTGGACGAAAAAAACATTGCGTTATTAATTGATATGGATAATGTTAGTGCCAAATATGTAAAAAGCATGTTTGACGAGCTTAATTCATACGGAACGGTTTCAATTAGAAGAATTTACGGCAACTGGAAAAAACCAAACGGCTGGACTGAAGATGATTTACTGGAACATTCAATACAGCCGATACAGCAATTTGATTATACAAAAGGCAAAAATGCAACGGATATGGCAATGGTTATCGATGCCATGGACATTCTGTATTCACATAGCGTCGATATGTTTTGTATTGTAACCAGTGACAGTGATTTTACAAAGCTTGCAATGAGGTTAAGAGAATCCAAGGCATTTGTGATTGGAATGGGAGAATCAAAAACGCCGATGGCTTTGACAAAGGCCTGCAATAAATTTGTATATCTTGATTTGAATGCAAAAAAACTAATTATTAATGAAATAATAAGCTTTATAAAAGAGCACGGCGGCGTAGTTGAAAATCTTTCAACTATCTATGAAGCATTGAAGTCAAAACATAATGATTTTTCTTTAAAGGACTTTGGTTTCAGCAGAATTTCAACTTTTTTAAAAAGTATTGATGAAATAACTGTAGACGGAAATAAAGTTACATTGAAGGGAAAATAGAACACAAGAGAACCGACCACTTGTGTTCGACCATTTTGTCTAAAACTGTTCAAAAAAGAAAATTGATTAATTGTTTTGGAGGAATGAACCTATGACATGGACAATTGATAATATCCTTACATTTATTTCAATAATACTTGTAGCTGTTGGTGGTGTTTTCGCCATGATTCGTTGGTCTGCATCAAATAAAATAAAGAGAGCAGAATTTGCAAATCAAATAATTGAAAAATTCAGATTCGATAGGAGCATGGCTGACACTATGCGTTTGATTGATTATGACATTTCTTGGTATAATCAAGATTTTCATAAGAATGAAGAATTGGAGTATTCGGTTGATAAGTTTTTATCATATTTATCTTATGTTTGCTTTCTACACGAGACTGGCATTATTAAATCTAAAGAGTTTGATTTATTACGGTATAAAATAGCCAGGTCATGCATATCACCTAATGTTCAAACTTATTTATGGAATGTACATCATTTTGCTATTAAAAGTAAAACGATTTGTTCATTTGAAAGTTTAATTAAATATGGAATTGATAATAAATATATTGATCAGGATTTTTATAATAGTAAGAATGAAAAATATATTAAAATTTTGAATCTTGAATATCATGCTGAAGTTATATCTGGTGCTGAAATCACAAAAATAGACCACTATACAGGTGAATACTATTATAAAAAAAAGTGTAAGAGTTGTGGCTATGTATTACAAGGTATTACTTCGGACATTTGTGGTTGTCCTGGGGGAACGAGTTCTTCAGGATTTACTTGTCCTAAATGCGGAGCATATCAAAAAGCTGTTATTGGATTTTATTTTTGAAATAAATATCTTCACAAAATTAAAATACACAAGAGAACCGTCCCATAAGTTTAGAATAGACAGAATAAAGGCGGAAAATTTCTATGAATAACAACTTGCCCAAAGAAATAGCTGCCCGAAAAAAGCGTTGGGAAGATTTGTACGAAGGACGTCGTCTGAGAATCTTGCAGGCAGAATATCCGGCTGCAAATCAAATGGAACGCCCTTTGCCATGGCCTGAGTTAAAAAAGCAAAGAATCGAATACGCGTGGCAGGGTTATTGCGCACGCTTGGAACGGCTGCAAGCTCTGGACGATGACACAATCCCTTCAATAGCTATAGAAACCGGCACCGAAATATTTGCCTAAGCCTTTGGCTGCAAAGTTCATCGACCAAATAACGATATGCCGTTTGCTTTGCCGATGGTTTTTAATGATACCGATTTGACGAAAGTCAAAGACATAGAGCTTTCATCTTCAACCTTAGTCCGGCTTTTTGATATGGCGGATGAACTTTATGAGCGGTCGGGTAAGGAAGCGGTCTTCCGTTTGCCGGATATCCAAAGCCCGATGGACATTACGGCGCTTATATGGGATAAAACCGATTTGTATACGGCTCTTATTGAAAATCCGGCGGCAGTGCTTGAGGTAGCGGCTAAGGTCACGAAACTGCTTTGCGCTTTCCTCGATGAATGGTTTAAAGATACGGGAGCAGTTTCATCGCGCATTATCCTTATTATTATATGCCCTGCGGGGTAACCTTATCGGAGGATGAAATCGGTGCAGTCGGGCCTGAAATGTTCAATGAGTTTTTCCTGCCGGAGCTGAACCGTCTTTCGGAAAGATACGGCGGAATCGGTGTGCATTGCTGTGCTACTGCTAGGCATCAATGGGAAGGGCTTAGCCGGATAAAGGGGCTAAAGCTGTTAAATCTTAATTTGCCGGAGAAAGAGATTCTGCCCGCCGTGGAATATTTCGAAAACATCACCGTGCAGATGCACAACTGGGAATGGATCGGCAACCCTTCGGAACTCCCGCAGGAATTCCCGCCGAACACCCGCGCCGTATATAATTTTCAACTCAGGAATAAGGATGAAGCCTTGCATGTTTGCGAACAATTTGCAAAATTAAATTAAGAACATAAGAGAACCGTCCGCTTGTGTCATCTGAAAGTATAAGGTAAAGGAAGGATATCCATATGGCCGAACAAAACTACACCTATGGCATAAAGGTCACAGACGCGCCCAAAATACGCAAACTGGGCGTGATACACTACAATGAATTGGCACTCAATACGTATGCGGAAATGACCCCGTTTGTTTGGAAAAACCGCCTGATGCGGGTTGAGACCGTCTGGCCTCCGGTTGGCACGGCGTATTTTATTATCCGTGATGTGGAACGCAATGAGGCCGGAGCGCCTTTCGCGCACAATACCAGTTTTTCCTGCGCGTATTGCGAAAACGATACCGTTTATGTTTTTGGGACGACTTATTTCAACGGTATTGCGGGCGGCGAGAGCGTGATGATGTTCTGGTCGCAGGACCTTTCAAATTGGCAGCAGAAAACCATTATTACCCAACCGGGCCGTACATTATTCAACACCTCGGTCTGTAAAGGCCCCGATGGCTATAAAATGGCCATCGAAACGGGCGATCCGCCCGAACTGGTCGGCAAGCGCTTCACCATGTTTTTCGCCGAATCCGTTGATTTGATGACCTGGCGGATGCTGCCCGACGAATGCTGCTACACGAAAAAGCGTTATTCGGCCTGTCCGGCGATGCGTTATCTTGATGACGGCTTCTATTATATGATTTATCTTGAAGAACTGCCGCTGCTTCGTTACGCACCGTATATATGCAGGACAAAAGATTTTATCGACTGGGAAATCGGTCTGCATAATCCCGTCATGATCTGCAGCCCGGAGGATCGTATGCCCAAGCCGGGGGTTTATTTTGAGCCGGAGATTATTGATAAAATCCATAGTTATTTAAATATCAACGACTGTGACATTGACTTGTGCGAGTTCTGCGGATACACCTATATCAATTATTTGACCGGCGACCAGCATGGAATCAACTGCATGTGCGAAGCGGTTTATGACGGCCCGATGGCTGAATTCCTTCAGGGCTTTTTCAACTGAGCCTCAAAAAAGCATCTTGCTGCAGCGTGTACCGTCTCCTATTTAAAATCGGAGGTTATAAAATGAACAAATTCATTAAGATCAGAAATGAAGAAGAAAAAGACTATAAGAGAGTAGAAGAAATCACAAGGCAAGCTTTTTATAATTTATACGTCCTGGGTTGCAATGAACACTACCTGGTTCATGTGATGCGCTCCCACAAAGATTTTCTGCCGGAGCTGGATTTTGTGATTGAAGCGGATAATCAGGT
>CAYNMU010000118.1:0-5760 GCA_964398395.1 uncultured Eubacteriales bacterium
GGTCCAGCCATCATGTTTGTAACCCTGTTTACGGTTAAATTGCCAGTACCAGCCGGCGGAAGCCTCAGTGGCATCGTTCACGGCAGTTGCCTGGTGGTCGGAGCCAAGATTGCTGGTAATCCAGCATTTTGTAAGTTCACCGGGGATTCCGTTTACCGTACCATATGCAACTGTTTTATTAACAGGTGCCACGCCTCCGGAAACTACGTGGTTGATGCTGATGGTTAAACCGCAGGCAAAAGGTTGAGTATAGGATAATGTTTCAAATAGGTTATAATAAAATCATGGTAATCATTGAGCAGTAATTTCAGATTTCATGGCCTCACTGCAAATTAATTTGTCGTTCCTGCTGTGCCCTTAGTCGCTTCAGCCTTTTCTGCCGTTTAAAGACCGTCGTGTAAGTGAGGCCTGTAATAATGATGACAAGGCTTAATCCGAAATAAACCCATCCCGGCCAGTGAAACAACGAACTTCGGCGAACGATGCTGAGTAAAACAGATACCGACATCAGTGAAGCCCATACAATGGTCATTAACCTGCATCCTTGTATCAGATCCGGATCATTCCATCGTTCCGGGGGGAGGTCCCTCCGGGCATATTGCAATACGAAGGGTTTGCCCAGCAGCATTGTAAGCCACATCACACTGGCAAGTGCCGAATTGGACAGTAAATCCATGTATTTGGCTATCCATACTATGTGAAAAAGGTTTACCAGGATCACGCACATGGTGAAAAACAGTAAAGTCCCCCATGAAAGGATGAAACCTTGTTTGAGCTCTCTGAAACCAAAAGCCAGGCAGGCAAAAAGGCTGATAACGATGGCCCTCTCCAGGCTTGCAAGAGTGTGACCCGAAACGAAAAGAAAAAGTATCCAGGGTAAAAATCCGAGCATTAAACCGCCGAGTTCTTTTAAATCAGCAAAAATACTTTCAGAAGACTTCATATCATGTTATTAGTTGTACTTGGCCTGGGCTTAAATTGCGTTTTATGCAAAATATAAATTCAAGGTGCCGATAATTATTTCAAATAGATTTTCGCCGTTTTACAATAATTTTTTGATACTATTTTTACAAGGAAATATCCCGAATAACCAACCATGGGAATGTTGATCAGGCCAATGCCGGTAAGCAGCTGGTGCCGGATCTCCTGGCTTAGCATATTATAAATAATAAGTTCTGGTTCTTTGATTTCATTCAATCCTGCAATATAGACATTCTCCCCGTACGAATAAATGATGACCGGATCGGGATTGCCCTGATCTATTATTCCAATTATCCCCGGGAAATGCAATTGAAAGCGTTCCGGGCTGTCTCCCGGGCCTCCAGTAAATGTATAAACAGGATTTACTCTCAGGTCCTGCATTTGATTGGTCTGCATATGTTTCAGGCTGATTGCAGTTTTCGAACCGAATGATTCAACAAACCTTGAAGTCAGGGTAAAAGTTCCTTCAACGGTTGTTTCGAAATTCATCATAATAACCACAAGTGTGCTTGAAAACGGCAAAGCATTGATCGCAAGCCTGGTTCTGTCGGTTGTAAGTGTGTACAAAACCGGAACCTGTGGATTAAAACTGTTGAGCTTTAGCGCTTCCCGGTCAGGATCAAAATTTTCTGTAGATCCATCCCGAAAAATAATATAGGCCGGATCCATAAAACCATTTCCTTCAACATCGAGTTCGAGCATGTTCGTAATTGTTTCCTGCTGTTTGTAATAGATGCCGGAGGAAGAGTGGAACCGGTGCCCGATGAATCCGATTCAATAATGAAAGTCCCCCCGACGAACAATGCACTTCACTGATTCAGCGTGAGGCCTCCGGTATGGCCGATCGTGAGGTTGTGACAGCGCTGGCCTGTATTACCCTGTAAAATAACCGGCATATTTGAAATGATGGCATCTGTAGACCGGTTGGGAATGTTTTCAGGATTCCAGGTACTTTCTGTATTCCAGTCACCGGCGTTTTTTGATGTGACCTGTTGGCAGGTTCCGCTGGCATTTCCAATTGTAAAATTGATGTAGCAATAATTGCCATTCGGATCATAAATGTAACTCGAGTCTGTAGCGAAAACAAGGGTGGTAATCCCCCCGTGAAATTGAAAAGTCAGATCACAAATATTATAAGTATAGGGCCCGTAATTTTTATCGCTTAAAATATCTATTTCGAGAGCCATATATTTTCCTGCAGGTGCACCAATAGGATATGCAGCCAGGCTTGCTCCGGTTGCCACATTTGTACAATAAGGAGACAGGGGAGTCAGAATGTCAGGATCGTAGTAAAGGAATAAAGAACCACTCTGTATCATGAAATTATTGTTCATCAAGAGTGAGATGTTAACATTCTGGCCAGGAACCAATCCCGATTGGCTTTCAACGGTTATATGCACTTCTTCCTCACTGGCAATGATTGTACCAGGCGAAAGATAAAAAATTGACAGAAGAATGATTTTTATCAAAGCAAATGCTATCCTTTTCATTGGTTCATTTGTTAAAGGGTATTTTCAGAATTATTTTGTAATAATCATTTCCCTGGTCTGAATAAATTTGTCGCACTTCATCTGCACATAATATATTCCGGCTGAATACCCGAAAGTTGCTGCCGGAAATTGTACAGTAAAATATCCCGGACTTTTCTCTTCGTTAACCAGCGTTGCAATTTCAACTCCTATCAGATCATAAACTTTAATTGTTACAAAATTGGTAGTATTTAATTGATAACCGATGATAGTTGAAGCACTGAAAGGATTTGGAAAGTTCTAAGACAAATTGAAATCCTGTGAAGAAAAGTTCAGATTCTTTATTCCGGTAATAGTACCCTCATCAGACCATGGGCTCCACTTTAAGTTAAAATCCCTGTATCGAAACCTGAACCAATAAATTGTACCAGGGATAAGGATGTTGTCTGGCACTTCAAATGATGCCAGATCATTCCCTGCATTTTTATTTATGGGAATAAAATCGGGGAGCCCGGTATTTCCAAAAACATCTTCCCAGTTACGGATTGTGTCGAGTATTGGTGTTGTATAATTCCCCTGAGAAATTGTAATCTCGAACTGGGAAGACAAACAGGAATCAACGC
The DNA here is from genome assembly GCA_964398395.1 of uncultured Eubacteriales bacterium. Taxonomy (GTDB): domain Bacteria; phylum Bacillota; class Clostridia; order Oscillospirales; family Acutalibacteraceae; genus UBA1447. The sequence goes on from CAYNMU010000118.1 coordinate 3,074, forward strand.
CGGCCATTGGAGTGGCAGAAAGGATTACCGGATTAGTTGTTGTAATCGGATTGACAACAGGTTTATCAGGAGGCGGCTGGTTTATTCTGAAATGCCAGACATCCAGGATTTGGTTATCGATTGGGTGTTCTGGTTTCCCGAGGGAATAAACTTCGGCAGTATAAGATTTATTATCAACATCTACATCGAGCAACGTATAGTTATAATCATCTATTGTTTCTTGAATTTCCGGATAATCATGTGAACCGGCGAAATACCTTGTCAGTTCGGCACCCCCATCGCCTGCAAGATGTGTGCGGAGATCGTGCGATGAATTATTCGGAGGATTGGTATTTAAAATGGTTCCCAATTCAAAATCGTGAGCATGTCCGAAGGAATACTGGGAAACTTTATTAAAATTCAAGAACTGAGGAAAAAAGACAATGCGAACTGAATCGACATTCCCTTCAGACCAGACTTCGGTATGCCATAGATGGTGTGCAAACGGAAAAACAAAATCGATACCCGGAGCTGAATTTGATTCTGTTAAAACATTGGTCAGCCAATTTGTCTGGATAGGGACGCTTATGATATGTTCATTACTGTTTAAAACTAAAAGCTGGCAGTCGAGGATATTAAATGAATAGAATCTTTCTTTGTAAGCTGTAGTAGCAACCAATGAATCGGTGAATTCTTCGTATTTCATATAATCAAAATAGAAGGCTGATTCATGTTCATGATTCCCGATGGCGACCATAATGGGCACGGAACATGAAAGGTTAGAAATAGGCGTGAAAAATTCGTTTTGAAACCGATCAATATTGGTGCCGTTCCAAACAATATCCCCTGTATGCATCACTGCATTAATTGAATCATACCAGCCGGATCCGTATTTTGTCTGCATTTTCGTTTGTATCGCCTGACTAATAAAAGCAAGTTTGGATTGGACCGTATCCCTGTACCTTGAATCACCAAAAAGTATTAAACGAACATGCTGGCCAGGCGTTCCGGAAACCGGTTCGCTTCTGAAAGGATATACAACTGAAGAATCAACTCCGCTAATGCACCGGTAATAGTACCTTGTTCCGGGTGTAAGGTTAGTCAGTTTAACTGTATGCCAGATCTTTCCGCCGATATTCTGAAAAGAACCAAGTTTAACCTGGCCAAGGCTGGTAGCGGAGAGGCCGTTACGGACTTTTGTATAGGAGCTGTCGAGTAATGAGCAATAATGTTTCATCCAGTTCTCAGTTGGATAATCGTCTTCTAATATAGTCTTGAGATAACTTACTAAAACTCTTTCTAATTCCTTATTGTTTTGTATTGAATCAACTTTGAAATATTGTTGGGGAATAATTCCCTTCTCTTTAATAATTCTCAATACGTCATGGGCTAAACCTCCTGGCCTAAAACTTGTATTTCCTTTACGTAAAACATAATTATGTGCTTTATTGATGTAAGCGTAATAAACAAAAAAATCTTCCGATAAATCATACGCACCTTTTTTCATCCGAAGTAATTCAGACTCAACAAACGAACACGCAGCATAACTCCAGCAACCAGGTCCCCCTTGGTTTTTTACAGATGTAGCAGGGTTTTCAACAATAGTTATAAACTCCTCTTTTTTCGAGAAAGAATTTAAGGTCAAAAACATAAGAATGAAAAAGCAAATTGTTTTCATTTCTTTAATATTTATCAATGCAAGAGTACGCTTTTTTAGCTTGCATATTACGCTTTGCCTGTTGACCTTGTGCCGCTTGTGCCGAGAATAAGAAGGAATCATTTGCAAGATAAGGTTTAAAGGCTTGTACGCTGCTTGCACATCGTATTTTATTAATCGGCATTAGATCAAAGCACCATGATCGCAGAGGCTAATTTGCGCGTACATGATTATTTACATTCAAATTGTACGTTTTCTCAAGTTGCAACTGACCATAATCTCCTCAAACCGGAAACCCGCAACTGAGAATTTGATCGGCGTTCCTAACCTTAACTGCGAACAGGAATTCGGAATTTGAACTTTACTTATCCGAGGTATATCTTAATGAACGTATCGAAAATGAGATACTTCGGATGATGGAATACTGTGGTGAAAAATCCGGGTTGTTGTCAAAATGAATGGGGACATGTACAAATTGTTAAAAATCCCTGACACACCGAACCACATTGGTCGAGTTCTTATTGTACTCGCCGGGTTCGCCGTTGCCGAAGTAGTAGTTCTTCGCTTTTTCAGCGTTGAACTCCGTGGATGACCAATAATATGTATCTGAAAGAAATGGCACGCCAGACTCCCCTGCAATAGTCTTATTTAATAAGTATCGGGCATGGTAGGCCAGGCTGAGCTGGTCAACCGCAGGCAAATACCAATCGTCGTAAATGCCGGTACCGTGATTTGGATTTGAATAATTGGCACACAATTTTGCGCTGTTGCCAAAAGCAGCGCCGGGTTGGGACATAATGGCATCAGAATTGGCCTGTCCGTCCCAGGTGCTTTGTGCCGTTTGTCCTATAAGAAGGTTGTAAATATAGCTCCATGTCGAGGATTGGCTGGTATTGAACAAACTGATAATAAGTCCATGCTGCCCGGTATTGTCAATCCAGAACACAATGCCACCACCAAAGAGTTCGCCAATGTTATGGGCACTGCTGCCGCAATTTGCATTGATCACGTATGGGCTTGCAATTGTGCCCGTTCCGGTAACTGTAACATT
>CAYNMU010000119.1:0-5740 GCA_964398395.1 uncultured Eubacteriales bacterium
TCTATAAAATAAATCACCTTCTTGTGTCACTTTTAATATTTCTTGATTGTTACTAAATAACGTTAAAATACTAGGATTTGAATATATCTTTGTATTTGGGTAAATAGAATATGTTGAGCCTGTCATTTTTTAATTTCCAGTTAATCTTTTTTTCTAAATAAATACTTATCATAATATTCTTGCTCCATGTTATGTAATGTCGTTAATACAACGTCGACAAAATTTTTGGAATCAGCTACGTTAGAAGATGTACTCTTAACATCTTCAACCTCTCTGATAAGATCTTCTAGTGAAATATATGGTCTACCATCTTCGCCTTTTATTGTTCTTACTATACCCATTCTTTAATTTATATGGATTAAAATATTAAAAGTTCAAAAAATTTTAAATTTCAATTATTGAATATGGTGGTATATTATCGTAAGTATAATATGCAGCTATTACTGGTTGATATTTAGGATCTTCGTAAAATTTGATTTTATCCTTTTCTAATTTTAATTTATCTAAGATTTTAACATCAATTTTAAGGATTATAGGTGCAATTATTTGTTTAAAATCAATATATTCTTCACAATCTTTAATATTATTAAAAAAATATATCCTTTCAGGATGATTGTCAATATATTTTTTTGATTTATTAATTAATCCATACCTTCTTATTCTTTCAATATATTTTTTTTCTGTTACATGATATAAAAATTCAGGAACACCAATTTCATTATCAAATTTTTTATTTAAATATAAAATTATAAAATTATTATTTAAAAATGTAATTAAATCAATTGATTCGTTTTCAAGTTTATTGTTTATTTTATAATTTGATATAAAATATCCAACATTATTTAATAATTTCGTAAAATTTTCATAAAATTTTCTTTTATTAGCTAAATTAAAATCATTTATTTCTAAATAAATTCTATCATTTATACTATACATTTTACAAATACCATTGATATTACTGCTTTTAATCAAATTATTAATTTTATCTATTGTAAAATTATAATCAGCAGATTTAATTAAACCCTCATTTAAAAGTTCGTAATTAAATTCCGATAATTTCTTTTCTTTTAATAAATCTAAAAATCCATATACCATAATATTAATTAGTTTTTTCAATATCTCTCTTTATAAGATATTCTATATATTTTGATTTATTAATATTCTTTTTGCTACAAATTTTTTCCAATATTTCATCCAGTTCAATATTAATTGAAACCGATAGTGTTTTCTTTTTATTTGTTATTTTAGGTCTTGTCATTTATTTTTATATTAAACTAATATAAAATGGTTTAAAATAAATTAATTTGAAAATAAATTCAAAAATAAAGAAACAGAACTTCGTCTTATTTATATATACTATAAAAATAAGAAATAAATGAAAAAACCAATTACTAAAAGAAAGGTATCTATATCAATAGACAATAAAATTTATGATTTTTTAGAAAAATTTGAAAATAAATCTAAATATATCGAATATTTAATACATAATGATGTTAAAAATTCTGGTTTATTAAAAAAAGGGTTCTATTTGTAATAAATGCTCAATAGAAAACAGAACATCAAACACAGAAGAATTTATAGAAAAAGCAAAAAAAATTCATGGTGATAAATATGATTATTCTTTGATTAATTATATTGGTGCTCATAATAAAATTAAAATCATTTGTTCAATTCATGGTATATTTGAACAAAAACCATCAAATCATTTATCTGGATATAAATGTACAAAATGTAATTCTGCCTATAAACTTGATACTGAAAAATTTATTGAAAATTCAAAATTGATACACGGTGATAAATTTGATTATTCATTAGTCACATATAAAAATAATAGGAGTAAAATTAAAATTATTTGTGCTATTCATGGTGTTTTTGAACAAAATGCTGCTAATCATCTTAACGGTAGAGGATGTAAAAAATGTGATGTTTTAAATAGAACTGTAACATTAGATGAATTTATTCAAAAATCAAATAAAATACATAACAATAAATATAATTATTCAATGGTAGAATATAAAAATACCGAAACAAAAATTAAAATTATTTGTCCTAAACATGGTATATTTGAACAAACACCAAATAATCACACATCACAAAAGCAAGGCTGCCCAATATGTAAAGAAAGTCGTGGTGAGAAAAAAATATCTGAAATTTTAAAAAAATTAAATATTAATTATGTAAGAGAATATAAATTTGAAGCTTGCAGAAATATTAATCCTCTTTCTTTTGATTTTTATTTAATAACCCATAATATCTGCATTGAATTTGATGGTAAGCAACATTTTGAGCCAAATGAATTTTTTGGTGGTGTTGAAGGATATAATAAACTTATAATTAATGATGAAATAAAAAACGAATATTGTAAAAATAACAATATTCGTTTAATAAGAATTAGATATGATGAAAATATTAATGAGAGGTTAAAATCAACATTCTAGTTTTAAGCTTGATACCAATTCTTCATTTTTACTTACTTGAATCAATAAATCATAATTTACTGCGTGATTATGTTCAATTATTACTATTTTATTAACTTTATTTTTTAATTCTTCAAGAAAATCCATAAATTGTTGAACAGAGTCACCAATCAATTTACCAGTCAACTCATCCAAAAAAATTAGATTACTCTTACTCTTCACATTTATTGTTCTTAATGCCATTTTTAAAGCAAGCGAGCAAAACGTTCTTTCCATTCCAGAACTAGTTATTACTGACTGGCTTACATCTAACCTATCATCTGCACTCATTCTCAATATAAGATTTTCATCAAAAAATAAAGTAAAATCTACATTTTTTAATAATTCTGTTAATTCTTTATTTATTAGATGAATAGATTTTTTTAAGAGAAAGAATGGAATACCATCTCTAGAAATGCATTTTAGATATTCTTTAAAAATTTCTTCTTTTTTCTTTTGTTTAATATATTTATGAATTTTAGTTAAAATGTTTTCTATATCTTTTTCTTTAAGAAGTATATCTTTTTCAATTTCAGAATTTTCATTTAATAGTTCTTTAATATTATTTTTTATTTCTAAAATTTTTATATCAACATCATCAATCAAAATTTGAATTTTTTTATTTTCTTCTATTTTAGATTTATATTCTTGATATTTATTTATTTCAGTATAAAGTTCTTTAATTTTAAGATCAAAATTTTCAATAGATAAAATTAAATTATCTTTTTGTGATATTTTTTGTTTTCTTAATTCAAAATCATCTCTTTTTTTCTCTTCAATAGATATATCATTCTCAATTCCATCTATATCAAATGTTTTTAATTCCGATTCAATATTTGAAATAACTTGAAAATTTTCATTTTTACTTTTATCAATATTTTTTAGTAATTGATTGCCTTTTTCTATATTTTCTTTTAATGTTGGTGTATTATCAAAATTATTATTTTTAATTTCTTCAATTATATTTTTGAAATTAATATTATCTTCTTTTAAGAGTTTGATGCTACCTACTAATTTTAATTTTTCTTTGATTTCATCTGAAAAAATACCCTCTTTTAAATTATCTTTTTCAGATTTTAATTCAGTTTCTTTTGTTTCTAAATCAGGTAAGAGATTTTTTAATTTTTTATAATCATTTAAAAAATTTTGTATTTTATTATTATGCTCTTCTTTTTTATTTAATAATTGATTAACTTTATCCTGAATATGAGTTAAATGCTCTGAGCCTTTTTCATAATCTCTACCACAAGTTGGACAAGAAGTTGAATTTTTTAAATCTTCTATTTCTATATCTAATTCATCGTTAGAATTTTTAATATTCACTCCGTCTTTTTGTAAAAGCTTCATTTTATTAGAAATGTCATTTTTTTCTAATTCAATTATTTGAAGTTCTGAAGTTATTTCTCTTATTTTTTCATTTATGATATTTTCTTTTTGATTCTTAATAATTTCAATTTTTAAATCATTATCACTTATTTTTAACTGAATTTTTTTAATTTCAGAATCTTTTAATTCTTTAATTTTAGATAATACTTTATCTTTTTTATTGTCTGATTCTGTTATAATATTTTTTATATTAGAAATTTCACCTTTTCTCTCAGATATTTTATCATTGGTTTCTTTTAGTTTAATTTTTAAGATATTAAGATTATCTGGAACAAATTGTAATGGTAAATCTTTAATTTCTCTATCTAAAATAGTAACTTGAATATTTGATTCATTTATTTTTGTTTTATAATTTTCAATAGAATCTAAATTTAGATTTTCATCAAAACTATTCATAGATAAATCAATGCTATTTAATTTTTTATTTAATTCATCTCTATTTAAATTATATCCGTTCAATTCAACTTCAAATTCATCCACTTGAGTTTTACCTGATGATATAGAATTTTTATTTTCTTTAATTTTAGAATTTAATTCTAAAATATATGCTTCTGATTCTTGAATATCTATTATTAATTTTTCTTCATTTAATTCTTTTTTATATTCTTTAAATTCTTCTAATTTTGTTTCAAATATATCAAGTCCAGCATCCCTAATAACACTGTCAATAAAAACACTTCTTGTTTCTGAAAGCAAATCGTTAAGTGTGTCCGCATTTGTATAAGACAACCGCATAAAATCTTTCATATCACCAAGAATTGATTCTAATTGTTGCTGAGTTTTTTGCTTAATTTCACCTGTCAATTTATTTTTTTCAGAAATATCTTCAGAAGTATAAAAATCCAATGCTGTTGGACAACTAGTTAGTATTGTTTTATTTTTGTTCCATATCCTTTCTGTTTTTCTTTGAATTACAAATTTTTCACCATTAACATCAATAACAGCACCACCTAAACAATAATCTAAATTTCTTTTATTATTAATATACCTACTATCTCCAAATTTTTCTGGACTTAATGTTGTCGTTGTTTTGCCATATAAAATATAAGTAATTGCATCTAATATAGTAGTCTTGCCTTCCTGGTTAATTCCATTTATTTGAATTTTGCCATCAATATCTTTCCAATCAATAACATTATCATCCCCATATGATTTAAAATTGCTAAACCAAAATTTATCAATACTCCATTCAATATTTGTTTTTTGATTACTCAAATGTAATCTACTATTAACTATATTATCTATTTTAAGAATTTCTTCGATATCTTCTTTTTTATATTTTTGTTCCTTAAGATATTCTTTAAAAATATTTGTTTGAACTTCAAGATTAGTTAAATCTAATGATTCAGATAACATTTTAGATGATATCACATCATTATAAATATATGTTTTTTCAAATTTTATTTTAGTTGTATTAAACTTTTCTTTAATATAATTTCTAATTTTTCTTTCATTATCAGTTGTAATATTTGAACTATAATCTTTCCAATGAATTTTAATTTCAAGATCTAAATAGGTATTATTTATTGATAATGTCAAATTGTCATAATCTGTCATTTCGTCAATATATAAATTAATAAAAGCATGATCATTTGGAATATTATGTTCTTCAACTTCAAATTCGATTGAAGATTTTATTTTCCATAATAAAAAACCATGAGCATTAACCGATTCCCCAAAATTAATTTGCAACGTAGAGCCACAATATGCTGCCGATTTATCTTTTCTAAAGTACTGGCGTTTGTGTATATCAGCCATCATAACATAATCATTATTAGAGAAATAACTAATACCTTTTAATTTTTTATCATTAAAAACTTTTCCTAAATCTGTTGAACAATTTTGTATTGGATCGTGAAATAATCCAATATAAATTTTATTTTTATCTTTAATTTGAT
>CAYNMU010000120.1:0-5669 GCA_964398395.1 uncultured Eubacteriales bacterium
AAAAAATCAAGACTTAATAAAATATTTGTGTTTTTCTACGTCAGGTTTTTGCCACGCCAAGCAAGCCTTTCGCCAGGGTACTGTAATTAAAAGGCCAAAGAATTGGGAGTGTGGCTCACTTCTGCATGGCTTACTGATCCCCGCGCTCAAAAACCTTCCTTGAAAAAGCTACAAATATTTTATAAGGTCGTCCTCCTCAATACATATTATTGTTTAAGAATAATGCAGAAGAAGCTTTTTGTGTAAACCTGAGAAGATAAAATCCGAAATCAATATAGCGGTTTTAAATATCGACTGTTTAATCCCCTGTACATCAAATAATAAAAGGTCATTTTATCAGGTGTATTCCTTTTGAAACACGATTATACTTCGGCTATATGGGTTTGCGAAAAATGCATACCCATCCCGCTCAGTATTACTGAATATAAGCGGTTTAGCTTACGCAAACCCGCCAAGATTCAGTATATAAGCGCTAGCAGGTTTTCTCGTTATTTTTGTCACCCTCTGAATTAGTAGTCTGCCAGTATTCTGACAAAATGGCTGTAAAGCAGGTATGGCAAATATTTTGATGACGAAAATACGGTTTGCAAAAACAGCCACGATTTTTCATTATTACTGGTATATAAATAGATTTAACATCCGATGATCAGGAAAAAACATACAGAAAATAAACATAATCAGGATAAACCAGATGCAACTGTTGCTGGAAAAACCACAGAAAATCAGGACAAACCAGCCGATAGCAATACAGTGGATGCAGCAGAAACTATTGATAATCTCCGCAACAAGGTTGATGAACTAAATGACAAATACCTTCGCCTATTCTCCGAATTCGACAATTACCGGAAGCGAACGCTCAAAGAAAAAATTGACCTCAGCAGGACAGCATCTGAAGAAGTAATTACTTCGTTACTTACCGTTATTGATGATTTAGAACGGGCCCAAAAAGCTTTTGATACTACTGATAATGTTACTGTTTTAAAAGAAGGTCTTCAGCTTGTATATACCAAGTTTAAAAACATCCTTACCCAAAAGGGTTTGAAAGAGATGAATGCTTCGGGCCAGGTTTTCGATACCGATTTCCATGAAGCTATTACGCATATCCCTGCTCCATCAGAGGATATGAAAAACAAAGTACTTGATGAAGTAGAAAAAGGCTACCTGCTGAATGATAAAGTAATAAGGTATGCTAAAGTAGTTATCGGGAGTTAATTTCTCCTGCAAAAAAAACCTGACGTGGCAAAACGCGACTATTACGAAATACTGGGGGTTCCCAAAAATGCAGGAGAAGCCGAAATTAAAAAGGCATACCGGCAGATGGCACTGAAATTCCATCCGGATAAAAACCCCAACAACAAAGAGTCAGAGGAAAAATTCAAAGAGGCTGCTGAAGCATACGAAGTGTTGAGCAACCCCGAAAAGAGGAGCCGGTACGACCAGTATGGCCATGATGGCATGCGAAACGGTGGCCAGGGTTTTGGCGGTGGTGGCATGAGCATGGAAGATATCTTCAGCCAGTTTGGCGATATATTTGGCGGTGCTTTTGGTGGCGGATTTGGCGGGTTTGGTGGCGGCGGACAGCGCAGGCGGAGGGTAAACCACGGTACAAATCTTCGGGTAAAAGTTAGGCTTACGCTCGAAGAAATTTCCACCGGAGTCGAAAAAAAGATAAAAGTTAATAAATATCTAAGTTGCACAGTTTGCAAAGGCAGTGGCGCAGAGAGTGGTTCTTCATTCTCTTCCTGCAGCACATGCCATGGTACCGGCCAGGTTACCCGTATTACAAATACATTTCTTGGCCAGATGCAAACATCATCCGTTTGCCCCAGCTGCGGCGGCGAAGGCCAGACAATAACTCATAAATGCCCTACCTGTGCCGGCAATGGCATCACCAAAGGCGAAGAAGTAATAAGCCTGAATATTCCGGCAGGCGTTTCGGAAGGGATACAGCTATCGGTTAGCGGAAAAGGAAATGCTGCTGCCCGCGGAGGTGTACCGGGCGACCTCATCGTTGTTATTGAAGAAGCCCCGCACGATGAATTAATGCGTGACGGCATCAATCTGCTTTATGATTTATATATCAGTTTCCCTGATGCCGCTCTTGGCACATCAATAGAAATACCAACACTGGAAGGTAAGGCTCGTATAAAAGTTGAAGCTGGTACCCAGGGCGGCAAAATCCTGAGGCTGAAAGGAAAAGGTATTCCTTCACTCAACCAATATGGACGTGGCGATTTGCTCGTTAATATTAATGTATGGACACCACGCTCCCTTGACCGCCAGGAAAAGGAGATGATGGAGAAGTTGATGCATTCCGCTAACTTCAAGCCTAATCCAAACTCAAAGGACCGCAGTTTCTTCGAACGGATGCGGGAGTATTTTCAATAAGTAGTTGTTCCTCAACCAGCAAAATAAGGCTGAGGGCTGTAAGGCTGTTAGCTTTTTTGAGTAATTCAAAACATGGCTGTGCTCAATTATATGAAGGGAATCAACCTGACAGGGGAGTGTTCAATGAACATACTAATTTCATGATGTTTCTTATTGAGAGATTTTAATTCTTTAACAACCAGCTCTACCACATCACCCCAACCCTTACATGAAGGGCTATAGACTGCTCAGAGTGTTGCATTATGATCTATAATCAGCATCTGAATAAAACAAAAAGAGACTGTCTCAAACTATTGAGACAGTCTCTTTTTGTAATAAGTACGCAGGTTATTTCAGTTCATTAAGCTGTTTTGTTTTACGCATGCAATAGGCTGCACACATAACAAGCATGACGGATAATCCGCCATCAATAGGGGCGCCACCACCAACCGGGTTATTTCCTCCAGCGGGATTGTTACCTCCATTGGGATGAGGTGGATTTTGAGCAGATAATACGAGTGGAGCGATCAGGAGAATAGCTACGGCAATTATGTTGATGATCTTTTTCATTTGATTTGTTTTTTAGTTGTTTCGTATCTGTTTAATTACCTGATGACTACTTTCGTTGAATAAGTGGCTCCGTCAGCTTTTACATTTACTATGTAGACGCCCTGGCTGCGGAGTTCCATCCGGTTCAGCTTATGGGTGAGCGTTGAGGATGCAACTACCTGCCCGATGAGGTTGTACACGGTTACCTCTCCGTTGCCGGAAGGAAGGCTCACATACACGGACCGACCCTGCGAATAAACATGCACTCCCGATTTATTCTGTTCAGGAACACTCATAGGAGTCAGATGCAATATGAAACGGTCCGGGTCATCATTGGTACTATATGTAAAGCTATAAGCTGCATCGTTCAGCCTTGTGAAGGTGCCTGTTTTGGTATCTTCCAGATTGATCTCTTCAAAGTTGTTGATTTCCGTTGCTGCAATGGTATACTCTCCATTGGTGCCACAAAGGAATCCAACATTTACACTCTCCGCTGATGGAACTGAGCTGATTGTATAGACCACATTTCCCTTTATATAAATCTGGGGAACGGCATCGTCAGCTGCAAACATCTTTACAGCATCCCAATCACCATCAAATCCTGCTGTTGATTCAGGTGTAAAACGTACAACTGCTTCATCAGTGGCTCCATTACCTGAAGCTTGCAGACGGATGAGATTCGGAATAGTTTCCTTGAAGAAAGTCGGATTTTGAAAAACTTTTACATCATTATCAATGGCTAAACTACCCGCATCCGATGCACGGACAAAGAAGCCCTGGCCGCTGGCAATATACCGGGCACCTCCATTGGCGCCAACTCCGCCCACAAATGTTGCCCAGGTTGTATTATCCTTATGCAGGTAAATTGCATCATTCACATTGGTTTTGGTCCATCCGCTCACTGCCAACCAGTCAATGGCTGTTGGATATGGGTTTCCAACCAGATTCCATCCCTCGTTGAAATTGGTTACTGCAGAAGTATAGGAACCAGTGTTCAACGGCCCGGTGTATGATGTTACCTGGGGCGTTGTATTAGTGTTCCATAAAGCATATCCCTGGAATACATTCAACCCTCCGATGGTTAGTATAATATCGGTATATACATTGGTACCTTCAGTAAAATTCTGCAGATAATGTGTAACAAAAATATCCGGTTGTATCCCTGACACCGGAGTAGAGATCAGGTGCCAGGCACTTCCCGTGTAATACCTTTTAACGGTTCCGTCAACAGAAGCCGTTCCATTGATTAAGGAGCCGGTACCAGTGGCGTCCGATTCGATGACCAGGCCTGATGCGCCGTTATTGTTGGTGATCGTGCCGTTCACCTTAAGGGCCTTGCCGGCATCGATCACAAGGATCGCAGTGCTGCCGATGGTGAGGTTGTTGCATTCGGCATAGGAACCGGGAGAGGAGGTAACATGAACGGTACTGCCTGAAGGGATTATCACATTTGTACTCCCTGTAGGAATTCCGCCACACCAATTCCAATTGTCTGCGGTCGTCCAATCGTTATCTAACGCGGCACCTGTCCATAGCCCGGCAGGGATAATGGTAACAACAGCACTCGAATTCATGGTTATTGTCCCGGCGGTATTTGTACCTTTAATGGTATAAGTGCCTTCTGTTTTATTGCCAAAGTTCAACGATGCGCCTGTACCAGGCATTGTCTCGCCTGTGGCAATGTTATCTTTCCATAATTCATAGGTAACTCCAGTTTGTGAATTGTCGAGACCTACCGCGAGGCCTCCGCTGCCCTGGCAAAACGAACCAGTGCCGGTAACATTATAGGCCGCCGGAGCAGACATGTCTCCCAAACCGAAATTGCTGAAAGAGGTGAACCCGGTTGTATTTGTATAATTTGGCGTAGTAACTGCATAGGCCAAATTTGATGCTCCGTCGCCCTTCAGCATTACTGCCGTGCCGGAGGCTGAAAAGTCAGTGCCATCCAATGTTATCTTGTAATTGTAAGTAGTACCTCCTGTTTGTGAAACGGTCCAGTAACGAGCCAGGGTAGCCGTTGTATTTCCGGGAAGTGATCCCGGCAAGGTGCTTTCTGTTTGTTCTGCCGACACGGTACTAGGGTTATCAAGAGAAGAATAGTTAAGTGTCAGAGGCCTGTAGTTGCCGCCTTTGCCAATCATAAAGGTTTTTGTGCCTGCAGCTGAATATACCTGGACAAGTTTTCCGCTGACATGCGAAGTAGCAGAACCGCCTGTATTAGAGCCCGTGGATGCTATAGTAACAGAATTTGAACCGGTAATGATGCTACCTCCGTTTGAATTGCCGCCCGATGTATTATCGCTGAATTTAAGCGTTTTATTAACAGTAATATCATTATTCAATGTAAGATCATTCCCCGATTTTCCCATATTCAGATAATCGAATGCAGTGACCCCTGTTAATGTTTGTGCATTGCCTCCCTGGAAAAAGACAGCACGGCTTTTGGGAGTCAGAACTCCGGAGCCGTTCCTTGTCCAGTTACCTTTTATTATCAGGTCCCCGCCCGGAGCATCGGAAAGTGACAGGGCACCGGCAGTATTGATCGTGAAATTGCCCAATACAGTAAGTGCCTGTGTCATATCATTGGAGCCATAATCCATATACAGTGCACCATCAAGCGTAAGGTTGCCGGATATCTGGCGGGCAGTGCCTGTACCGCCATTGCCCAGATCGAGTGATGAACCGCTGTTGATTGTAACATTGGCAGGATAGCCTGCCCCGCTGGTGGCACTCCATTCAGCTCCTCTTCCATA
>CAYNMU010000121.1:0-5549 GCA_964398395.1 uncultured Eubacteriales bacterium
AAGATAGCACTATGAAATGCGGCAGTCCAATGAAATGTGGCAGTTCAATGAAATGCTGCCCTAAACAGATGGAAGGTGATTCTGCCAAAATGCCTGTCCCCAAAAAATGATCTGCTAAAATTAAAACGACTGACCCCGCATCATTTCGTGTTAAAAACAAAATGACTATCCGCTTGCGCACCTGATATTTAATTACTCTGCGGTTCTTTGCGTCTTCTTTGCGTAACTCTGCGATAAAAAAAGGCTTAACCGCGGAGAACCGCTGAGTTTTTACGCAGAGAGCCGCAAATAAATATAAGTATGGCAGGAACATTTTCGCAAATCTACATTAAGGTTGTATTTGCCCTACAAGGCAGGGATTTGGATCATTTTCCTACGCACATTCCCAAATCGGCCAAGTATACCAATACATACTGAATAAGGAAAAACATCAGCTCCAAAAATATTTTTAAAGAGGAATATCTGGAATTCCTGAAAAAAATTGAAATAGACTATGACGAAAAATCTTCATAGTTACCTGCTGGTATTTTAACCTGTGCTGAGCAAAGGTTGCTGAGCGAAGCCGAAGCAAGCCGAAGCAGTGCTAACATTTTGATTGGCTGCTATTCGTTTTTGGCACGTACATTTACAGTTGATTTTATTTGAAACAAGTCAGAGATACCGCATCCTTACAATATAAATTCCAAATAATTTTCCTTGCTGATGATCTGAAAATTTGAACCGTATTCTCCACTCCAACTTACGGGAATTCTTGTTTTCGATTTCCCGGATTTGATTTCGTAGGCAAAATATTCTGCCTTGATTTCTTCCACATAATCAATTTCGGTTCCGGAATAAGTTCGCCAAAAATAGCAACTGAAATTCTTCTGATTGTATAGTAAATATTTACGTCGTTCAGCGATTATAAAGTTTTCCCATAATGCACCGGAATCATTCCTGTCATTTAATGACTTTATATTGTCAATCAATATATTGCGAATGCCGGTATCAAAAAAATAATATTTTTGTGATTTGCTTATCTCTTTCCTTGGGTTATGGCTGAACGCCGGAAGTTTGAATATCACAAATGATTGTTCAAGTAAAAAAAGATACCTTTCCACTGTTTCACGATTCAACCCCAATTTTGTTCCAAGTTCATGAATAGAAACCTGTGATCCGATCTGAAATGCCAGTAACTTCAATAACTCCCTGATCTTTAACGGATATTTAATCATCTCCAGCTCAAGGATATCTTTGAAAATAAATGAGGAGGATATGTCGCGCAGGTATTCTTCTTTTTCTAAGTGGTTCACGGTATTAATGACTTCAGGATAGGATCCGAAAATTAACCGCTCTTCAAGTTGATCGTTCAATTCGAATGGATTATAAATTCCGGCAAGCTCCTGCATGGAAACAGGTAATAGCGTATAGATTTTTTTTCGCCCGGCCAGCGATTCTGAAACCCGGCCGGATAGTAAAAAGGAGGAAGATCCTGTGACAAGAATCTTTAACTCCGGCAATTCATCATGAAGAATTTTAAGGTTAATTCCTATTTCAGGAATTCGTTGCCCTTCATCTATAAACAACAATTCATAACCTGCCACCAACGACCGGAGTTTTCCCAAATCCCGGCTTGATAAAACGTCGATATATTTTGATTGGTCAGCATTGATCATCAGGGTTTTCAGACCCACCTCCTGAATTATATTTTTTGACAAGGTCGTTTTTCCTGCCTGCCTGGGTCCATATAGCAGAACAACTTTATTAAGTTGTTTCAAATCATTGATTATCGGTGTTTTTAATAAACGATTGATTTCCATGATTGAGGGATATTATTGGCAAATATATGAATTTTTACGGTTAACCATAAATATTAAGGTTAATATTTACGATCCGGGATTGAACAGCTTTTGGAAAAGATACACCCAAACAAACATTCATTTCCTCTTGTGCCGAGCGATGGTTGCTGAGAGAAGCCAAAGCAAGCCGAAACTTTGTTAACCTTTTGCTAACCTTATAATTGACAGTTTTCTGCTTATAAAACGTACATTTGTAGTCATAACGCCACAGAATGCCAGCGCTTCTTCTCAATCATTTGTAACACTCTACAATTTCAAAGGTGGAGTTGTAACGAAAATGGCTCAGGATTGATAACTACGGAACAGCGTAAACATTTAGCACATACTGTATTATTTGCCACCAATGCCAAATAACAAAATATAAAGATTATGAAAATATCATTCGTTTATTCCTTTGCTGTTCTGGCAATTCTGTTCTTTTCAGGATGTAAAAAAGATGCCCCTTGCGATCCCGTGAATCCGAAGGCAGACCTTGAAAAACTATATCAGGCTTCTGTTGAAGATGCAATTACCGCCGATTCTTCTGAAATTTGCGATACCCTTTGGGCGATCAATTCCGGTAACACAAAGTTGGAATGGAGAACCATAAATAATGAACAATATGTGCTGGCCGGAAATTTCAACCGGCATCCCGAATATTATTCGGATACTTCATTGATTAATTCCTGGGGTGAGATATGGGTTTTTCTTCCCAAACAAATGAAAAGCAGGATATTGTCTTCTCCCATTCGAGACAACGATACACTTATGCGGATGAGCCAGTTGTTAGGCTTACCGCCCTCAAACACCTACAGTTATATTGTCGAACTTTGGGTGAAACCTGCTGATCTTTATCGCCCGGCAGGAGATCCTGAAATTGATGATAACACTGCCAGCGCATATTTGCCGGCGAACGCTGACCCTAAATATGTCATATGGTTCAACCAGAATATTTATGATTCCTATTTTGCTGATTGGACACATTATCCATGGACCCGGCTCGGCTATACGTTTGATTGGGGAAATCCCGCTTCAGAAGTTGGATTGAGCGAATTTTGCATTAAAGAGAATTCACTGGTTTATGTTAAAAAACTTTATCCCGCTGCCGCATATCTGAAAAATTAAAACCGGCAGAATGATGCTGCGTTGTTGAAAATCAAACCAGGGTTAACGATAAGAAAGTTTTGGTTTTGGCTTCATGATGAGGTAACGATTTAAGTGCAATGAAACTTTTTTGAACCATTTGATGGCGAACTTGAAATTTGCTCTTGCGGTAAAAACATCTATAAAGCACACCATCAAGAACTAAATGAAAATTGTTTTTGCATAGCCTTTAACATTGCCTTGAAGGCGTCTTCGTTCAACTCGTATTTATCTGCAATTAAATAACTTTTATACTGTTACATTTATTTTTTTCTTAATTTGCAGGTGAAATCCTGAAGTGTTGCGCCCAATAGTGAGAAAGGTTTGGTCGTTTAAATAAAAGCATTAACTTTGGTAGTATCAAATGATAGTATCAATGAAGCCACCCTACAACATAACGTCAACTATTTTAAAACAAATATCTGCTATTTCAGAGAAGGTTGGTGAAGTCAAAGCCAATTTTTTAAATAGGCCATCCCCTCAATTAAGAAAGCAGAATAAAATAAAAACTATCCATTCATCCTTAAAAATTGAAGGAAATACCCTGACTCAAGAACAGGTAACTGCAATAGTTGAAAATAAAAGAGTCATTGGCCCAAAGAAGGATATTCTAGAAGTCATTAATGCAATTGAAGTATATGACAAACTCTTAACGTTTGATCCGAATTCTTCAAAGTCATATCTTTTTGCTCACGGGTTATTAATGAAAGAGTTAATTGGGAATCCTGGGAAATACAGAACAGAAGAAGTCGGTATCTTTCAAGAGTCAAAAGTAGCTCATCATGCACCTCCTGCCAAGAATGTACAATCATTAATGCAATCTTTATTTTCTTATTTAAAAGATGAAGAAGAATTAACTCTGATAAAAAGTTGTGTTTTTCATTATGAAACGGAGTTCATCCATCCATTTTTAGACGGAAATGGAAGAATGGGAAGACTATGGCAAACAATCATTCTATTAAACGAATATCCTGTTTTTGAATTCTTGCCCTTCGAAACCTTAATAAGTCAATCCCAGGGTGATTATTACACCGTATTATCAAACTGCGATAAAAAGGGCGAGTCAACCGAATTTATTGAATACATGCTAAAGGTAATTGAAAATTCATTGAATGAAATTCTTAATTTCAGTAATCGAATTCTAACTGATATTGAACGCTTAGAATATTTTATGAGTCAAGGCAAACAAGAATTTACAAGAATGGATTACATGAAAGTATTTAAAAACATATCAACTTCAACGGCAAGTCGGGATATTAAAAAGGGGGTTGATTTGAATTATTTTAGCCGCACGGGAGATAAAAATAAAGCGATTTATAAATTCACTACCGGGCACAACGAGCTGGCAGCCGGCAATGCGGGGAGCCGTCGAAAGGAAAGAGGTTGGGGCTACTAAACATGGAAACGAAAATCGAAAATATGACCTGCTATCGCCCGCACATGCTGCTGCCGGCGGGGCATCATAGGCAAATTTAACCTGATGGCATTCAGACGAATATAAAAATAAAACAAATTCATCACTCTTTTCAATTTAACGAGGTTTAATATTCAGTATATGAAAAAGCACCATTTAATAATTGCTCTATTATTTTTATTAAACAATTTCCTTTTGTGTTCACAAACATTACAAAATACCACGTGGAAAGTTTATGATTCTTCCGGTAAGTTTTTTAACTATGCACATTTTGGAAATGATACCTTATCATCCTGTACTGATAATGTTAATTACGAAATTGTTTCTTCATTTTCTTTGAACGGTAATAATATTTCTCTTCATGATTTTTCTTCTATCCCTTGTCACTATGTATCAGGATTGTATACTTTCAATGTTACAAATGACACTCTGAGGTTTTTTCTTATAAATGATAGTTGTTCAGGCCGTGTGATGGTTTTGACAACCTATCATTGGAAGAGTTTTCCCAATAATGTTCCAATCAATGAAGCTGCTAAAACCGGCATTTCAGTGTTCCCAAATCCTACAAATGGCATAATCACGATCAAGGCAGAAAAAGAGTTAATTAATAGTGCATTTGTTATTACCGATGTATACGGAAGGCTCATTATTAAAGGAAGATTGAGCACTGCCTCGATTCTTCATTTTGATAATTTGCCAACAGGTATATATTTGTTGAGAAGAGGTCAGAATTTGCAAAGCATAGTAAAGATTATTAAAATTTAAATCTGCCAATAATGAGCCGTCAGCCAACAATGCGGGCATATTTGGTAAGCAAGCCCTCACCTGACCAGCCGGCGGCCATATCGCAACCGATTATCAGTAATGGTAATTAAAAATATTTTTATACTTTTGTGATTGAACAGGAAGACCTCTATGAATCAATGGGTTCACGTACGGTTCTGTAGGAACGTGGGGGTGAAATTCCCCTGAGTGACCCGACTAATGGCAAGCAAATTAACCAAAAATTGAGGAGGACTGGAAAATGAAATATTTGTTAATAGCATTAATGTGGGTAGGATACTGCGCACTTCATAGTTACCTGATAAGTATTGGGTTCACAAATCTGATGAACCGATTGTTAAAGAAGTATTATGCCTTCTACAGATTGTTTTATATTTTGATTTCATTATTCT